>NZ_JANHGR010000001.1:300268-600537 GCF_026616205.1 Halolamina litorea
TTCCAGCTTCCCGGCGTCGCCGTCGGCGATAGGGAGCGTGCGCGTCTCCCAGAGCCCCGAGCCGTCCGGGCGGGCGACGAACAGCCGGCCCGCGACGTTCAGGTCGCCGAAGACGAACCAGCCGGCGAGCCCCGGCACGTCCTCGCCCTCGTAGACGTTCCCGGTGATGACCGAAATCCCCGAGACGGGCGCGCCGCCGTGGGGGTACTCGATGACCGGGTCCAGCAGCGGTTCGCCGCCGCGCACCTCCGGGGGCGTCTCGTCGGGGCAGTCCCCGGCTTGGAAGCAGTGGGTCGCCTCCTTGACGTTCCAGCCGTAGTTGCCGCCCATCTCGACCAAGTCGACCTCCTCGTACTCGGACTGGCCCACGTCGCCGGCGTAGAGGTCCTCGCCGTCGAAGGAGAGCCGCCAGGGGTTCCGGAACCCCCACGCATACTGCTCGTCGAGGCCGTCCTCGCCGACGAGCGGGTTGTCGTCGGGGATCGCGTAGGCCTGCTCGCCGTCGGTCCCGTCCACGTCGATCCGGAGGATGCTGCCCAGTAGGTTCTCGGTCACGTCCTGTCCGTTGCCGCCGTCGACGGCGTCGTACCAGTCCTCGACGTGGCCACGGCCCTGATCGTTCGCGGCGCCGCCGTCGCCGACGCCGACGTAGAGGTAGCCGTCCGGCCCGAACAGTACCGAGCCGGCGTTGTGGTTCCCCTGTGGTTGGGCGATGGTGAGTATCTCCCGTTCGGTGTCCGTGTCGACCGTGTAGCCGTCCGGCCCGGCTTCGAACTCCGAGAGGACGAACGTGTGGCTCCAGCCGTCGGGCGTGCTCTCCCGGGCCGGCGCGGAGTAGCGCACGAACAGCCGGCGGTTCTCGGCGAAGTTCGGGTGGAGGGCGATCCCGAGCAGCCCCTTCTCGTACCCCCGGGATAGCTGGTCGGAGATGTCGAACAGCGGCGTCTCGCGGAGCGAGCCGTCCTCGACGACGCGGGCGACGCCGCCCTGCTGGACGACGTACCGCAGGCCGGTCCCGGGCACGTCGGCCATGCCCACCGGGAGTTCCAGCCCCGAAACGACCGTTTCGAGGCCGACCGACTCGGGCAGGTCGGGTTCCTGTTCGGTCTCGGTCGGTTCGTCCGTCGGTTCGTCCGTCGGCGCCTCGGTCGGCTCATCGGTCCCGGGATCGGTCCCGTCGGCGGTCGGCGTCGACGTGTCGGTGTCGGTCGGCGTTCCCGTCTCGCCGTCGGCACAGCCCGCGAGCGCGGTCAGGAGGCCGGTGCCGGCGAGGACGAACTGTCGGCGATCCATGGGGGCCAATAGGCGGGAGGGAGGTTGGGTGTTGGGGTGGACCGCGTGGGCTGCGGGGGCACGTCACCATCGCGGCCGTGGCGGTTCGGTTTCCCCACCGGTGACGCCGTCGCTCATCGTAGTTGGGTCGTCAGGAAGTGGGTCGGCCAAGATTTGAGCCACCCTCCTCCGCAGGGGTTACAGCGTGTCTGTGCTCCCGATCGTCGGTAGTGTCGTCACTCATCGATCTCACCCAAGTCTAGCTGCTCAACGTACTCTCGTCGACTCTCCATCCGGTCACGACGACGGCGCCAGCGCTCTTCCTCCGTCGCCCAGTCGTAATGCTCCTCGATCACCGACACCGAGGCGTTGACGCGTTCGGCGACAACCTCCGGCGGGAGACCGAGGTTCAGTTGCCACGTGATGCTCCCCGTCCGGATCTTGTGTGGCGACCGCGACGACGGACACTTACTGGCCGCTACGTACTCCCGCCACTCACAGGTCCCTCGGCTCTTCCCGTGCGGACACGCAGAGTGCAAGCACGGCTGTGTCGCCATGTACGACCACGTCCGAATGGTGTTGTTCGTCGGCCGCCCCTTCGTGCTCGGGAGCAAGGGCTGACGGCCGTACTCGTCCGACACGTCATACCGCTCCTTCCGGACATACTCGGCGAGCACGTCCACCACCGTCGACGGGAGGCCGACCGGGCGCTCCCCCCGAATCTTGTTCTTCAGCGGCGTCCCCGTCTCCGGGCGGTGTCGAAACTCGACGTACGCCTCGTCGACGTGGAAGTCCCGAACGTCAAGCGACCGGAGTCCGCCCTGTCGGGCGCCGGTGTACCACGCCAGCTCAAGGAACGCGTGGGCTCGAGTCGCCCGGACCGCTTCGTCTTCACGGTAGCGTTCGAGGAGAGCGAAGCCGTCTTCGGGCCGAAGCGACGTGCTGTCCGACCGATCCTCTGGGTCGAGGTCCGGGATGCGGACCGAGTCCGAAAGGTCGTCCTCAACGGCGCCGAGTTGCTCTTCCAGATAGCGAAGGAACGACCGCAGCGTCCACATCTCGCTTTCCAGCGTCGCCGGCGCGACGCGGCCGCTACGGAGGTCGAAGTACTCGTCCACGTCGTAGGGGCGCAGGTCGCCGACAGTGCCGATGCCGACGCCTTCACACCACTCTGTGAACAGCTTGAGCTGGTACTTCCACGACTTCACGCTAGAGTCGGTGGCGTCGGCGCGTCGACGGCGCAGGTAGCGCTCGACGGCCTTCCGGACGCTCATCTCCGACGGGTCCGGCCGATCCCGACTCACCGGCGACCCTCCGGCGCCGTGTCGCGGCGGTTGTGCGCGGCGATATTCTCGACCTTCCGCTCCAGTTCGGTGACGCGTCCCTCGAGATCGTCGGTGCCCCCGTCGGCCGTCAGCGGCGCCCGATCCTCGACGGACTCCATCGCCTCGGCCAGTTGGTCCGTGAGCGGGTAGCGCTGGACGCCCAGAACTCGGTGGTACGGAACGTCGACGACCTCGGCGACCGTCTCGCAGTCGGTCGTCTCGTAGTTCACGATGCGGAGCATCCGCTCGCGTTCCTCGACGTTGTCACCGGCCCACTTCTCGCCGTCGACGGTCCGGACGATCGCGGGGTTGATGATGAACGGGTTGGCGCCGTTCTCCGCCGACGCGGGCTTGGCGTCGTTACTCATCGTCGACGCCCCCGATCCACGCCTGTCGCGCCGAGAGGGCACGGCGGCCCGCCTCGGTCAGGCTGTAGGCGTTCGTCCGGCCGTCGGCCTGCTCCTTGGCGACCAGCCCGGCCTCGACGAGGTCGTCGAGGTTCGGATAGAGTTGGGCGTGGTTGACGTGGTCGCCGTAGTAGTCCTGCAGTCGGCGCTTGATCGCGACGCCCTTCTGGTCGGACTCCTCAGCGAGGATCCAGAGCGTGTCGCGCTGGAACGCTGAGAGGTCCGAGAGGCCGGTCACGTCACTCATCGGCGACCCTCGTAGTCGGAGTTCTCGCCTAACGCCTGCCGGCAGCTCGGGCAGAGGTCGATGCCGCCGTTACCGGACAGCGGGATGTGGCACTCCGGGCGCGAGAGCCGCGAGATGTCGTCGCCACAGCCGTCGCAGAGCATCACCATCAGGCGTCACCCCCGTCACGGTGACGCTCACAGAAGGACGGTATTTCCTTGCCCTCCGGGCCGTGGCCGTGGGTCTCGTTGGTGCATCGAAAGCGGCTGCAAACCGGGTGGCTGTCGCCGATGTCGAGGTAGCAGTAGAAGCACTCCGTCATCGACGCCCTCCGTCGACGCGGTGCTTCTCCCGACAGTCGCTGCACAGGAGCGCGTTCCAGCCGCGAACGTTGAGGTTGAGTTCGTCGGCGGCGACGAGGCGTAGCTCCCAGCCGTTCAGCGTCGTGAAGCCGCAGTTGTCGCACGTCGACGCCACATCGACGTCCACGGGGCCGGGCTGATCCGTGCCGGCCGTGTCGCTACTGTTTTCCGAAAACGGTCCCTCACTGCCTGTGCGGGGTGTCTGCCCCGCGAGTGTTCCGGGCATTGGACTGCTCCGGGAAACACCTCGGGGCCGTGTTGTAGCACGGCCCCTCGATCACTAACCTACCAGAGTCATCTTCGACCTGCTCGGTGTCTCCTCACCGGCACAAATGACCCACCACCACGTAAAGGTAACGCCAATGACTTAGAGGTTCGTTAGATGATTTGAGCCCTTCCCACTCCCGAATAGCAATATTGCCGGCTAATAGGTTCGGGGGTGCCATTACGCACTAATAATGAGGAAGTCAGGCTCGTGGATGACCATCTGGGACGACCGGATACTGGAGTATATCGAGGAAGAGGGGTCTGCATCCCCGAAGCAGCTTGAGGAAAGTGGTTACTTCGACGTGACGAAAGGCCACCTCTCCCGCCGCCTACGGAAATTGGCCGACAAGGGGTTCCTGAAAGACCTCGGGAACGGTGTCTACATCATGTCGAGTAGGGGCGAAGCGTACCTAAACGAAGAACTCGACGCCTCGGAGCTGGACGAGAACGGTAGCAACGACGAAGCGGCTGAAGCGTAGGGGGTCCCCAATGCGAAAGTCAGGAAACTGGATGGAACTCATCGACGACCGGATTCTCGAAACGCTGAACAGCGAGTCGTGGTCGACGCCGCACTTTCTCTCGTTCGACATCGACATCGCAGCCAGCGAGAATCGGATCTATGAACGCTGTGAGGTACTTCGCCGCGCCGGCTTCCTCGAACGGGAGTACGGCAACAACTACGAGATCTCGACGTGGGGCGCGCTGTACCTCGACGGCGAAGTGAGCGGGAAGGATCGGCGCCCCCTGCCGGCGCCGAGGCCTCCAGAGGCTGTGAGGCCCGGGTGGTACGCTGGGTTTGGGTAGGTCTGAAATTATATCTCAGGACCACTTCCGAGAATATGCGCTCATCGAGTCAGCATGGCCGATTTTACTACTCATAATATATCTTCAAATAATGCAGGGTGCCCTATAGAAATGACTCATAGACGGCCAGAACCGCAGTTTGCACCAAGCCAACAGATAGTAGACAAAGTATTTCACCGTTGAGTAACAATACGCGGGTATGTCTGAAAGAGAAGAATGGCTCCTTCCCATCATCGAACTTGAGGGTGGGAAGCTTGACGGGAGGACCCGTCTGCAAAAACTCTCTTTCCTGCTAGATAGATCCCTATTGGATAGGGATCTGAAATCGCCGTTCGAATTTAAGCAGTACAAGTACGGCCCTTTCGATGAAGATATCTACCACGTGATGGACAGCCTGCGGGAAGAGGGCTTGGTCAAAGAGGAGGTTGAACAAACCCCCTACGGAGATAGGCACGTCTACAAGCTCACTGAAAAAGGGGAAAAGAAAGCGTCTGAGAAGCTCAATACGCTCGGATTCTGGGAGAAAAGGACGCTTAACCGGCTTGTTTCCAGATGGGGAGACACTCCCACGCAATCTATCGTGGGATACGTATACGACGAATACCCAGAATACACTCCGAACTAGATCAAGTCTTTGAGATCCTCCGTTATCAGCTTATCAACGGGAGTTCTGCCGCTTACTTCGACTTCGCTGTTAAGCACAACCCAGAGGTAGAGCTCTAAGCCGATCCAAAGGAGGACGAGCGAAACGTATCCATAGACCATCATGCTGCTAAGTGTAACCGAGAATAGAGAAGCAAAGATCAGCCCAACCGAAGAAACTGTGAAGAGAATCAGAGCCACTCGAGCGGCAAAGAAGGAACGTTTGACACTCCTATACCGGCTATAGACTTCGTGGACTTCCTCAAATATCTCCTGTGGATCTAGGCCTTCGTTTTCTACGAGATATTGTGCAGCAACAGGCTGACTGGAATCTGGGTTTATTCCTTGGTTCGTGAGATTTTCCACATTAGTTAGCCACTCCCCCGCAATCTCCAGCGGGTTTTGACCAGCCTGCTGAAATACACTGTTCCAATCAACAGTATCGCCATCTATCGACTGGAGTGGCCCGTCATCTGGCAATTCAGAGATGTCTTCTCTGGACACATCTATGTCAATGTCTGGAGACATTTCATTATTAAACGGCTGAAATAGGTCACTCAGATATGTGGCAAGTTCGTATTCAATTCGCGTTTTTGCTTTGTCAACCTCCCCCCAGATATCGACAAAATTTGCGAATCTGAGTGCACCATACAGTGAGATAATGAGAAAGACCGGTGCAGCTACTGCCTCAGGCATTAGTATCCGTAATGATCAGTTCAAGCTAGGTTAATCATGCGGTTCAAGTACCTCTTCCAACATATCGGCCGGGGGAACGGAGGTAACTGCATCACCGTCAGCAAACCGCACCTTTAGGTGGGAAGACGGCCCCACCACGACTATGAGCGAGGACGCGCCGAAGGCGATCGACCTCTTCTGCGGCGCCGGAGGTCTCAGCCAAGGCCTCACCGACGCGGGCTTCGACGTTCTCTGGGGGATCGACAGCGAGGAGAACACGAAGCCGACCTACGACCACAACCACGACCACGAGATGGTCGTCGGCGACATCCGCGAGACCGAGCCGCCGGACCTCGGACTCGAGGAAGGCGACCTCGACCTCGTCGCCGGTGGCCCGCCCTGCCCGACGTTCTCCCTCGTCGGCCGGAGCAAGATCAACTCCCTCGAAGGCCAGAGCACCACCACTGACGAGCGCCACCAGCTCTACGAGGACTTCCTCCGCTTCGTCGACCACTACCAGCCCAAGGCGTTCCTGATGGAGAACGTCAAGGGGATGCTTTCGGCCCAGAACGACGACGGCGAGGACGTAGTCGACGTGATCTCCGCCCAGATGGAGGAACTCGGCTACGAGGTGACCGTGAAGCTCCTCGACTCCGCCGACTTCGGCGTCCCGCAGCACCGTGAGCGCCTCTTCTTCATCGGCAATCGCATCGGCGCCGAGAACCCCGACATGGATCAGTGGAAGACCCACCGGGAACCGAAGAACGAGGAGGAGAAGCAGATCAAGTTCAACGACGCCGGCGGCCCGGAGGAGGAAGACCAGGAGTCGCTTCAAGCCTTCTCCGATACGGAAGAGAAGGAGTTCCCGCACTTCGAGGAGTCCCCCGGGCAGCGCGAGCCGTGGAACACCGTCGCCGACGCGATCCTCGACCTCCCGCCGGTCTCGCCGAGCGGTGACACGCCGCCGACGCACGCCGAGGAGTACACGATGGGGCCCGTTTCGAAGTACCAGTACTGGATCCGCGGCCGACCCGGCCCCGACGACTGGGAGGGTCGCACGCTCTACAACCACGAGTGCCGCGGCCACAATATGCGGGATCTGACCCTCTACAAGCTGCTCGGTGAGGGGACCTCCTACATCATCGGCGACATTCCGGAGGAGCACCAGCCCTATCGGTCGGACATCTTCCCGGACAAGCTGAAGAAGCAGAACCCGAAGGAGCCGTCAACGACCGTCGTCGCCCACCTCTACAAGGACGGCCACATGTTCATCCACCCGACAGAGGCGCGCTCGATCACCGTCCGCGAGGCAGCTCGTCTCCAGTCGTTCCCCGACGACTTCGAGTTCCCCGTCGCGAGGACGCACGCGTTCAAGCAGGTCGGGAACGCCGTGCCGGCGCTGCTGGCGCAAGCCCTCGGTACCGCCGTTCGGAAGAAGGTCCTCGGCGTCGAAGAAGAGGAATCGGCGACCCTCGAAGCAGACGACTAGTTCACTTCGGTATTCAGTTCGATATCGGCGAAGTCGGCGAGGTCGCTCAAGAATTCGTCGCCAGGGCGGAGCGCCTTGATCTCCGAATCGTCCCCGTATTCCTCCCATGCGTAGGTATCTCGGGAGATGTACACCCGTCCTCCGTCTTCCTGAATGTCGAGGACCTTCTCGCGCGAGATGTCGTCCGTGGCCAGCGGGACGAACCAGACCTCGTCAATATCGATCTCCGCTTCCCGGGTCAGGCTCTGACGGAACCGCTCCCGGAGTGTTCGCTTGCAGGAGAAACCGATCGTTGCCTCGTCGGTGATGAGCATGTTGTCGATCTCGAAGTCCCCGAAGTGGCGGGCCTTGCCAGTAACGGGAACGTCGAAGGCATCGAAGACAAGGTTCAGGGCGGTTTCGAGTACGCCACCGGCGTCGCTCTTGCGCTTGTTCCCGGCACGGCGCTCGTACTCCTGTGTGACCGCAGCCACTAGACGAGCGTGTTCGCTCTCGTCGGAAATATCCGACCTGTCCATGAGCTCGCGGACGTACGGGATCAGCGCTCGATTCTGTCCACCCGCCTGTAGGACGGTTCCCTCGTCGTCAACGTTCTTCAGCGCGTGATAAGCGTGCCCGGGGAGATACTGTTCGTGATCGTCGTCCAGCAGGGTATCCTCAACGATCGTCTCCATCGCGTCCTCGTCGAACTCGGGGGCAGCGTCCAGTCGCTGTGTAGTCGTCACTACCGCCTCACACGCCAGCCGAAGGTCGCGAAGGTCCTGCGTGGAGTCTACCCGATGCTCGATCTGATTCACTAGGTCTTCCGTCTTCGAGTACCGTCTTGTGCGGTTCCCCTGGTAGAACTCGTTCACGGTACCGAGGATCACGTCGGGTATCGCTTCTCTCGCCTCGTCAAGGGAGTCACCGCGGTCCAGCGCTGCGTCGAGTCTTCGGCCGAGCTTTCGCGTTGCCTCGGGTTCCTTCTTTGCGAAGCCTCCGAGGTCAGCGGCGCCTAAGAAGCGGAGGAACCAGTAGATATTGTTCTGCTCCTCCGGAACATCCAGTTCGTCCTCGCCGGCCAGCTTTGTCTGCTCAGACATATAGCTGAGAAGTATAGTCTACACATAGAATTTAGCTTACGGTATAAGAAACGACTGAGAGAGAGAACCCGTGGCTATCGAGATGGTCGTAGTCTTCAGCTTCCCGGTCACTAAGCTACGATGTAAACCCTACCTGCAGTCCAAATCCGACGCGCTCATCGTTCGAATCGCAGTCTCCAGACAATCTTGTTCTCCGTCACAGGTTTCGCCTTCGAGATTGTCGACGTGGACCCATGAGAGCGGGTTCGACTGGTCCTCTCCCTCGAGCCGTACCCTCTCAACACCGACCGAGTCCGGGTCGTCAACGGCGTAACCGACACGCAGCTCCTTCTCCGGATGGATCCACATCCGGGCGAAGAGGTTCCCACCCGTGTTGACTAGGTCACCACCGATCCAGCCGTCAGGAGCCTCAGGAATGTCCTCGGGTCCGTGAACGCTAGGAGATGAGCCGGCCATTTGCTGGCCACTCGGTTCCCCGTCGGCAAGAAGTGAGGGGTCGCCTACAACCACCCCACCTTCCCGCGCTCCCTCGCCTGCGCCTTCTCCGTCGCCTCACCTCTGTAGTGGTTCAGGAACGTATCGAGGTCGTTCCACCCGCCCCAACGAAGCGCCACCGTCTGATCCACATCCGCATTAGCCAACTGACCCGCCCACGTCCGTCGGAGATCGTGGAACGTCAGGTGGCGCCACCGACCCTCGCCTGTCGTCGACGCCAGCTCGTCGCGAGCGCCCTCGACCCAGTTCCGGAGCGCCCGGGTGGAGCGATCGACGAGCACCTCGTCGTCGTCGACGCCGCCGAAGCTCGCCGCGGCGTCGATCGTGTCCGCCAGCGAGTCGGGGATCGGCGCCTCGCGTAGCTTCTCGCCCTTGCCCTCGGGGACGACGAGCATCTGCCCCGCCGCGCCGCCGTCGACGACGTGCTCGGGGCGGACCGAGACGACCTCGTGGGAGCGCAGGCCCACCTCGGCGCCGAGGCGGAACGCGACCTTCCGCAGCGGGTCGTCGGCGACGCCGAGGAGCTGCTCGACCTCCGACCGACTGAGCCACACCCGCCGACCCTCCTTGCCGTCGTACTCCTCGGTCATCATTGCTGGCTTCCTCCTTGCGCGCTTCCCGGAAGGTTTCCCGCCTCGACCGACCCGAAACGGGGGGTGAATCGGGCCGATTCGGGGGGTGATCGGCGCTCGACCTTCCGAGAATGCCTCGGTTCTCGGAAGCGGGTCACGCTACACCTCTCGCCGCGCCGTCGGCGTCGCCGGTGCAGAGCGGGCACTCGTCGTCGCTGTTGCTGTAGCCGATCCGGTGGAGTGAACAGTAGTCCATCAGTCCCACCCGTCGAAGTCCTCCGCCTCCCGAACACGGAACTCGTCGGCGCCGGCGTCGTAGCCGATCTCGAGGTCGTCGCCCTTCTCCATGCCGAGCCGCTCGACCATCTCTTTCGGGAGTGAGACGGTGAAGGTGCCGTCGTTGGTGCCGAGGGTCCGCTGACCGAGCGGGACCACATCGGAGTCGCTACCAGTCTTCGCTTCAGCCGCCGCCCGGCTGGGCCGAGATTTCGTCGCCACGGACTTCCTTGCGTGTAGACTCGTAAAATACCTACGCGAGTATCTATGCCGGTATAAGGATCCCGAGCCGCCGAGTACGCCGACCCCGGAAAGCCGACCGCATGGCAACAACGGTACACCGGAAGGAGCAGGGCGAGCAACGAAGCTACCTCGTCGCTCAAGCCACGGACGCGACCGGCCAACAGGTCGGAAGTCACGTCTTCCGCGTTGTCGACGACGCCGTCGACTACGTTGGCGAAGGCAACGCCGTCGGCGACTGGGAGCCCAACGAGGAGCTGACGAACGATGACGCACCGCAGTCCGCGCTCGATGCGGCCCGCGAGGCCGCCGATGTCTGAAGACGGCTATGCGGGCTC
Organism: Halolamina litorea; assembly: GCF_026616205.1. NCBI lineage: Archaea > Methanobacteriati > Methanobacteriota > Halobacteria > Halobacteriales > Haloferacaceae > Halolamina > Halolamina litorea. The sequence goes on from NZ_JANHGR010000001.1 coordinate 310,741, forward strand.
ACGGAAGGTGCTGGAACGCGGTGGGAGTCTCACAGTGGGTATCCCGAAGGCGATTGTCGACCGCTACGGGATCGAGAAGGGCGACGACGTGTTCTGGAGCGACCGGGAAGGCGCCGATCGGCCCATGTTCATCCCGCCGGGGCGGGCAGAACTGGACCCGGCGGGCGCAGGGGTGGCCTGATGCACACCCACGAGCGCGGCGACGTGCTCGCCCTCCAAGCCGAAACGGAGGTCGAGCATCAAGCGCTGGTCCGCCTGTGCAGTATCCTCTCGCTCCCCGGGCTGCGCTTCCCGGCACCTGAGTGGCGACTCCCGTCGTGGGACGGCCTCGACCACGACAGCGACCGGGAGGCGCTGCTACTCCCGGACGGAGGTGGTCGGTGAGCTTCACCGTCGAGTTCGGGACGAAGAGCGGCGCCGACGCCGCTCGCGAGGAGCACGAGGAATACGTCTGCCCCGTCGACGACGACCGTCGGCTGAAGACCGTCGCGTTCATCGACGACACGCCCGAGGTCGTTCGCGATCAGCTCGAGGCCGGCGCCCAGACCGGCCGCGCCGAGCGCGACCAGGGCAGCGGGCAGGCCGATCTCACCGACGCCGAGAAGAACCGCGTCGGCCCGTTCGTCGAGGAGAACAACTACCTGAAAGCGGCCAGCGTGAAGGCGCTGCTCCGTGACAACGGCGTGAGCGACTGGGAAGCGTGGTACGACCCGGAACTCAGCGTCGACGAACACAAGTCCTCGATCCTCCCCGAAGCCCAGCAGGCCGGCGGGGGCGACCGGATCGAGAACGACGGACCCGATCGCGCCGCCGCCGCTCGCGCCGAGAAGGCAGCCGGTAGCCAGTGCGACCATGCTCAAGACCACTGCAAGCACGGTGATTCGGGCGCTTGCGAGTTCCTCCGGGAGTCCTGCGGGATGGACGACGACGAAGTCTCCGCGCTCCTATCTGACGAACCGACTGCCGCCGATGATGAGATCACCGGCGACGCCGCCGGAGCCCTCGGCCGGGCGTGGCAGGGCTACAAGGCCGGCATCAGCCGGCTGGATCAGGAACTCTCCGACGCCGTGGAGGCGAAGGGCAACGCCGAGCAGGCGGCCGCCGCGATCAACGCGATTCGTGCCGACCACGGACAAGAGCCGATGGAGTTCAAGCGCCTCGAAGAGCTCAGCGACGAGCTCCAAGCGACTGGCCGCGACGCACACGACGCCCGGGGCCACGTCGAGGAGGCCAGCGCGTGAGCGACTACGAGTGTCCGGTCGACTGGTGTGATCACACCGGCAACCTCGACTCGGTGAGGGGCCACATCAACGGGTCGACCGACCCCGATCACGACTGGTCGGAACTGAAGGACCGGATCGAGACCCAGAACGACCAGCCGGAAGGGGGACCCTCGGAAGGGGTAGAACCCGGGGACGGCGCTGTTTCCGACCCCTCAGACGACGACCAAGCCGAAGAGGGGGATCTGACCAGCCACGAAGGGGGTGCTGAAGGGACCTCCGAAGGGGGTACGATGGCAACCGACGACGAGTACCAGAACCAGACCAACAGCGACCAGCAAGAATCGCCCGACGAGAGCCAGCCCGAGACCAGCAACGAAGGGGGTAACGACGACCCCTCTGAGGGGGGGTCGAGCCCCTCTGCAGGGACTGGCGCCGCCGCGGCAGGGGGTGCGACCGCCCTCATCGCCGGGCAATCGATGTGGGTCGTGGCGTCGATCGCCCTGCTCGCGCTGCTGGTCGTACTCCTGATCACCAGCGAAGGGGACGAACCGACCGAAGAGAGCGCGATGCAGACCAGCGACGGAGGGGGTATCGACGACCCCTCCGAGGGGGCCTCGGAGGGTGGTAGCGACGGCGAGACTGGAGGCCTGATCGACTGATGCCCGACGACCAGCAAGAACCCACAGACGAGAGCGAGGTAGAGACCAGCCAAGAGGGGGCCCCTGGAGGGGGCGAAAGGGGTGGTAGCGACCAGCCCGAGATCGACGCCGACGAGCAGGCCGACGTACCCGAGGGGCTCGCCGACATCGACCCCGAGGAAGCGGAGGAGGCCGCCGGCGTCGACGACGGCGACGACGATCCCGACGAAGAGGAGGTCGAGGACGAGCCGGCCGGCGCCGAGGGCGAGATTGCCGACCCCGACGGTTCCGGTGGAACACCGCCCGACCCGAGCCCGGTCAAAGCCGGGAACCTCTACGTCTCGGTGGTCCAGTCGGTGACGAACGCCCAGATCGAGAAGTTCGGCGACGACGACGCCGAGGAACTGGGTGACGATCACTTCGAGCAGTACGACCTCGCCGGGCACTTCGACGCCACGATGGACTACATGGGGGTCGGCTCGGACATGGAGCCCCACGAGGCCCTGCTCATGGCGACCGTACTCTCGGTCGGTGACGGCCTCGTGAGCGAGACCGACGTGCTCGACAAGCAGGTGAGCCGCCTGATGGACAAGGCGATGAACGGCGAGAACGGGGGTGTCGCGGCATGATGGGCGGCATGAAGAAGCGGATGATGAACCAACTGCTCGACTCCGGGATGACCGAGCACCTCACCTCCGTGCTCGCACGGGCCGAGCACGAACTCCTCACCACCGCCAAGCGGATGGAGGACGCCCACGGCACCGAAACGCTGGGCGATCTCCCAACCGTCGAGGAGCGGCAGACCGCGCTGAAGGGACTGATCGAGGCCCTCGTCACCGACAGCGTCGACGAGGTCTGGATCAAGCAGGTCGCCCCCGCCCTACTCGACGCTCCCGAGAAGGCCGACTCCTACCTCGGCATGAGCGATGACGAGTGGACGGACCAGATGGCGAACTGGGCCGACTTCTACCGCGAGAACGGCGCCGAGGGAACCGACCGCGCTCTCGCCGAGCACCACGTTCAGAGCACGTTCGGCGTCGACCTCGACACGTTCGAGGACCGCGTCGTCAACTGGCAGCGCGGCGAGGAGGCCGAACGGATCTTCGCCGGGAACTTCCGTGCCGTCCGGCGCTCGATGGAGAACGTCACCGAGGTGGCAGAGGAGTGACCCGGCGCCTGCTGGCGGCGATGTCCGGCTGGGGGAAGTCGTGGTACGCCCAACTCCTCTTCGAGACGAACCTCCCCGAGTTCGACCTCGTCGCTATCTTCGACTACAAGGACGAGTACCGGGGGCTGGTGAAGGCCGGGCTGGCGAGCCACTACATCGTCGGCGATCGGGAGCGAGCGTGGTCCGTCGAGGACTGGGAGGCCTTCTTCGAGTCGAACCCGAAGGTCGTGCTCGCCCGCCACCGGCTCAAGCCCGAGGAGTGGCGCGAGGTCGTCGCGAAGGCCGTGCAGGCGCTCCGGAACCTCGCCGGACCGTCCCGGTCGGCGCTCGCGGGGATCGACGAGGCACACTTCGTCGCTCCCCAGACCGGGAAGATCCCCGACGCAATCGAGGGACTGTCGACGACCGGCCGCGGTGAGGGAGCGTCGAGTATGTGGATCACGCAGCGACTCGCCAAGCTCGACGAAACTGTCGGCTCTCAGTGCGACGAGCGGATCATCGGCGGCTTCTCGGGCGACCGCGACCGAGGCAAGGTCGATCCCGAGTACCCCGAGGACGTACACAACCCGCAAGCTCGGAGCATCGCCCGACTCCCTGATGAACTCCGAGTCGATGGCGAGAGCATCGCTCTACGCCGCTTCGAAGAAGACGGGAGTACCGTCGGCTCGGAGTGGGTCTACTCCAACAATAAGGGGGAGATGGAACGCCGCGACACCCGAGAACTGACCATGCAGACCACCCACTACGGCCCCGAGGGCCACCCGATTCACGACCCGAACTGATGGCACGAACGCAAACCACCCTCCAAGGGGCTGACTCGGAGCGCTTTCAGGCTAACCTCGATCGAGTCGCCGACCTGCGCGGCGGCGCCGAACCATCGAACGCCGAACTCGTCCGCATGATGCTGGACCAGTTCGACCCAACCGAAGCCGTCAGAAACCCCGATGGCTCTGCCAAGAGAGGGGGTTTGCTGTAAAACGCTGCACGCTACAGCACCCGTGCAGCGGGCTTTCGTGGCCGGTTGAAGGGTCCGACAGCCCGACTATAGGGTGCATGGCAGAAATGGCAGATGCGTTCGAGCAAGTGATCGAGTTCGACATGTGGGAACGAGTGCTGGCGATCCTCGCCGGCTTCTTCGCGCCCACGGTCCTACAGAACCTCGCCGGCGGGGTCATGCCGGCAGCGGTCGACCACCGCGAAGTCTACGGCCTCGCCGTCGTCGCCGGCGGACAGATGTCTCCGAAGTACAGCACCGAACTGAGCCTCGGCGGCGGCGTCTACACGGCTGACGCGGCCGCAGAGCGCTTCGGCGTCAAGAGCACCATCGTCGAGGCGGGGGCGTAAACGATGGCTGAAACCCTCTCCAACCTCGGCACCCAGAAGGTCGAAGCGACCGAGAAGACCAACGTTCCCGGCCAGATGACCGACATTCTGGCCTTCTCGCCCATCGACAGCATCCTCCTGATCCTGTCGAACCGCGGCGGCGGTATCCCCTTCCGCTTCGACCTCCGCGACTCCAACAACGACCCCCTCCCACAGGACACCGAGCTCGAGATCGTCTACAACGCGCCGCACTTCCAGCGGCCCCAGACGGTCTCCGAGACGCTCGGGAACATCTCGACGTACAACCGCCTCTCAATCAAGGAGCAGCAGAACGAGGACTACATCGAGCAGACCCGAATCTCCCTGAACGGGAACCGACTGGAGGTCCGCGACATCGACACGGCCTCGGTCGCGATCAACTCCAGCGAACAGATCGACTGGTCCAACTCGCGGGCCTACGTCGACAAGGACAACGTCACGACCCGACAGGAGGCCTGAAATGGTGGAGGACCGCATCCTGAAGGAACTCCGCGAGGCCGACACCTACAGCGACCACTTCAGCCGTGCGGACTTCGACCAGTTCGCCGGCGTCGCCGGGTCGAACGAACTCGTCGCCGAGACGCAGGTCCGCCGGCCCCACGCGCTCGCCGAGGGCGTTCCGGTGGACGTGGCGATCATGGCCTACGAGGAGTTCACGGCCGACGGCACGGCGGGCAACAGCGAGACGCTGAACCTCTCGCATGACCCCGTCGAGTCCACCGCAACCGCGGAGCCGATCGTCGTCTACGAGGATGACTCACGCCTTGCGATCGACTCGCGGGACTACGAGAATGACACGGTGACCGTCACGCCGGCGAACGCCGACAGCACGCTGGGCGTGTTCTACGCTAGCGGCGAGCAGGCCCGCGTGGCTGTCCAGAAGACCGCGCCGGCGGCGAAGGCACAGGAGACGCTCTGGTCGGGCGACACCGGCCTGATCCATCTCCGTGACACGGCCCGCGAGCCGATCACGCTAGAGTTCGGGAGTTCGCCGCTTCAGGCGGTCATCCCGACCGACTGGCGCCTCCAGGTGTACGTCGACGCACCGTACACGGCTCGCTTCGCCAAGGACATCGGCGGCGACGGGAACGAGGAGGTCGCGTCGAACTCCCTGCTCGGGTTCCAGTACCGCGCCACTCGTGACGAGATCGAGGGCCTGAAGACCGCTGTGGCGCAGGACTCCGCGGGGCGGTAGATGGCCGGGCTGATTCCCGAGGCTGACGGCGGCGAGGACGCTTCGACTCACGGGGGTGACCAGACGTTCTCGACCGACGACGCGGCTTCGGAGAGCCCGCCTAGCGGCTCGCATCTCGACTCGTTCTTCGCCGGGTCGGGCTGGACGCGGGAGGACGTGATGCTCCTGCTCATGTTCGTACAGGCGTCGCTCCTGCTCGCGTGGTACGTGGGGGTCAGCGATGCCTAAGGTCGATGACGAGGCCTGCACGGTCGACGAGATGACCGACGACGAGCTGGCGAAGGCCGTCGAGGACGCGATCGACGCGGGTGGCGACGCCGACTCCGAGGAGGTGATGGGCTTTGCCCCGCGTGATTCCTGAGCCAAGCCCCGACGACACGCCGTTCTTGGAGCCGTTCACGATCAGCGTGCCGGCGGGCTCGAAGGGGACCGTGACGTTCGTTCCCGAAGAGTCAGGGTCGACGTTCTACCTCGCGTCGGTCGCCATCTCGAAGGAGGAACAGACCACCTACGAGATCCGCGACGACAGCACGCCGATGTACGGCCCGGCAGCGGTCCCGCCGACCGACATCGACGACTCCGGGGTGACATGGGTTCCCTGCCAGAGCTTCGAGTCGTCGCTGAAGGTCATCATCAAGAACGTCTCCAGCACCCAGCGCACCTACACGGTGCTCCCGATGGGCTACGAGACCGTGGAGGGCGCCTGATGGGGCTGTTCACGCTCGGGAAGATCGAACGGCTCCGCGGCGTCGTCGACCGCGCCGGCGACTTCCGGCCGGCGGCCAACGCCGACCTCCAGGAGAAGATCCGGGACTTCCTCGGCAACCGTGACGGGCTGACGCAGTTCGTCTACTCCACCGACGGGACTGCCGCCGAGGCGCTCGACTCGAAGAGCGTCCCCGGCGGCGTCGAGGCGCTTGTCGAGTACCAACAGGGCAACGACGGCGTCGTCTTCCTCGGCGACGAGAACGGCCAAGAGATCGCGCTCACTGCGACCGGGCAGGGCCGCAGCTTCCGCGTCAGCGACACTAGCGTCATCTACGTTCGGACGCCGACGGCTGGCGACAGCGTCGTCGTCACGTTCGAGGGTGGTGCCTGATGGTCGGGATTCAGGGCGGCTCCGGCGGCGCCGGGTTCGACTACGTTCAGGACCCGAGCCCACAGGACCCCGAAGAAGGTGAAGAGTGGTACGACACAGGAAGCGACCGTGCCTTCGTGTTCGACGGCGCAAACTGGATCGAGCAGACGATCGGCGACCACGGCCAGCTCTCCGGCATCGGTACTCACGACCACCACAGTCCACCGACGGGGACTCAGCCCAGCGCTGGATCCACGGCAGCGTGGTCGAACTGGGGGCAACTGATCGGCCAGCACGTCTACGGACCGGTCGACAAGGTCGAGTACCGTATGCAGAATGGCTTCGGCAGCCAGACGGTGAACTTCTCCGTCACAGCGATCGACGGCACCACTTGGTCCGATTCTCTCTCCGACAGTTCGGGGACGTGGCAGTACGGGACGTTCGACATCGGCGGCGCCTACATTGTAGAGATGAGCTACGGCGGCGGGGACCAGTATTCGAGTGAGACGATGCGCTGGAAGCCCCTCTCGTTCGCCGGGCACAGCCACTCGATCTAACCATGTCGGCGAACTTCCCCGCCGACCTGGTCCCCGACGGCGCCGCACTCGCCCCGCATCACGTCTACATCGGCCTGCTGCTCGCGCTGCTGGCCGTTGCGATCGTGTGGGACGACGCGGCCGGTAAGGAGCCGTGGGTCGGCGCCGTTGCGCTCCTCCTCGCGAGTTTCGCGTTCGCGACGGTCTGGACGTACTACCCGGCGACGGGCGCGGTGCTCTCACTCGCCGGCGTCAGCCTCGCACTCGCGTCGACGGCGCTCCCGTTCTGGCAGTCCTACGCGTGGGTCGGGCCGCGGGGGGTACTCCTGCTCGGCGCGCTGGTCGCGCTCGACGACGTGGCTGAACACGCCTTCGGCGTCTGGACGCCGCTCGACGCGCTCTGGAAGGCACACCTCGTGCAGCACATCCACTAACCATGATCCGACACACTACCACGACCGACGTACAGCACGGAGCGAACGCATGATCCCGGGCGGACTGATCGGCGGCGCGCCGGACGATCTCGCCCCGGACATCCCCGACTCGCCCACGACGCCCGACGACCCGGACCCCGATCCGGACCCGGGTGACAACCCGAACATCCCGGGTGGGATCGAGGACTCCGACAGCCCGGACAACAACAACGACTCGGGCTTCGGCGGCGGCACATCCCGCGGGGGCGGTGGGCTCGACACTGATCCCGACCCGCCCGAGCCCGACCCGGAGCCGGAGGACGACAGCGACGACGGTGGTAGTTCCGGCGGGCTGGTCGGGAACCCCGGCGACGTGGACGACATCCAGAACGAAGACGACTCGACGGATGGAAGCACGGGCGGTTTCGGCGACGGAACGAGCCGCTCGGGCGACAACTCCGGCAGCGGTGGCAACAGCGGCTCGGGCGCCGAGGACTCCCGTGGATCGGACGACGTGAGCCCCGACATGCCGCCCGGGCCGGATACGACTCCCGCGCCAGGTGTTGTCGACGAGCCCGACAACGAACCGGACGACGGCGGTAGCAGCGGCGCCGAAGGGCTCGGCGAGAAAGTGAAGGTTGCCGCGGCGGCGCTGACCGTCGCCGGTGTACTCCTCGGCGGGGGTGACTGATCGTGGCGACCGACCAGCCGACGACTAAGGGCGGGAACGTCATCCTACGTCGGGTGGATACGCCGAACCGCGTCTCGCCCGGCGAGGGCTACGAGGTCGACGTGAAGGTCAGCAACGGCGCTGCCTTCATCAATCCGCTCGACCCCGACTCCTGCGGCGATACGGACCCCGGCTACAAGCTCCGGGTCGTTCTGGAGGGGCCAAACGGGCAGACGTACACGCGGGGACCGACGTGCCACCTCGCCGCGCTGGTCGCAACGGGCGACGAGACGTACACGTTCGAGCTACAGGCACCCGAACAATCGGGGGAGCACGAGGTCTCGGCGCATGTGGAGATGGTCGGGTCTGGAAAGGCCACCGGCTCGGAAACCTCGCGGTTCCTGGTCGACGCCAACGAGAGCGAGCAGGCGACTGATCCCGGTGGCAACGGCGGCGACGACCTGCCCGCCTACGGGGACGCCGACGGCGACGGCACGCCGAACTTCCTCGACGAGGCGCCGAACGACCCCGACGTACCGGGCGGCGGGCTGGGGATCGGCGGACAGATGGACAAGCTGCTGCTGGTCGCCGGGCTGCTGGCGGTGGCGTGGCTGGCGAGTTCGGGTGCGGAGGTCGTTTCGTGATGGCGGCGATCGTGCAGTACGTCATCGCGCTGTCCTCGGCGCTGACGGCCTCGATGCTGGTTTACATCGCCCGGGAGGCCCACATGGCTCGGAAGACGATCTCGGACAACGAGAAGCGGAGCATGGTCAACCGGGCGGTGCTCCGCCGCGAGGGGATGTACGTCCCGATCGACGACCAGCCGCCGACGGAGGGCGGGAGTTGATGGCGGGCTTCAGCGTCCTCGGCATCACCGTCCAGCCGGCGATGGTCTCGCTGTTCATCCTCGCGTTCGTGATCGGGATGTGCGTCCCGTTCAAGTACGGAATCGAGCGGCTCCGTGGGTTCGGCCGGGCGGCGCTGTCGAAGCTGCCGTACAAGCCGCCTGAAGAAGAGACCGAGCAGTAGGCGCCGCGCCTACTCTTCAGTGCCGCCTACGGGCGGCTCGTCGTCGTCGAAGTGGTCAGGGCACCGTGCTCGCTGGTCCGTCCCGCGAACAGCCACGTTGAAACAGCCTTCTGTGGCACAGAAGTACTTCATCGCTGGACCCCGGCGGTCTGTCGATCACTCGGCATCGTTTCCCTCCTGAACGATTTTTGAGTAGACGCCCGATACAGTATCTGCCATTTCCATATCCTCTTCGCGGCCCGACATCCTCAGATCGTCTTCTCCACGGTCAAGCGCGTGGAACACCGCTTCCCTCTCCTCGGCGCTCAGGTTCAGCGTGAGCTTGCGGCCCGGCGTGAGTCGTTGCTGTTCTCCCACCGTCTCTTCTTCAGTCATCGGCTGGTGCCCCCGTGGCTCCCGTCGTCGAGTGGATCGGCGTCGGCGGCCGAACGGTCACCCAGACGTTGCTCATGTCCGAATCGATCTGGACGAAGTCCGGCTTCAGCGGCCGGATGTACTTGCTCATCACGGCGTCCTTGGGCGTGCGGTTGTCGTAGAGCGCGTTCTTGGCCTCCTCGACGGTGAGCCGGAGGCCAGCACCCCGGATGCGCTCGTCGGCCACGTCGAGGAGCGTTCGGTAGGCATTCCGCAGCTCCTCGTCTTCCGGCATGAACAGGTCGTCGCTAGTGTCGCGGCGCTCGGCGACCCGTTCGGCAACGAGTTCGCGCAGTAACGCCGATCGGCTGGTGTCCTCGTCCTCGGCGATCTCGTCGAGGATGTCGAGGTCGTCCTCGGGACAGCCGAAGGAGACGCGCTGGGTCGGGTTGTGGTCCATGCGCCCCATCAGGCCACCTCCGTCCATACGGTGCATACCGAGTGAATACGCAGACGGCGCTGCGAAAGGCAGTCCGTATGCACGGGGTATGGGGAGTGCTGCGCGGCGGTCTCGCGTGCGGGCCCGTGTGCGCGTGTGCGAGGCCGCTGGCGCCGGCGTCGGCGCCCGTGGCGGGCGAGGGCGATCGCGTTCATCGGCGACCCCCAGTGGCGTCGGTGCGCTGTGCTCGCTCGACGAAGCCACCGTCGGCGACGGCGCGCTCGTCGGCGCTGTGGGCGTCGAGGTCGAGGCGGGGGATCGTTACCGGCTCGTCCCGAGCGTCACTCACACCGGCGAACGCGGCCTTACGGATGACGCACAGGTGGGCACACGGTCCGTCGTGGTACTCCCACGCCTTGCAGTCGCAGGTGCCGACGTACTCGCCGGCGTCGATCGCGAGGGCGACGAGATGGCCCTCACCGCCCGGCAGCGTGACGCGGAACCCGTAGCGGCCCGTGCTCTCGATCAGGGCGGCCTCCGGATCGGCGCGCGACCAGCTCGTCTCCTCAGTGCCGGCGAGCCTGTCGAAGTCGAGGCGCTCACCCGGCGCGTGTTCGTCCGTCGACGGCGGCGCGAGGTCGGCGCTCATGGCGCGCACACCCCGTCGTCGAGCGCAGGACACGCCTGATCGGTGTCGAGGATGTATCCGCCGCAGTAGTCACAGATCGGCGGCGAGTTGAACGCGAACGCGCTCTCGGTGCTCATGCTGAGCACCCCGTAGAGCGGTCGCTACCTGTCAGGTAACCCTCCAAAGAGGATATGTAGAGAGTGGGTCGGCCAAGATTTGAACTTGGGGCCTGCTCCGTGTGAAGGAGCCGTCATAACCGGACTAGACCACCGACCCTTCAGTTCGTGAAACGGCCAGGGCGGACTTAAGCGTACTGTCTCACTCCGAACGCTTCTCGCGGTAGGCCGTCAGCCGCTCGCGGGCGGTCTCGACGGCCTCGCGGGCCTCGCCCTCGGCGCGTCCCTCCAACTCCTGCAGGTCCGCCTGCAGTTTCTCCAGTCGGCCCGGTTCCGGTTCCTTCTCGGTGCCGGTCAGCTTCCGGACCCGCTGTTCGACCGACTCCACCTCCTCTCTGACGCCGGCTTTGGCGTGGTCGACCGCCCGACCCATGTAGTAGCGTGCGTCCTCGAAGTGGCTGGCCATACTCAACGTTGGTCTCGCGAGGTCAAAAAGTCTTGTCGCCGGCTCAGTACGTCGGCGACTCCTCGGGGACGCCCTCGCGCTGGTTCACGAGGCGTGCAGCGGTGAACAGGTAGTCCGAGAGGCGGTTCAGGTAGCGAATCGCCTCCGCGTTGACCACTTCGCGCTCCTGTTCGCCGAGCGCGACGGCGCGGCGTTCGGCCCGGCGGGTGACCGCCCGCGCGTGGTGGAGACGCGCGCCGGCGTCGCCGCCGCCCGGGAGGACGAACGACGTGAGCGGCTCCAGTTCCTCGTCGGCCTCGTCGATCCAACCCTCCAACTCCGCCACGTCGTCGGCGTCGACCTGCGGGTCGCCCTCGCCGGTGTCGGGGTTGGCGAACTCCGCCTGCACGACGTGGAGGCAGTTCTGGACCTGCTTGAGGTGACCGTCCACGTCCTCGTGGCCCGTGGGTCGGACCCGGCCGACGAGCGTGTTGGCCTCGTCGACGGTGCCGTAGGCCTCGATGCGGTGGCTGGTCTTCGAGACGCGTTCGGCGTTCCCGAGGTCCGTTTCACCCTCGTCGCCGCGGCCGGTGTAGACCGTCACGCGAGGGTCCGCTCCACGTACTCGAGGATGTTCGCGCTCTCGGCCATCGTGACGCCGTGGGCCTCGTCGACGAGGACGGGCACCGCGCGCTGATTGCTCACGCGGGCGACCTCGTCCCGGTCGGAGTGGAGCGCGTCGACCCAGACGGTGTCGTACTCGATGCCGTGTTCCTCCAGCGCGTCGTGGACCTTCTCGCACCAGGGACAACCGTCCAGTGCGTACAGCGTGATGGACATGGACGGTGGTTGGGCGGGCCGGGGCAAGTAGCTTGTTACGGCGGCGACCGGGGGCGGCCCTCGCGGTTTCGGGCCGGCGTCGATGGGGCGTCGACGCGCCGAGCGCTCCGGGGGAAAACTATGTGTTCTCTCGAAAACACGTATACTCTGATAATGAGTGCTACCGACAGCTTCCGGTCCCGGTTCGGGTTCTCCGACACCTCCACGGCGGGCTTTGGCCTGACGTTGGCGGGCTTCATCGGCTTCATGGGGATCATCACGGCCGAAGTCCTCTACCCGGACTACTCGACCAGACAGGACATCAGCGACCTCGGCTCGACCCGCCCGCCGAACCCCGTGATCCACGAGCCCTCGGCGACGATCTTCAACAGCACCATGCTCCTGACGGGGGCGATGGTCGTCGTCTCCGCGTACTTCCTCTACCGCGCGGTCGACCGCCGTGGGTTTCCCCTCGCGCTCGGCGTGTTCGGGTTCGCCGCCTTCGGCGTCGGCGTGTTCCCGGGGAACATGGCCCCGTGGCACGGCTTGTTCGCCATGCTCACGTTCTTCAGCGGCGGGATCACCGCCGTCCTCTCTGCACGACTCGTCCCACGACCGATGTCGTTTCTCACCGCGCTGTTCGGCGGCATCTCCCTCCTCGTGCTCCTCAGCGTCTTCTTCTACGGGCTGGTGGTCGGTGGCCCCAGCCCCCTCGAACCCCTCGGGGCGGGGGGAATCGAGCGCTGGGTCGTCTACCCGATCATCCTCTGGCTCCCCGTCTTCGGCGGCTATCTGTTGGCCGAACCGACCGAGCCGTTCGTGAGCGCCCACGAGTAGTCGACGGCCGCTGGGGCCGTCGAAACGATATCTTCAACAGGGAGACGGGCGAATCCCGGGGGTATGAGCCTCGAAACCGAACACGAGTGTCCCGAGTGTGGCGGCACCCGGACGTTCTGGAAGGTCGCGGCGATGAACCTCCACCTCGGCAAGAAGGTCAAGTGGCACTGTGAGGACTGCGACTACGGCTACATCCAGATCGACGGGATCAGCACCGAACTGTCCGCCTGAAAGCGGCCGAGACGGTTTCCCGTACTACTCCTCCAGCGCCTGCCACGAGAGCCGCGGGTCCCGCGCGGCGCTCGTCTGGTCGATGCGTTTTGCGGTCGTCCGGCTCGGGGCGTCGTGGCGCTCCTCGTCGGTCGAACCGAGCGCGGCGTCGAAGGCGGCCGCGAGTTCGTCGAGGGACTGCTTGCTCTCGATCTCGGTCGGCTCGGTGAGCATCGCCTCTGGCACCATCTCGGGCCAGTTCGTCGTCGGCGGGTGCACGCCGAAGTCGAGCATCCGCTTTGCCACGTCGGCGGCGGCGGCGTCGCCGGCCGTCGCGGCGAACTCGTGGTGGAACGGGCCGTAGGGCACCTCCAGATCGACCTGTTCGGCGAGGTAGTTCGCGTTCAACACGGCCTTCGCGCTCGCGTCGGCCAGCCCCGAGTCACCCAGTCGAGCGATGTAGGCGTAGGCCTTCACGAGCACGAGCCAGTTGCCCTGGAAGCCGTGGACGCGCTCGATGGCGTCCTCGCTCTCGCCGAACTCGTAGCCCGACTCGGTCTCCTCGATCCGGGGGTTCGGGAGGTAGGGTTCGAGTTCCTCGACGACGCCGACGGGGCCGGCGCCGGGACCGCCGCCGCCGTGGGGGGTGGCGAACGTCTTGTGGACGTTGTAGTGCATGATGTCGAAGCCCATGTCGCCCGGCCGGGCGCGGCCCAGCAGGGCGTTGAGGTTCGCGCCGTCGTAGTAGAGCAGGCCGCCGGCGTCGTGGACGACGTCGGCGATCTCCTCGATGTCGCGCTCGAACAGCCCCACCGTGTTGGGGTTGGTGAGCATCAGCGCCGCCGTGTCAGAAGAGACGGCGGCTTCCAGCGCTTCCATGTCGACGCGGCCGTCCTCGCCGGAGGGGAGTTCGACCACGTCGTAGCCCGCGAGCGCCGCCGTCGCGAAGTTGGTGCCGTGGGCGGAACTCGGGATCAGCACCTCGCTGCGGTCCTCGCCGTTGGCGCGGTGGTACGCCCGGGCAACGGCGATGCCGGTGAACTCGCCCGCGGCGCCGGCCGGCGGCTGGAGCGTCACCGCGTCCATGCCGCCGATGCGTGCGAGGTAGTCCTGCAGCCCCGCGAGCAGGCCGAGCGTCCCCTGCACCGACGACGCCGAGCGGTCGGGGTGGACCGCCGCGTTCGGGTCGGCGGCCACGTCCTCGGTCACCGGGGGGTTGTACTTCATCGTACACGAGCCCAGCGGGTAGGGCCCGGACTCGATGCTCCAGTTCATCTGAGAGAGCCGGGTGTAGTGCCGCGCTAGCTCCGGTTCCTCGGGGTTCGGGAGCGTCAGGTCGTCCCGGGTCAGGTCGTCGGGGAGCACGCCCTCGGACTCGACGGTCTCGCTGCGCTTCTCCGACAGCAGCGGTTCGTTCTCCTCGTCGCTGACGGCGTAGACGGCCTGGTCGTAGGTTCGTGGTTCGTTCTCGCTCATGCTGCCACCTCCTCGAACGCGGCGACGAGGTCGTCGGCCGCGTGGGCGTTCGCGTCGGTGATACAGACCTGCAGCCGATGGTCGCCGATCACGTGGACGGCGAAGCCTTCCTCCTCCAGATCGTCGGCGATGGCCTGCGCGGGCTGGTCGGTACCGACGACGAACTCGCGGAAGTGGTGACGGTCGTCGACGGGTGCCTGCAGCCCCGTCACGTCATCGATGTCAGCGGCGAGGTCACGGGCGAGCGTCACGCAGTCCTCCGCGAGGCCGACGAGGCCGTCGGCGCCGAGGTAGGCGGCGTGCATCGCCGCCCGCAGGGCCACCCACGCCTGATTTGTGCAGATGTTCGAGGTCGCGCGCTGCTTGCGGATGTGCTGTTCGCGGGTCTGGAGGGTGAGCGTGTAGGCCCGCGTGCCGTCGGCGTCCTCGCTGGCGCCGACGAGCCGGCCCGGCACCTGTCGGAGGAACTCCTCGTCACACGCGAAGAGGCCGAGCCCCATGCCGTAGGCGGCGGGGAGGCCGAGCACGCCGGCCTCGCCGACGACTACGTCGGCGCCGACGCTCGCGGGCTCCTCGAGGATCGACAGCGCGACCGGGTCCGAGCCGAGACAGAACATCGCGCCCTCGGCGTCGGCGATCTCGCCGATCTCGGCGAGGTTGGGCTCGATGCAGCCCCGGACCGTCGGGGTCTCGGCGTAGACGAACACGGTATCCTCGCCAACCGCGTCGTCGAGCGCGTCGACATCGGCGGTGCCGTTCTCGATCGGGTACGTCTCGATGCGGAGGTCCGAGCCGTCGACGTAGTTCGCGAGCACGGAACGCTTCCCCTCGCGGAGGTTCTCGGGGACGAGCACGACCTCGCCGTCGACGCTCCGGACGCGGTCGGCGAGCAGCGCGGCCTCGCCCAGCGCGGTGGCGGCGTCGTACATCGAGCAGTTGGCGATCCCGAGGCCGGTCAGTTCGACGAGCATCGACTGGTACTCGAACAGCGCCTGCAGGAACCCCTGCGTGATCTCGGGCTGGTACTGGGTGTAGGACGTGAGGAACTCCGAGCGCGAGGAGAGGCTGTCGACGACGCTCGGGACGTAGTGCTCGTAGTGGCCGCGGCCGAGGAACTCCGTCAGGTCGTCGTTTCGGCCGAGCAGGTCGGCCATCTCCCGGCGCAGTTCCTGCTCGCTCCGGGGTTCGATCCCGAACTCGCCGTCGAACGCGACTGGCTCCGGGATGTCGAACAGCGCGGCCTCGTCGGCGGCGCCGACGGCGTCGAGCATCGCGGCGGTTTCGGCGTCGGTGTGGGGGGCGTACGGGCTCCCGCTCATCGTCCGCCTCCGTGGTGAGAACTGCCGTGCATCTATGGTTCGCGGGAGGGACTTGGGGGACAAAGACGTGCCGAATCCGGCCCGCGAGGGCGGGTAGCTGTGCAGGGACGTGCGAAAAAGCCGACGTGATCAGTTACCGGCGCTCCCGCCCTCGAAGGAGGCGAAGTTCACGACGACGAACAGCGCCAACAGGGCGACGCCGACGGCGGCGAAGGCGACCGACGCCGTCCGGCAGCCCTCCGCTGACAGTTCGGTGTGTTCGACGGCCCACGGCGTGGCGAAGACCCCCGAGAGCAGTAGGCAGAGTCCCGAGACGGCCAGCCAGCCGCCGGCCAGCGGCGAGGCGAGGAAGGCGAAGGCGCCGTAGGCAAGCAGGACGACGCCGAGGGAGCCGACGACGACGGCGAGGAAGCCGGGACCGGACGGACGCTGGGTGGAGCGGGTACTCACGGTACTCATGCGGGACTATCGGTCGCTCGGGAGATATTCGTTGCGGGCCGAGGGGTCGCACGGCGGAAAACCGCGGGTGGTGCCGAACTCAGGCGATCTGCTCGCCGTACTCGTCGGCGTCCATCAGGTCCTCGAACTCGCTTTCGTCGCTCGGTTCGATCTCCAGCAGCCAGCCGTCGCCGTAGGGGTCCTCGTTGACCAGTTCGGGCTGGTCGCGGAGTTTCTCGTTGACGGCGACGACCTCGCCGGAAACCGGAGCGTAGAGGTCCGAGACGGCCTTGATGGACTCGACGACGCCGAACGCCTCGTCGTGGGTGATCGTGTCGCCCTCGTCGGGCAGTTCGACGAACACCACGTCGCCGAGTTCGTCCTGTGCGAAGTCGGAGATGCCGACCCGCGTCGGCTCGTCGGTGGTCGCCCATTCGTGCGATGCGAGGTACTTCCGGTCGTCGGGAACGTCGAAGCTCATTTGTCGATGAAGGGGGGTGTGGTGACTGTCGCGCGTTTCTCGTCGCCGCGGACGACGACGCCGACCTCGGTGCCGTCGTCGGCCAGTTCCGTCGGGAGGTAGCCCAGCGCGATGGCCTCGTTCAGCGTCGGGCTCATCGTCCCGCTGGTGACCTCGCCGACGGGCTCGCCGTCGTGGGTGATCTCGTAGCCGTGGCGGGCGATCCCGCGCTCCTGTAGGACGAGCCCGGTGAACTGCTCCTCGACGCCGACCTCCTGCTGGGCGGCCAGCGCGTCGCGGCCGACGAACTCGGTGTCGAGGTCCACCGCGAAGCCGATGCCGGCCTCGAAGGGCGTCCGGGGGTTCTCCTCGGGGTCGAAGTCCTGTCCGGAGAGGAGAAAGCCCATCTCCATCCGGAGGGTGTCACGGGCGCCGAGCCCGCAGGGCTGGCAGTCGAACGCCGCCCAGACCGCCTCCGCGTCGTCGACGGGGCAGAGCACTTCGACGCCGTCCTCGCCGGTGTAGCCCGTGCGGGCCACCAGACAGTCCGCGCCGGCGACCGTCGCCTCGGTGATCGAGAACCGCCCGAGGTCGGCGATGTCGTCGCTCTCCTCGGCGAGTGGGGCGCCGACGGACTCGACGGCGTCGACGGTCAGGTCCATCGCTTCGGGGCCCTGAACCGCGAACATCGCCCAGTCCTCGGTCTCGTTCGTGACCCGAGCGTCGAGGTCGGTCTCGTCGCGGTAGTCGACCCAGTGCTGCTCGGCCTCCTCGTCGTGGCCGGCGTTCGGGACGAAGAGGTAGCTCCCGTCGGGGAGCGCGTAGGTCATCGTGTCGTCGTGGATGACGCCGTCCTCGTCGGTGATACAGCCGTACTGGGCGCCGCCGGGACCGAGCGAGGAGACGTCGTTGGTCGTGAGCCGCTGCATCAGGGTCTCGGCGTCGGGACCGTCGACGCGTATCTCACCCATGTGAGACACGTCGAAGATCCCGGCGGCCTCCCGAACGGCGGCGTGTTCGGCCCGGATGGAGTCGAACTCCACGGGCATCTCCCAGCCGCCGAAGTCGGTGAACCCCGCACCGCGGTCCTCGTGGACCGGGTAGAGCGGTGGTCGCCGTGTGGCCATGGTGGCCCCTTACGTGGCGGGAAGTAATGTCTTGCCATCCGCGCGACTCCTGAAACGTCGCTGATGTGTGGTCACAAGCGATAACTGCTCGACGGACACAGACACGTGTCGTGCCGCCGCTCGTCGATCTCTTCCGGCTTGGCCAACTCCTCGTGCTCTCGGCGACGCTCCCCATCGCCGTCATCGCCGCCCGGGGCTACCGCGGGACGCCCTTCGGCCGTGTCGTCCTGCCGCTCGTTCCGATCACCGTCGCCTACCTCTCCATCGCGGCGACGAAGCTGGTGGCGCCGGCCGCGAGCGCCGACGCCAGTCGACTGCTCGGCACCGTTGCTGTCGCCCTCATGGCGTGGACCGCCGTGCAAGCGATCCTGCTGTTGAGCGGCCGGAGGCTGCTATGAGCACACACGCGCTAGTCTTGGTCCAGACGGCCCTGCTCGTCGGCATCTCGCTGGCGATCATCTACCCGGTCGTCGCCTACTCCCGATCGGTGCTCCACACTGAGGCCATCGTCACCCTCGCGGCGTCGATGCTCACGTTCACCGCGGGCGCGCTGATCGAGGAGGCGATGGGGATGGCCGTCGTCGCCGAGGGGGTGTACTTCCTCTCGGCGGTCTCGTTCGGCGGCTCGGTCTGGCTGTTCGCCCGGGAGTTCGTCAGCCCCGGGGAGTCGGGGTTCGGCGCCGACGACGGACCAGAACCGGGCGCCGGCCCGCGTTTCTCCGACGTGTCGGAGTCCCGCGCCGAAGGCGGGTTCGCCGAGGCGTCCGAGGCGGAACCGGCAGCGACCGAGGGCTTCTCAAGCGCGCCCGAGGACGACGTTTCGGGGGGCTTCGCCGGCGCCACGGAGGATGGGGATGGCGAGTAGCGACGGCCGGCACGAGCCGGTCCCGGAGCTGTCGCTGGCGCCGAGCGAGGCCGCCTTGGCCGAGTTGCGGAACCGTGACAGCCCCGTTCCGTACCTCCCGCCGTCGGCGTACGAGAACCTGCTCGTCGTCACTGTCGACACCCCGGCGGCCGTCGAGGACGCCGTCCGGCGCGCTGGGGGCGACCCCAAGAACGTCGGCGTCGTCCCCGTCTCGGCGTCGCCAGTGACCTACGACGGCCCGTGTTGGACCGCCGACCGCGTCTCGCCGTCGGACCTGACGGGGATCAGTATCCAGTTCGCCCGCGGGGAGCGCTACTTGCGCGACGGCGCGGGCTGGGTCGTCGTCGACGGCCTCGGGACGCTCCTGATGTACGCCGAGGGCGAGAAGCTCTACCGTCTGCTCTCCCACCTCGTCTCGCGGAGCCGCCAGCGCGAACTGCGCCACGTCACCGGAATCACGACGGCGACGGTGGCCCAGGAGACGCTCGCGCGGTTCCGTGGGCTCCACGACCGGGCCGTTCCCCTCGAGTAGCTTCCACCGGATCGCGGCCTCCGCCGGCCGTTGGCGCCGTTCCAAACGGTTTATACCCCTCACCCGGGAACTCGCAGGCATGGCGAAAGAGCAGAAGCAGGTGCGTGAACTGCAGGAGGGTAGCTACGTGATGATGGACGAGTCCCCCTGCCAGATCAACCACTACAGCACCGCCAAGCCCGGGAAACACGGCAGCGCGAAGGCCCGTATCGAGGGGAAGGGCGTCTTCGACGAGAAGAAGCGCAGCCTCTCCCAGCCCGTCGACGCCAAGGTGTGGGTCCCGATCGTCGAGCGGAAGGGTGGGCAGGTCGTCTCCGTCGACGGCAACGACGCGCAGGTCATGGACCTCGACACCTTCGAGACGTTCACGATGCGCATGCCCGAGGACGAGAGCCTCTCGCCGGACGACGAGATCGAGTACCTCGAGTACGAAGGCCAGCGAAAGATCGTATAGATGGGGTTCCCCGGCGCCGTCGCCGACCTCGAGGCCGCCGACTACGCGGTCGTCGGCGCGCCACTCGACACGTCGACGACGTTCCAGCCGGGAACCCGGTTCGGCCCGGAGCGGATCCGGCGCTTCTCGCGGTCCTACGACGACTACGACCGCCTCACAGACCAGTACTTCTCCGACTGCGCCGTCCACGACGCCGGCGACGTGCGGGCGTGGGACGACGCGGTCGAGTACCTCGAGTTCCTCGGCGGCAGCCTCGCCGACCACCACCGTGACGGCGCCGTGCCGCTCCTGTTGGGCGGCGAGCACACCGTCACGGCCGCCGGCGTCCGCGCGACCGACCCCGACGTGCTGGTCGTGCTCGACGCCCACCTCGACCTTCGTGACGACTACGACGGCAACCCGTGGAGCCACGCGGCCGTCGTCCGCCGTGCACTCGACGGCGACCCGGAGAGCGCGCCGCTCTCGACCGTCTCGGGTACCGCCGACCACGCGGTGATCATCGGCGCCCGCACCGGCTCGAAAGCCGAGTGGGAACGCGCCGAGCGCGACGACGTGACCGTCGTTTCCCCCGAGGACGCCGCCGACTGGGAGCCCGATTTCGCGGACGAGTCGGTCTACCTCTCGGTCGACATCGACGGCGCCGACCCGGCGTTCGCGCCCGGAACCGGCACGATGGAGCCGTTCGGGCTCTCCCCTCGGGAGATGCGCGACGTGGTTCGCGCCGTCGCGCCCCACGCTGTCGGCTTCGACACCGTCGAGGTCAACGACCGCGACGACGGGCAGGCCGCCGCGCTGGCGGGCAAACTGCTCAAGGAGTTCGTCCTTTCGCACGCCGACGGCTACCCGGAGGACTAAGGCCTCTCCCCTCACCCCTTCGGCTGATGCGCGTCACCCTCCTCGGGACGGGCGACACGACCGGAACGCCGACGGTCGGCTGTGACTGTGCCACCTGCGAGCGCGCCCGTAGCCGCGGGGTCGAGCGTTCGCGGTTCTCGGTCCACGTCGAGAACGAACGCACCGGCGAGTGCCTGCTGATCGACGCCTCGCCGGACTTCCGCCACCAGTTCGCCGAAACGGGCGCCGACCTCCCCGACGCCGCCGTCATCACCCACATCCACTTCGACCACCTCGACGGCCTGGGGAACTTCTACCGCCTGCTCGACGACCTGCCGGTCCACGCCGCCAGCGAGGTCGACCCCTTCACCGGCGAGAGCGTCGCCGCTTCGATCCGTGGGCGCTACGACTACCTCGACGTGGTCGAAGTCCACGGGGAGGAACCCCTGACGACCTTCTCTGCCTGTGGGTTCGACCTCACGCTCGTCCCCGTCGAACACCCGCCGATGGCCTGCTACGGGCTGGTCGTCGAGGACCCCGAGACCGGCGCGAAGCTCTCGCTCTCGGGCGACACGAGTTACGACATCCCCGAGGCGTCCCGGGAGGCCCTCCACGACCCGGACCTCCTGCTGGCCGACGCCATCGTCCCGGCGTCGCTGGCGTCGAAACACCCGATGGGCGGTTCGGACGTGGTGGACGGCGTCCCGATGACGTTCGGCACCAAGCACATGACCCGCGAGGGAGCGATCAGGCTCGGCGAGGACCTCGACGCCGGCGAGACGCGGCTGGTCCACCTCGCCCACTACTACCCCGTCACCGAGGCGTTCGAGGAGCCGTTGGCCGTCGACGGCGAACTGTACGAGCTCTAACCGCACTAGGCGTCTAAAACTGATCCAGCCCGCTCTGTCGGCGCACGACGCCCGACGGGTCACGTACCCACGGGCTGCGCTCGTCACGCAGTTCCTCGTGGTCCACGTCGAGCACCTCCCCGGCCTCGTAGCCCGGACAGTCGGTGCTGCAGTCGCTGCCGGGGGCGATCAGGCGTTCGTGGAACGAACACTCGGGGACGCCGTCGTCAGTCGCCGAGCAGTTCACACAGCCCGGGAACCCGGCCGGGCGCCAGCCCTTCCCCCACGCCCGCTCGGCGATCCGGCGGCGACGGCGGGCCTTGGCGTCGGCGTCGATGATCGCCACGTCGGTCCGGAGCGGTTCCTCCCGGCGGATCTCGACGCCCGGCTCGTCGACGGCGAGCGGCGACGCTTCACGGACGACTTCGCGCTCGCCGGTCGCGGGGTCGAACCGCCAGACGCCGACGGCCTCGGGGATGCGATTCAGGTGCGCGCCGGTCACGTAGCTCTCGGTCGCGAGCCAGACTTCGTCGAACAGGGCGAGGGCGGCGTCGAAGCGGAGCTGGAAGTCCAGGTCGCCCGGCCGGCCGAGGTCGGGTTTGTTCTCGATGCCGACCAGCCGATCCACCCAGTCGGGGTAGCGTGCCGTCTGTCGGACGTAGGTGCGGCCGCCGCGGCGCCCGCGCTCGAAGAAGCCGATCTCGGCGGCGTGTTCGGCGACGCTTTCGGCGCGTTCGGGGCCGCAGTCGAGCGCGTCGGCGACGGGAACCGCCTCGCCGACGCCGACGTCGCCCTCGACGGCCAGCGGCGGGATCGTCTCGGGCGTGATCGCCGCGCGGTCGGTGACTCCGTCGCTCGGCACGACGCCGACGAGGTCCATCACGCGGGCGCCCGGCTCGTCGACGGCGGCGCCGAGTTGGCGGGCGAGCAGCCAGTCAGTGGCTGTTTCGAGGTGTGCCGCCAGTGCGAGTTCGAACGCGACTTCCACGGGGGGCGTGGGCGGGCGGCGGACAAAAGCCCGTCTCTCCGAGCGATCCGGGGGCCCTGAGGCCGGGAGAACAGCACCTTTATCAGTCGCTCGGGGCGAAATCAGGGTAGGATTCCTCTCAGGAGGTCATATGGTGACGGAGAACCCAACACAACCGGAGGTGAACATCGGACTGGTCGGCCACGTCGACCACGGGAAAACGACACTCGTGCAGGCGCTGAGTGGTTCGTGGACCGACAAGCACAGCGAAGAGATGAAACGCGGGATCTCCATTCGCCTCGGCTACGCCGACGCTACGCTGCGTCGGTGTCCCGAGGAGGAGGCCCCGGACTGCTACACCGTCGAGGAGCACTGCGACGAGCACGACGTCGATACCGAGGTCGTCCGCGACGTGTCGTTCGTCGACGCCCCGGGTCACGAGACCCTCATGGCGACGATGCTCTCGGGTGCAGCGATCATGGACGGTGCGGTGCTGGTCGTGAGCGCCACCGAGGACGTTCCGCAGGCCCAGACCGAGGAACACCTCATGGCACTCGACATCATCGGCATCGACAACGTCGTCATCGCCCAGAACAAGGTCGACCTCGTCGACAAGGACCGGGCGATGGAGAACTACCGCCAGATACAGGAGTTCGTCGAGGGGACGGTGGCCGAGGACGCCCCCGTGATCCCGATCAGCGCCCAGCAGGAGGTCAACATCGACCTGCTGATCGACGCGCTGGAGACGGAGATCCCGACGCCCGAACGGGACCCGACCGACGACTCCCGGATGTTCGTGGCACGGAGTTTCGACATCAACAAGCCCGGCACGACGGCCGACGACCTGCTCGGCGGCGTCGTCGGCGGGTCGCTCGTTCAGGGCACCCTCTCGGAGGACGACGAGATCGAACTCCGACCCGGCCGCGAGGTCGAGGAAGGTGGCCAGAGCGAGTGGCAGCCCATGACGACTGACGTGCGCTCGATCCAGGCCGGCGGCAGCCCCATCACGGAGGCGACGCCGGGCGGGCTGCTCGGCGTCGGGACGGGGCTGGACCCGTCCTACACCAAGGGTGACGCGCTGGCGGGACAGGTCGCCGGCGAACCCGGCACCCTGCCGCCGACGCTCGAGGGCTTCGAGATGGACGTGGAGCTACTCGACCGCGTCGTCGGCGAGAACGACGAGGTCGAGGAGATCTCGACGGGCGAGCCGCTGATGCTCACCGTCGGGACCGCGACGACCGTGGGCGCCGTCACCAGCGCCCGGAGCGGTGAGTGTGAGGTGTCGCTCAAGCGCCCCGTCTGTGCCGACCCCGGGGCGAAGATCGCGATCAACCGCCGCGTGGGCGCCCGCTGGCGACTCATCGGCATCGGCACCCTGAAGGAATGAGCGCGACGGCGGTGCTCGACACCAACGCCCTGATGATGCCGGTCGAACTCGACGTGCGCGTGTTCGACGAACTCGACCGGCTGCTCGGGGCGTACGAGCCCGTCACCACCGAAACGGTGCTCGCGGAGTTGGAGAAACTCCGTGCGGGCAACGGGACGGAGGGCACCGCCGCCGCCGTCGGCCGCGATTTGGCCGACCGCTGTCGTGTCGTGGAGACCGGAGAAGAGTACGCCGACGACGCCGTCGTCGCGGCCGCGCTGTCGGCCGACGGGACGGTGTACGCGGTGACGAACGACCGCCCGCTGCGTGACCGCCTGCTCGCCGCGGGCGTTGACGTAATCGGTTTAAGGGGGCGGAACACACTGGCGATAACTGAAACCTAGCATGTACAAACGGGTACGACTCAAGGACACGGTCGAGGTCCCGCCGCGGAACCTGGCCGACGTGACGGAAGCGCGGGTGCGAGCCCTGCTACAGGACAAGCTGGAGGGACGGATGGACGAGGACGTGGGGAGCGTCGTGAGCGTCGTCGAGGTCCACGAGATCGGCGACGGCGCCGTGCTCCCGAACCGACCGGGCGTCTACTACGAGGCCGAGTTCGACGCCATCACTTACGACCCGGACATGCAGGAGGTCGTCGACGGCACGGTCGTCGAAGTGGTCGAGTTCGGGGCGTTCGTCGGGATCGGCCCGATCGACGGGCTGCTCCACGTCTCCCAGATCTCCAACGAGTACCTCGCCTACGACGGCGAGAACCAACAGCTCGCATCGGGCGAGTCGAACAAGACCCTCGGCGTCGACGACGCCGTCAGGGTGCGCATCGTCACGAAGAGCATCGACGAGCGCAACCCCCGGGACTCCAAGATCGGACTCACGGCCAAGCAGCCCGGACTGGGCAAGCACCAGTGGCTCGCCGAGGAGTACGAGGAGCGAACCGAGGAGGGCGTCTAGATGGCCAAGCCGCGACTGGCGTGTCGGGAGTGCCACTACGTCAACGAGCCCGACAGCCAGAGCTGTGACTACTGTGGCTCCTCCAGCCTCACCGAGGACTGGGCGGGCTACGTGATCATCACCCACCCCGAGCAGAGCCAGGTGGCCGACGAGATGGAAGTCACCGAACCCGGCAGCTACGCGCTGAAGGTCCGGTAAGGTGCTGACGCTCCCCCCGGAGCTCCGCGAGGCGTTCAAGGAGCCGTTCGGCCCGCTGTTTACCGACGTCGAGCAACTGCTCTCGGAAGCGGAGACGCCCATCATCGCCGTCGGCGACATGGTCACCTACCACCTCCGACAGGCCGGTCACGAGCCACACGTCGCCGTCGTCGACGGGCTGACCGAGCGCGACGCGATTCCCGACGAGGTGCGTGCCGGACTCGAAGGGGCCGGTGACCGGCAGGTCGAACTGGTCAACGAGCCCGCAGCGCTCTCGCGTGACCTGCTGGTGGCGCTCCGCGACGCCGTCGACGCCGAGGAGCGCACGCTGCTGGTCGTCGAGGGCGAGGAGGACCTCGCCACGCTCCCGGCCGTGCTGGTGGCGCCGCTGGGTTCGAGCGTGGTCTACGGCCAACCCGGCGAGGGGATGGTGCTGATCCGCGTCACCGAGGCTGCCCGCGCCGAGATGCGGGACCTGTTGGTCCGGTTCGACGGCGACGCCGACGCGGCGTTGGCGACGCTGGGCGTGTAACGGGACCGATCAACCCCGCCCGACACCCAACAGGCCGACAGTAGCCCTTCGAAATCCTTTTGCCGTTTTCCGGCGCATCTTCGGGCAACTGACCATGGAGATCGAAATCATCGCCGAGGAGGAGAACCCGATGTTGCACCGTACCGACGTTCGCTTCGAGCTGACCCACGAGGAAGCCACGCCCTCGCGCCTGCAGGTCCGCGACAGCCTCGCGGCGACGCTGGACAAGGGGTCCGATGAGGTCGTGATCCGTAAGCTCGACACGAAGTTCGGGATGCGAAAGACCGTCGGCGACGCGAAGGTGTACGAGTCGGCCGACGACGCCCGCGACGTCGAGCAGGACCACATGCTCGAGCGAAACAAGATCGAGGCCGACGCGGACGCCGAAGAAGCGGCTGCGGACGGCGAGTAACGCCGGATGCGGGTTCTCGGTGTCGAGGGCACGGCGTGGTGTGCGAGTGCCGCCGTCCACGACACCGAGACCGACGAGACCCTTATCGAGTCAGACGCCTACGAACCGGAGAGCGGCGGCATTCACCCGCGCGAGGCCGCCGAACACATGGGCGACGCCATCCCGCGCGTGATCGAGACCGCCCTCGACCGATCCGGCGGCGACATCGACGCCGTCGCGTTCTCCCGCGGTCCGGGGCTCGGGCCGTGCCTGCGCGTCGCCGGCACCGCCGCGCGCGCGCTCGCCGGCACCCTCGACGTGCCACTCGTCGGCGTCAACCACATGGTGGCCCACCTCGAAATCGGCCGCCACGAGGCCGGCTTCGACTCGCCGGTCTGTCTGAACGCCTCCGGAGCCAACGCGCACCTGTTGGGCTTCCACGACGGCCGCTACCGCGTGCTCGGCGAGACGATGGACACCGGCGTCGGCAACGCCATCGACAAGTTCACGCGCCATCTCGGCTGGAGCCACCCCGGCGGGCCGAAAGTCGAGGAAGCCGCCAAGGACGGCGAGTACGTGGACCTACCCTACGTCGTCAAGGGGATGGACTTCTCCTTCTCGGGGCTGATGAGCGCTGCGAAGGACGCCGTCGACTGTGGGGAGCCGGTCGAGAACGTCTGTTTCTCCCTGCAGGAGCACGTCTTCGCCATGCTCACGGAAGTCAGCGAGCGCGCGCTCTCGCTGACGGGCAGCGACGAACTCGTCCTCGGTGGCGGCGTCGGCCAGAACGCCCGGCTTCGGGAGATGCTCGCGGAGATGTGCGAACAGCGCGGCGCCGAGTTCTACGCGCCCGAGCCGCGATTCCTCCGGGACAACGCCGGGATGATCGCCGTGCTGGGCGCCGAGATGGCCGCTGCGGGCGACACGATTCCGATCGCCGAGAGCGCAATCGACCCGAACTTCCGGCCCGATCAGGTGCCGGTGACGTGGCGCGAGGGCGAGTCCGTCGCCGTCGGCCGCGGCGTGTCGGCGGGCGGTCTCAGCGGCGACCGGCGCGGCGCCGAGGCCGTCGTCGACGTGCTCGACGACGAGGTGGTGAAACGCCGGATCCCGAAGAGCTACCGCCACCCAGAACTGGACGCGACGCTTCGTCGGGACCGGACCGTCTTGGAGGCGCGCCTCCTGAACGAGGCCCGGAAGGCTGGTGTGCCGACGCCGTTGGTCCACGACGCCGACGTGGCCGAGTCGACGCTGCGGCTCCAGCGTGTCGGCGAGTCCGACCTCGCTGAGGCGCTCACGCCCGAACGGGCTCGCGAACTCGGCGGACTGCTCGCCCGACTCCACGGCGCCGGGGTGGTTCACGGCGACCCGACGACGCGGAACGTCCGGGTCGGAGACCGGCTGTTCCTGATCGATTTCGGCTTGGGTTACCACTCGGGCCACCCCGAGGACCACGCGATGGACCTCCACGTGTTCGAGGGCTCCGTCGAGGGGACCGCGGCTGACCCCGAACCGATCTGTCGGGCGTTCGAGGCCGGCTACGCCGAGTTCGGGGAACCGGCGGTGCTCGAACGGCTCGCCGAAGTCCGGGACCGCGGGCGCTACCAGTAGCCGGACTCGGTCCAAAACGATTTATCGGCTCCGCTCCACGTTCCGGGTATGTCCGACAACGAGAGCGGCAAGCCCCAGTCCGGCGAGCTCTTCGGCATCCCGTACAACTTCGATCGACCGAGCATCGGCCGGATGCTCTCGGCGTACTGGCAGCCCGACAAGGGGATGCTGGTCGAGAAGCCCTTCGGCGTCGGCTACACGCTCAACCTCGCCAACTGGCGTTCCTGGATCGTCGTGCTCGTCGCCGGCGGCCTGCTCTGGCAGGAGACCCAGAAAGGCCGAGGGGGCGAGGTCAGCGACGAGGAACCGGTCGAAGTCATCGTGGACGACGACTGAAGCGCGGCGACGGTCGGCCGCAGTTCTGTGACGACTGAAGCGCGGCGACGGTCGGCCGCAGTTCCCTGACGACTGCGCCGCGCCGGCCCCGTCGTCGACGCCCGAACCGCACCCTTCTTTCCGGAACCACCCCCAGCCCCGGTAGATGCTGCGATACGTCACCACCAACGCCGGCAAGGTCCGCGAGGCCGAGGAGTACCTCGGCGACGGGATCTCCCAACTCGACTACGACTACACCGAGATCCAGAGCGACGACCTCGGAACCATCGCCGCTCGCGGCGCGCGCGAGGCCTACCGCCACGCCGGCGAACCGACCCTCGTCGACGACGCGGGCCTGTTCGTCCGCGCGCTCGACGGTTTCCCCGGGCCGTACTCCTCCTACGCCGAGGACACCATCGGCGTCGAACGCACGTGGGAGCTCGCCAGCCGCGAGGAGGACCGCGGCGCCTCGTTCCGCTGCGTGCTCGCGTACTGCGACGGCGAGGGGTTCGACGCCTCACCCGACCCTGTGGACAAGGACGACCGCGTCGCCGCTGCGGCGGCGGGTCCCGACGCGGACGGCGAGGCCGAGGCGCTGCCCGTGAAGCTCTTCGAGGGTCGCGTGCGCGGGACGCTCGTCGAACCGCGCGGCGAGGGCGGGTTCGGCTTCGACCCTATCTTCGAACACGAGGGGACGACGTTCGCCGAGATGGACGAAGCGGAGAAGAACGCCATCTCCCACCGCGGGCGGGCGCTGGCCAAGTTCGGGGAGTGGTACGCCGAGCGGTAGTGGTCAGCGTGAGGCTGTGGTACGCCGAGCGGTAGCCAAGAAACCAGAACGACCGAACTCTACGCCCGCGGGTCCCGGTCCGGTCCGGGGTACTCTCCGTCGCCGACTTCGGGGTAGAGCTTCGCCGGGTCGAACAGCGCCGTGAAGGCCTCAGGCGTGCGGACGGCCACCTCGAAGCGGTCCCGGACCATCGTGTTCCCTTTCGCTCCCGTGAGTCGCTCGTCGAAGGAGAGCACGTGCATCGCGCCGCCGTGGTACGCTGACGCCAGCGCCGGGTGGTCGCCCTCGGGCTGGTCGACCGGCTCGCGTCGTTCCTCGATCCGCTCGCGCCAGTCGGCGGCGAGGTGGGCATCAGCGAGGCGTTCGATCACCGCCTCGGCGTCGTCGAGCAGCGGGTCGCTGGCCACGAGGGTGAGCCACGAGTGCGCCCGGACGTGGTCCAGACAGTCCCGCGCGGCCCCGCCGACCAGGAGGTCCGCGGCGAGCACGTCGCTGTCGGCGACGATCCGCGCCGGCGACGGCTCCTCACTCATCCCTGACCTCCGCGAGCGCGTCGCGGACCGCGGCCACGTCGGTGTCGTACTCGGCAGCACGAGCGAACAGCGACTCCCAGCGTTCGGACATAGCCCACCGCTCGGCCCCGCGGAGTATCGGTGTTTGGATCGGTCCCCGAACCGGCCGCCGACGGTGGGTCATCGGCGCGTCTGACGCGGGTTTAAGGCGACCGAAGCGGTCTATCGGGGCGGGCGCGGTATCCCGTCATCGCCGTGCGCCCGACACGACTCCCATCGACGACGCCCCGCCGTTGCTCGTTCCCCATCTCCCCCGGTGGCAGCTCCGGGCGTCGTCGAGTTTCCCCACCCCCACCAGCGTGAGCGTTATCCGCCGTGAGCGCCTATCTCTTGTACGATGATGGTCACTACCCACGCGCTGGCAGGCCTCCTGCTGGCGATCCCGGTCGCGTTTATCACGCCGGAGTTCGCCGGTGTGGCTGCCGTCGCTGCGCTCGCGGGTGGGGTGTTCCCCGATCTGGACATGCCCGGTGCACACCGGCGGACGCTCCACTTCCCGGTGTACTACTCGCTCGCCGCCGTCGCCGCCATCGCCGTCGCGCTGGTGGCGCCGGCCCCCTGGAGCGTCGGCGCCGCGCTCTTCCTCGCCGCGGCGGCGCTGCACGCTGTCGGCGACGTAGCCGGCGGCGGCCTCGAACTCCGGCCGTGGGAGGCGACCGGCGAACGTGCGGTCTACAGCCACTACCACGGTCGCTGGTGGCGGCCGCGCCGGTGGATCCGCTACGACGGCGCCCCCGAGGACGCCGTCGCCACCCTCGCGCTGGCGGTTCCGGGGATCCTCGTCTACGAGGGGCGCGTCGAAGCCGCCGTCTTCGGCGCCGTGGCTATCGGCCTCGGCTACGCGGCGATCCGACGGCCGATGATCGACTGGACCGAACGCATCGTCGAGAAGCTCCCGCCGGAGCTGCTCGACCGACTCCCCGGCTCGCTGCTCACGGACTTCCGCTGAGCGGCGACGCGCTTTTCGCCCCACGACACCGCCTTTCCGCATGGACGTCGTCGACATCGACGCGGCCTTCGAGCGCTTCGAGGAGACGTGGTCGCCGCGACTCGCCGCCTCGCTCAACGGTCAGGAACTGAAAGTCGCCAAACTGGAGGGGGCGTTCGTCTGGCACAGCCACCCCGACGCCGACGAACTGTTCTGGGTCATCGAGGGCGACCTCACCATCGAACTCCGGGAGGAGCCGGACCGACACCTCAGCGCCGGCCAACTCGGCGTCGTCCCGGCCGGCGTCGAACACCGCCCCGTCGCCGACGGGCTGGCGAAGGTGGTACTCTTCGAGCCCGCGGGCACCGAGAACACCGGCGACGCCGAGGGGACGGGCCGGACACGCGAGGTCGAGTCGCTGGAGGACTGATCAGCGCTCGCGTCAGCCGCGTCGGCGGACGACGAACGCACCGGCGAGCACGACGCCAGCCACGAGCAGGCCGCCCAACGCCTCGTCGACGCTGTGTGCGCCCGTTGCGATCCGGCTCCAGACGAGCAGCGGGGCGACGGCGAGCAACGGCGCGAACCGGCGGTCGATCCCGGTCAGCGCGCCTGCAGGGACGGCGGCGTAGATGACGTGACTCGACGTGTTCCAGAGCGGGACGACGACGAGGTGGAGCAGTGACGTACCGATCAGGAGCGCCGCGTACGGCGCCACGAGTGGCCCCCAGCGACGGCGGCGCCAGACGGCACCGATCCCGGCGAAGGCGAGGACCAGCGCCAGCGCCGCGAAGAAGTCGTCGCCGCCGGGCACTCCCGTGCCGACGAGGGAGAGACCGCCGCGGTAGACGGCGAACGCGACGACCCACGCGGCCCCGACGACGCCGACGCGGGCGGTCAGCGGCTTCCACGCGAGGTCCCGGCGGCGTTCGTAGCCCACGAGGAGAAGCGTCGAGAGCAGGACGAACAGCTCGGGGGTGAACACGGTCGAGAGGGCCGCCGCGACGCGCATACTCCGTGGCTGGCGCGATCCCAAAAAGGCGTTTCGTCACGGCGTCAGGGTCACTCCCTCCCGAACGAGTCGCCGTCCCCCGCGGAGTCCGTGTCGTCGCCCTCCGAGGAATCCGTGTCGGCGAGTGAGTCCGTCCCCGTCGAGTCAGCGACCCTGCTCATCCAGCCGTCGATGTTCTCGGCGACGTACTCCTGCCCGCCGAGGCCGACGGCGATGCCGATACCGATCGCCAGCGCCAGCGCCAGCGCGCCGAAGAAGGCCACGACGAACCCGGTAAAGAGGTTCGTCAGCAGCGTGATCTCGAACCCGATCGTCGCCAGCGCGATCGTCACCGCGAGGTAGTAGATGAACACCTTCACCGCGACGGCGGCGAGGTCGGTCGCGCGGGAGTCACCGGCGTCGGCCACGAGGTCGGCGACGCGCTCGGCGACCCAGATCCCCACCAGTAACACGATCAGCCCGCCCACCAGGGCCGGCAGGTAGGCGACGACCTCGTCGAGGAACGTCGACAGCGCGCCCACGTTCAGGATGTCGGCGACGGCCAGCAGCGTCAAGAGGTAGATGTAGTAGGCGACGGCGGTCCCGACGAGTCGGCCGAACTCGCCCTCCTGGTCGCCCATGCGTTCGAGCGGCGTTCCGCTGAGGTACTTCCCGACCGCGAACCCGCCCACGATGTCGGCCACGACGTCGCCGACGAACCGACCGATGACGAACCCGAGTACCAGGACGATCAACGCCCCGAGCAGGACGGGGAGGTACGCCCCGAGATCGGTTAGTAACCCGGTGAGCATGTCGATATCGAGTACGTCCGCGGCGGCGACGATCGCCACGAAGTAGACGTAGTACGAGACCAGCATCCCGAGCCCTCTGGCGATACTGTCCCTGCCACCGACGTTCTCCACGGCCGTCCCCTCGGAGTACCGGTCGACGCCGAGGCCACGAACGACCCGGGTGACGAGACCGCCGAGTATCCGGCCGACGATGTACCCCACGACGAGGATCAGGAGCACCCCGAGGACGGTCGGGAGGAACTCGATCACGTCGGCGATCGTTTGGCTGATCGTTTCCGAGATCGTTCCCTGGAGCGGATCGACGGGAATTGGTAGCATCATGTGACTGTACGTTCTCCCCAACTGACTTTCGTTATAGAGGCTATACGACGTGACCCGCGATACGTGGGCATAGAGGGGCTATTTCACCCGATTTCAAGCCGGAGACGCGCGCGGTTGCTCACCGCTACCGATACACGTCAGTCGAACGGGACGGGCTGGCTGGACCAAGCCAACGGGAAGCGGGACTACAGGGTGTGGGTACTGCCGGAACGTCGACCCGAACTGACCAATCGGCGCCGCTGTCGGATCGGGTTCGTAGAAAGCCTAGGCCGGGATGTGTACATGGGGTTCATAATCTCAGCTATTATATTGAAGTTATCGGCATGACCGACACCAGAGCCAAAGTCGAGTCCCTCCGCGAACGCATCCAGGACTCCAGCGACCTCAGCGACGACGACTGCGCCGCTCTCCTTGAGTTCAGCAACACTCTGTATCTCCTGAAGTCGGAGTACACCGACTACCGTCACGAGAAGCTCCTGCGCCACTGTACGATCATGGCTGAGACCGTCGGCGGTCTCGCGGAATCTCTCCACGATAAGGAATCCGCGGAGGACCTCGTCCGATGGATCAACGTCACCTACGAGAACGAGAACACCAACCACGACTACCGGACTGCTCTGCGGGTCTTCGGTAACCGTGTAACCGAAGAGGAAGGGATTCCGGACAGCCTTGAGTGGATCCCTTCGGGTACCTCCAACAGCCACAACCCCGTCCCGAACCCGGCCGATATGCTCGAGTGGGAAACCGACGTTATTCCGATGATCGAAGCCTGTCGGAATTCCCGGGATAAGGCTCTCCTCGCCGTCGCGTTCGACTCCGGCGCACGGAGCGGAGAACTCCAAGATCTCACCGTCGGGGACGTGAACGATCACCGACACGGCCTCCAGGTCATGGTCGACGGGAAGACGGGACAGCGCTCTGTCTCGCTCATCCCGAGCGTCCCCTACCTCCAGCGGTGGATGAGCGACCACCCGGATTCGACCGACGGGAACGCTCCCCTCTGGTCGAAGCTCGATGACGCCGAGGAAGTTTCCTACCGGTGCTACCTCAACATCTTCAAGCGGGCGGGAAGGAAGGCCGGTATCTCGAAGCCGACGACACCGACCAACTTCCGTAAGTCGAACGCCACCTACCTCGCCGAGAAGGGGATGAACGAGTCGTACATCAACGACCGACAGGGCCGGACACGAGGGAGTAAGGCGACCGCGCACTACGTGGCGAAGTTCGGCGGTCGAGCCGAGGACGAGTACGCCCGCCTGCAGGGACTCGAAGTCGACGAGGAAGAACCGGAACCGATTGGTCCGGTCAAGTGCCCTCGATGCGGGAACGACACTCCCCGCCACGAGCCCGCTTGTGTTCACTGCCAGCAGGCGCTCAGTCACGAAGGAGCTGAATCCATCGAAGAGGAAGAGCGAGAGGTCCGAGACGTATTCTTCCGATTCGCTCAGGAGAACCCCGGTGTCTTGGAGGACTACCAGAGATCTCGGGACTTCACGGAACTTCTCGAAGAGAATCCGGAGCTCTTCGAAGACGCACAGTCGTTCGTTGAAGCGCTCGCGGATCAGTAGCATCGCCTAGCGAACTTTCAGCTTGAGCCGGTCCAGCTCTCCTTGAACGTCTTCCAGCCCTTGGGTATCCTCTGCGTTCGCGAGGAGAGCCAGAGCGTACGCCCGCGCTTCGTCGTTACCGCAGGCGAGGATCCGGCTGAGCATGTCGCCGTTCTGTGCGACGTACTCTTGGATGTCGTCCGCAGCGCTCACTTCAGTTCCTCCAGCATCTGCAGAGTCGCCAGGGACCGGCGAAGGGACTCGCTCACTTCGAGGGCCGTGTTGATGTAGGCCGACGAGATCGGTTGGACGAACTCCCCCTCGCCGTTGGTGGACTCGTCGTGGAGGTCTTCGATGACCGCCATCGAGGACTCGATCTCGCGAGTAGCCGATTGGTATATCTCCGTCTCGGACCTCGTGAGCCAGACCGGGGTCAGAGAGTTGCGTACGTTACTTGCTTTGTCGAAGGTGTTGTCTTCCATCTGGATTCTTCGTCGTGCTCGTTCCCGGCCGAGCACGTCGACGAGCAAGCGCGACCGACCAGCGAAGTATTATTACGAACCCCTCCAACGTGTGGAGTAGGATCGTCGGCTTCGCCGATATCCTGCTCGTCGTGCCGTCGTTCGGACCCGGGCATACGTTTGGACCCGTTCACCCAGGTCGGTCGTTTCTCCGGCACGACGTAACCACGTCGCCACCGGCTGGTTCTATCGTATTCCGGGTATACCATAACTGTAAGCTTCTCCCAAACTTGCCGCTATTTTCGGAGCAAAACCGACAGACAGCGGCGGGTAATTGGTGGGGTGATGTTTATGTACTCGGCCGGGACCTGTTCTTGCTACCCCGACAGATTCAAATCGAGATCCCGGCTCGGGTCGTAGACCGGCTTCTTTGAGCCGGGCGTTCGTCCGTTCTCTCTTCGGGGCCGACTTCGATCCTTCTCCGAATTGGTCGGTCGCAGGGAGACCCCGTCCGGGTCCTCTTCGAGGTAGTGGCGGATCGCCCGGCGAACGATGTCTGACCGAACTGTGCTTTCTGCCGTTGCCGCCGCATCGACGCGTTCCCCGAGGTCACGCGGAAGGCGGCAGGAGACGTGTGTTGTCACCGGATATACGAAGGAATACGAAGGTATTGTAGATTAGTGAGAATTGGTGATTGGTGGGATGCCCACCTCGACCCGTTGCGTAGTTTTATCATTTCTCTCAGAAATGTACCTCCTTGTGTACTTCTGTGACGACTGTGGGAGCATGATAACCCCACAGAACGGGAGTGGCGAGTGTGGTACCTGCGGCGCGGAGTACGAGATAGAGGGGGTAGAGTCCGAATCCCTTGAGAGCGAAACTGACGAGGATCGGGGCCTCGCCGACGGCGGGAAGACTATGAAAACGGAACTAGAGACCCTGCCGACGACCAAATCGGGGAACATTCCGAAATCAGAAGCCATGGACTGGCTTGAGAACCGGGACCGCCCGTCGGGAGCCGAAATGAGGCGAGCGACAATAGAGAAGCCGAGCGGCTTCAAGGGGAGTACCTACCCGACGGATATCTCGAATATCAGGGTCACCGGTGATCCCCAGTTCATCGAAACGATCGCGGGGCTGTTCCGCTGGATCGTCGACATGGAGGACTACAGCCGGCGAGTCGAGATTAACCTGAAAGAGACCGAGGACCGGGAAACGGGAGAGAAAACGGGGAACTACGCTTTGTACCTCTCTGTGGCTGAGAGAGGATAGCTCACCTCGCTCCTTGCAGTCCGAATTAGTAGCGAGAGGAAGAACTACGCTTCCCGTTTCGCTTCCTCGTCTTCTCGAATTCGTCTAATCTGACGTTCTAAATCTTCTCGTGAGCGGTCTTCCAGTTGATACATCGTTAGCGCTTTCTTGAACCGGGTCGTCGTCTCGCTGATCACGTCGTTGTGTGAGCGGTAGAGTTCCTCGGCACAGACCGCCGACGCATACCGATACCGCCGGAACGAACGATCCAAGACGAAGTTCGCTAGACGCTGTTTGTTGTAGAGGCGGTGTGCGTTCGTCAGATCGGCATCCTCTGGAGCTGCGTCGTACGGCACCTTGGTCAGCTCTGCGCCCCACCAGAGCCGACCCAGTGCGTTGGTGTACGGGTTCCGCCCCGCTCCGAGGAACTTCTCTTCGATGTCCTCGTTGTCTCCCCAACGATCTCGAACGAAGTCCGGATACTTGACGCTCGCGAGGTAGTGCCAGACGCCGGGCATCGCTGCCACACGATCCGGTATGTCGACTGCGAGACGGATCGTGGGTGCGACTGCTGAGTCAGCGATTGTCCCCCCAGACTGTGAACCAAAGTCTACGTGCTCCCTCACCGCCTCGATACGACGGTCTAGTAGATCTGTGTCTACGGTCCCGTCGACGTCCTCTCGTACGTGCTTCGAGATACCGTCTAGGGGGAACTCGTCGTATGCCCCGGCGCGGATCTTCGATTGGACCTTGTTGTACCCTTCGTCGGTCAGCCGTTTGATTGGTTCAGTACTCATGGGCCGTCAAGTCGGATGTGGCCGTTCAGGTGGCTGCTCTGCTTGGTGTAGAGCTGAATAGCTTGGTTCAGATGGTCGGAGAACTCGCGGAGGTTCTCGGGTTGGACCGCATCGCTTAGCTTCGTCTCAGTCTCTTCTACATCCAAATCGGGATACAGATAGTCGTCGAGCTCGACTAGAAGTCCCTTCTGCCAGTCGTGTTCACACTCGCCGTTCTCAGCGACTGTGCCGGCGGTGTGGAGGACTAGTTGGACGTAGGTCATCGTCGATATCTCCGCCCCCACGATTTTCCGCATCCGCGGTCGGAAACCACCACCACGCCCACTTTCGAGAACGTCAACGATCTCGTCGTGGTGACTATTGACGACGACTTTCGGATCCTGTCGGGATCCCTGTAGGGCGTGCACGAGCTCTTTGTTGAGCTCGTGGTCGTCATCGGAGAAGTCCTGATACATACTCGGGAACCCTTCTCCTTCGGTATCCATACTGTCAACTTTGACGACCCACGGCTTTCCAGCAGCTACCTGCATCCCGGCGGACGGTGCATAGGGAAGCCCTTCGTCACAGTCGTCTGTGCGGACGAGACGAGGCTCAAGTAGCACCTCGCCGTGGACGTTCTCACGGGCGAACGTGTGCTCGAAGTCGAAAGACCGAATCTTCCCGTTCTCGATCTCGTCGAGTGGCCCCCTCTTGACGACGTTCGGGAGCCTTCGCTGGGTGTCTAGCGTGTCGATTTTGACGATCACCTTGAGCGGTGGTTCGTCGTACTCGTCTTCGGGGACGAGAGTTTTAAGAGTGGACTCGTCGACGTTCACGTCGCCGACGATCGTCACTTCTTCCCAACTCCCGTATCCAGTAACGTCTACGATTCGTTCGTCGTAATCCGGGGACCCGAGGCTGTCTCTGTCCCCGTTGAGGCCGAACCCCTCGATTCCGAGGTCCAACCCGGACTCGTCGTAGTGGTACGGCTGGCCCGCTTTACTCGTCGTCGACTCGCGTTGGTTCGAGCGTGGCATCCTCTAATCGTCCTCCTCGTCGATCTCACCAGCAGGATTTCCTATCCCGCGGATCTTTGCTTTTGTACGGCTCAAAACACCGGTTTCGAAGTCCTTGTCCGGGACTGGGACAGATTCCGCCTCGATCGACACGGAGTCGACGTCGGCCTCGATTGTGACGTGAATCTCGCCGTCGACTACCTCTCTCGAGATGCCGTGGACGTCCGGACTCACGTAGATCCGGTCGATATCTACCTGATCCACCTCTTTTTCGTCGTCGTCTAGTTCGACGAGTTTCCCACGGATGTCCCATCGGTCGAATTCCTCGGTTGGCTCCACGGTAGCATCGAAACTCCACCGTTCCCCGTCGAAGGTCGGATTGGGTTGGGTAGGCCAATCGAACGCTGCCTTCACGGACGGTCCCGGACTCCCACTTTCGTCCACTCCTTCGTCGAAGGACGGCATGAACTCGTCGAGCGCTTTGACCCGTCTATCCGGATCGTCGCTGTCACGGACGACACCCTCGATCGCAGCCATGAGCCGTTCGCCCCCCAAGTTCCGAATCTCCTTGACGATCGTGCCGGAGTAGTGCTTCTTGAGGTAGTCGTTTCCACTCCCGATCCAGTCGTCGTGTTGCGTCGGCTCCGAACGCTTGAGGAACTGCTCAAGCGCCGCCTGCTCGGGCGTCGGGTCTGTCCCCGGCTCCGCCTGTGCTTCCCCACAGACGAGGAGAGCGATGAAGTCTCGGTCCCGGCTCGCTGCACGTTCCGCGGAGACGTAATCGACGACCATCTGCGCTCCACGGAACCGTGCGACTGTATTCAACCCGATCCCCTCCTCAAGAATATCGTGTTCGGCAGGCGTGACTTGTCGGACGAAGAGATCGGCTGAGGTCTCTATTTCTCCGTGGGGAGATTCGACCGCCTCCGAGTTCTCCTTCGGGATCGTGACATCGACCGTCGTATGTACGATGTCGCCGGGTTCTTCGAGGACGTCAGACTCCTCCACGGAGAACTGCTCTTCGTAGGTCTGCATGAACGGCGCGACGCTTGGTGCCGCGTCGGAGTCCACTTTCTCCTGGCCCGACTCGGGAGTCTCCACGTAGACCTCCAACTCGTCTCGGGACATCGCTGGCCAGAAATACGTCGCCGCAGCCTCCCGGATCTCCTCGGACACCTCTTCTAAGTCAGGGTTGATGGATTCTCCGGGAATACGGAAGCCAACGATACCGATACTAGTGCCAGTAGCGCCCGTCTCTCGGTCAACGTGAAGCTTCTCCGCGAGCGACGAAGAGCCGTCGTCGTCCCAGATCGAGGGTGGTCTACCGAGCCGGTCGATCTCACCGACGTGGTCCAGCCCGAACCATCCCTCGTTGGTGTACGAGAGGTTGTCGTCCGTTTCATGATCCCGAGCAGGCAGAACAGATCGGCCGACGAGCCGAGGCGGGGTCTGACCGTGCTCCGGTGTCGTCCGTGGTTTAGAATTGAAAAGAACGGTCGAGACGCCGGAGAAGGCCCACAAGACCGTCTTTCCGACTCCGTGGCTCCCGCCGGAGCTCTCGTCCGGCTTGTTGGTGCCACCGAAGTCCTTGACGAGAGAGCCGTAGGGCTTCGACTCGTCGGTCTCAGCACCTTCTAGGCCGGTCGTGTTCCGGTCTTCGATAGTGAGTATCACGAGCTCGTCACCGTCGAACTCGTTGAGGAACTGTTGGAGTCCGGGATCCCGAACCTGCTCGTTCTCGGTTGCCAGTTGGAGCTGCTTTCGGAGCTTCGACTCCCACTGGAGAGTCTCAAGGTACTCTCGGAGATCGTCACCGGTCAGGCGCTGGAACCTGAAGAAGACCTGAGCGGGCTGGGTGTCGCTGATTCCCTGGTCGTTG
The DNA here is from genome assembly GCF_026616205.1 of Halolamina litorea. Classification (NCBI taxonomy): domain Archaea; kingdom Methanobacteriati; phylum Methanobacteriota; class Halobacteria; order Halobacteriales; family Haloferacaceae; genus Halolamina; species Halolamina litorea. The sequence continues at coordinate 349,950 of NZ_JANHGR010000001.1, forward strand.
GCGTTCTGTAGGACCTCTCTGACGAACGTTGAGAGCTCACTATCAAACGCCTTCTCCGTCGGAATCGTGTGGTAGCTCGTTCGGCCAGATTTCTGCGTGGGGAACTTCCACGTGCTACTCACGTCACCGGTCACCTCTAGGGAAGACTATCTCCTTGCGAGTAGAGTTCACAACACCACATGAATGGGACTAGTTAAATAAATTTGTCAAGGGATAATTGTTGTGAGCCACCACGTTTAGCGCTCGAGCTGCAGTTTCGAACTTCAGGTATACTCTCAGAACTCGTCGAGTTGTGTGTTTTTATTCTCTCGACGCTCTGTTTCCATACGTTCGTCATAATCGGAGTAGTCTACCCGCCCCTCAGAGATTCCCTGCTCCTCCTCGTACGCACGCAACCACGCCCTAACCAAGTATTGGATAAACGGTGCGGGAATCGTGTTCTTAGCGAGATGCTGTTTCGCGTACGGTCGAGGATCGTATCCCTTCGTCGATGCCCACCACTCCTTCGAACGCTCCGAGAAGAAGAACGACGACGTTTCTGTCGTGTCGGACGGGCCTTCCGTGGTCAAGAACGACATCTCTCGAGGCGGCTGCGGAACATGGAACGACGTCTCGAACGCCCGCTCGTACTCAATCGGGAGCCCGAACATCCGCCCGTTGAGAACTGTCGGCTCGTGGAGAGGGGCCTTCGGAACGTTCTCGATAACGTGATGTTCACAGTAATCCTGAGCGATCGACCGCGCACTCGGAATCATGTTCTCGTGGTCGTCGGGATCACCGCCGATACTCGTCGTCGCCGCCCACTTGGTGCAGACAGGGTGGAAAACTCCGAGATCGAACGTGACATCCTCCTTGATCGGGAAGCCCCATCCTTTATCCTCGTCTCCTTCGGGTAAGAGATGTGCGTCCGCAGCGATAGGCTCACTCTCGTTCCTGTCTCGTGGATCGATACTCACGCGAACGACATCGCCGAAGTTCGAGAGTACTTCTGACTCTGTCCCCTCATCGGCGAAGCAATGGAGGATGGTCGGCCGGTTGTCGTCCCCGTAGCTACTCATAGTTCACCTGAAGAAGAATAGAAGAGTCAATTAGCGAACGAGCAGAAGATAGTTGCTCGTGGTTCAGAGATTCCGTACCAGACATCTTACCCTGACTCTGAGCGGCGCGGATATATTTCCCTCGCAAGGAGTCGGAGAGACTCGGGGTTAGTCAGCGATCGACGGCTCCGGTGCGGACTCGGCTTCGGTGTCGTAGTGTGAGAGGATCGCTTCACCGACACGCTGACCGAGTAGCGGCGGTACGGCGTTCCCGATCATCCTTCCGAGGTGGGTAATCGACGCCTCGTCCCAGTCTTCGACGAACTCGTAGTCCTCGGGGAACGTCTGGATCATCGCTCCCTCGAGCAGCGAGAGCGCACGGTCTTGGTCGGTGTCGTAGTGTCCGAATCGACCGCTCCCGTAGTTGTAGAACTGCGTCGTCATCGTCGGCGCCGGTTCGTCGGGCGACATGCGGCCGTACGGCGCCCTGTAGCTCCGGCCGCTGGCTTTCTTGTGGCAGTCGAGGAGGAGATGTTCTTTCCCCTCCTCCTCCCAGACTGTCCAGTCCTCCCCGGGTCTCATGTTCCGGATTCGCTCTACGTTCAGTTCGGAGAGGTCACGGGCTTGGTGCAGCTTTCGACTGGAATCTTCTTCGCCGTTGTCGAGAGCCGGCAAGTGGCCGATAGCGTCGCGGACGGTCGGATACTCCGATTCGTCTCCCCTCTCCGGCTCCCCAAGTTCGATCGTCCCGTCTCGAGAGGCGATCAGGACCCACCGTTTGCGCTTCTGTGGGATTCCGTACTCCGGGCAGTAGACGTTCTTGTCGTCGTCGCTGTTCACCGAGTAGCCCATTCGCTCCAGAGTCTCTTCGAAGATCTCGTACGGTCGGTGGTTCCTGACCTCGAAGACGTTCTCCATCACCACCACGTCGGGGCGAACGTACTCGACGATGTCACGGAATTCGCCCAGCATCCCGTACTTGTCGTGCTGGCTACTGTCCCCGCCGTGGTTTAGTGGGGAGAACGGCTGACACGGTGCACAGCCGGCGAGCACTCGCACGTCGGCGTCCCGTTCGAACTGTGCGGCGACTCGCTCGGGGTTCTTCGCGAGCGGACGGATATCTGTCAGGCGGAAGTCCGCGTCGTTGTTCTCCTCGTACGGGTACTTGCACGCGGGATCGACGTCGATCCCGACAGAGACGTCGACGCCGGCGTCTTCGAGGCCCCTCGTGAGGCCGCCGGCGCCACAGAAGAGATCGACGGCGGATACTTTCATGCACTATTCTGCTCGAGGGAGACGTTAAATCTTCTGTGCGACTTCCCCGGCACGCGAACTGCAGCGAGGGAAGAGTCATCTCGTCGACTCGAACCGACGCGGTAAAACCACCCACGGTATATTCGTTGTATAAGACATGAGTGGTCAATATAGGTCTCGCCACCGAGATGGCCGTCCCACCGAAGGACATCGGGCGGTTACGGTGAGTCGGAGGCTGTCGAGCCGAGGTGGTGGCTCATGAGCCCCGAAAACGTCGCACAGGAAGTGGGGTGGCACTTCTACGACGGCGGCCAGAGCGCCCCTCGCTTCGGTGGAGACCCGACGAAACACGCAGTCGACCACGACACGGGGAGCTTCGTCCGAGAGGTACTCCAGAACGCGAACGATCAAGCCCTGCCGAACGAGATGCCGGTCGAGGTGACGTTTCGACTGATCGAGCTCTCGGGCGACGAGCTCCGCGAGTTCTTGGACGCCATCCGTTGGGGAACCGAACTACGAGAGCGGATCGGGGCAGTAGCCGAATCCGACAGAGGACGAGGGTTCAAACAGTTTCGGGAACAGTTAGAGAGCGACGATCCCTCTCTCCGGCTGCTCGTCGTCGAGGACCGAAACACGACGGGCCTCACCGGGGACTGGGACGAGGACTCGAACTACGCCGCCCTCGTGCGGGACGAACTCTACAGTCAGAAGCAAGACGAGACGGCGGGTGGCTCCTACGGCCTCGGGAAATCCGTCCTCTGGACGTTCTCCGGAGCCTCCACAGTCGTATTCAACTCGTTCCTGAGCGAACCTTCCGAACGGGGGGAGCGCCAACGTCTCATCGCCCGAACCAAGCTTCCGACACACAGCTTGAGTGGCGACGAAACGGAGTATCAAGGGGCAGGTTGGCTCTGTACTATCGACGACTCCGAAGAGGACCCGAAGCCGCAGTCCTTGTGGGGATCGACGGCAGAATCACTGGCCGAGCGGCTCGGCGTCGGCCGGCCGGCTACTCCCGGAACGAGTGCGATGGTCGTCGGGTTCCGCGATCCGGCGAGGGACCACACTCCGAGTCTGGACAGGCTCGGCCGCGAGCTCGTCGACGCCGCCGCGAAGTACTTCTGGCCCGCGATGTACCGCGACGACCTCGTGGTGAAAGTGCAAGTCGGCTCCGAGACGACCGAGGTGGACGTAGACGACCACTCCGCGGTCCAGCCGTTCGTCGACGCGTACGCGAACCGTTACAACGGCGAGACACAGCTCGAGACACCCGGAGACGTGGCCGGTCGAGACATCAAGGTGAACCTCCCGAAGAACGACGACGGGACGGAGACCGAGAGTGGCCCCGTCCGGCTCGCCGCACGTCTCGCCTCTCCCGTCGACGACCCGACGCTCCGGAACCACGTCGCGATGTTCAGAGGGGCGGGGATGGTCGTGAAGTACTACGACCAGAGTCGGGTATCCTTCGGGGATCGGAACTTCTTCGGAGTCCTCGCCGCAGGCACCGCTCGATCTACCGGTGCCCCTCGGACGTCGGACGAAGAGATCGACCGGTTCCTTCGATTCGCCGAGCCGCCCGAGCACGACGACTGGCGTTCGACGGAGAACTTGAAACAGCAGTACAAGCAGGGGTACCGGAAGGCGATCGTCAACCTCGAAGCAGACATCCGAGAAGAGCTTCGGAACCTCGTCTCTCGGAGCGGACGAGGCGAACGAGACCTCCCGGAGAACGTGTTGAAGAAGTTCCCAATCCACGGTCAGGGGCGCCAGAGTAGTTCGCCGGCCAGCGCCCGATCGTTCGAACTCGACGGGACGGCGTTCTTCGAACGGGACCGGTGGCGGTTCAGCGGAAGCGTCGAGCCGGAGGCAGACGACCACTCCGGCTGGACGGCCGAAATATCCCTCACCGGAGTCGGGGAAGACGGGACGAAGTATCGACAGGTCCCGGTAGCGTCGGTCGATATCGATGTGGAAGGTGTCGATATAGTGGAAGAGGACGGTGCGATGGTCCTGAGAGCTTCGCCGAGTGTTGGAAGAGTAGAGTTCCGTGGAGAGTCACGACCGATCGGTCACGTGGACTTCTTCGACGGATCTGTCGGTGAGACTCGCCTGGAGATCGACGCGGAAGTCCGACTCGGGGGTGACGACTGATGGTGGACTCGAAGAGCCAGAAGCTACGACAGACGGCTCTGCCGTACCCCTACCGCGAGAACGGGCTCTCACTGGAGCTTCGCGGGTACCAGATCGACGACGAACAGTCGGTCGAGTTCGACGAGGAGAGCGAGAGCACGACCGTCGATCTGGCGGTCGACGAGAGCGACCCGTGGGAACGCGCGACTCTCCGAGGGACAGTAAATTTCCCCGAGGAAGTCGTGGAGTCCGTCTACCCACCGGACGAGCGCTCGTCCCCGCCGGGGAAACTCTACGTGGCCGTTCGCTGCCCGGACGCGATCTACCGTGACCGAGTAGACGTAGACTCCGCTGGTACGGGAGACGACATCGATGTCGGCGTGCACGAGGTAGAGATCCCCCTCAGGAGTGACTATCTCCGCGGTGAAGTTCAGCTACAGCCCTTCCTCGTTCGTTCCTCGGAAGGAGAGAGCGACGAAACCTTCGCGACGACGCCGAACGTTCGGCTTGCGAGCGGGGAGCCGTGGACCGTCGTCGTCGACGAGGAGGAAGGGAGCGGGAACAGCCTCATCGACGGCGAGGAAGCAGAGTTCAGCGAGCACGACCACCTCCCCGGCGAGAAGCGGCTGTACCACTTGGACTTCAGGAACGCCGAGAGTCCGAAGCTCTGGATCAACAGCGACCACAGCCGGATCGTCGACATCCTCCACGCGAACGGCTCCGTCGGGGCGGAGGCCCGAATGCGGGACGTGGTTCTCGACCAAATCCAGCAGGGTGTCTGGACACAGCTCGTGGTACGGGCGATCTCCGACGTTGACGAAGAGGGCGAGCCACGACACGACTGGGAACAGGCGGTCCTCAACATCTTCGCACGAGATCTCACCGACCAAGACGACGTGACGGAGGCGTCACTTCGGCTCCGCGAAGAACTGGACGATCCAGAGGGTGTCGCCGTTCTCATGGAGCGTCTGGATGGATCGATCCAAGACTACGTCGACCCGCGAGACCAACTGATCGACCTCGTCGAAGAAGGACTTCAGATATAATGAGCGAACAACGATTGCGACGGTTGACCGCCGACGGACGCCGACTGATCGGAGAAGGGTTCCTCAAGGGAGAGGAGGACGCGATCGCCGGCGAAGAGCTCGAGGAGTACCTCGAACTGGAGCCGTCCGGGGAACGAGTCCGGCTCGGCGAGTTAGACAGCGAGCTTGAGTCGATAATGGATTCACACCGTCGGTTCGACACGGCGATCGACGCTGCGGCAGCACCTGCAGTCAGGGACTCGCTGACGATGTCTCGTCGCGTCGCGGCAGATCCCGGAGTCTGGCACTACCTCGCGACGGTCCGTTACCCAGACTTCGTCCGCCACCGATGGGAGTTCACTAGCAAGAAAGCGATGACCGAGAAGTTCCTCGGCGCGGGAACGGACATCTACTCGAACGCACTCCACCGTCTCTGGTGGATCGCCGAACTCACCCGCGAGGGTGACGATTACACGCTGACCGAAGAAGTGCTCTCGAACCAGACCCTGGCGAACAAGATATTCGACCGCTGGTTCGCCCGCTACGAGCCGGCTGCGAAGGTCTGTTCGGAGAAGCTACTCGGGGAACCGTCGGGTGTCGTCGACGAGGCGACCCGTCGGTTCAACCACGCACTCACCAACCTCCAACTAGAGGGGCTGGACGAAGACGACGTAGAGCGGGTGTTGGACCGGATACTCGACGACGTCGAGTGAGAGCGGTCCACTACCCACTAGTAGCGTAGACGCAGTACTCGGAGGCGAAGCAGTCGTCGAACCTCGGGCTCTCTTTGGTACATACGATCGCTCCGAAGTCGAGCAGTCCGAGATTGTACCGTCTAACGTCGGCCGGGTCCTCTGGCAGCATCTCGGTACAGAAATCCTCCCTATCTGAACGGCTGTCCGGGAACCGATCGCCGAATACGCGGCTGTAAACCCGTTCGACGTTGCGGTCCAAGATAGGGAGCTTGGAGCGGTCTGCGAAACAGAGAGTCGCGTTCGCGACGTAGGGACCGACTCGTTCGAGTTCTCGGAGTTGCCCGGTAGTGTCCGGTAGATCGTCTACTGACCTAGCGATCGACTTCAACGCCCGAGCACGCATACGCTGGAAGCCGAGTGGATCGATCACCGACACGAGATCTTCCTCGTCGGCCTCCTCGATCGCCTCTAGGGACGGGTACCGGTCGACGAACTCCGGATACACGTCTGCAACGTTGTCCGCAGGCGTCTGAGTCAGAAAGAACTCTGCGACGAACACCTCGTAGCGCGACCGTTCCTGCTCTCGCCACGGGTACTCCCGGACGTTCTCGGTCGCCCACTGGAGCAGCGAGTCACGGAACGCACTAGCCGCCTTGGGGAGACGCATGGTCGTCACTCGGTATAGTTGCTCGCCGTGAGTTAAGAAATCGGGCTCTGTCGGGAGGCTCAACGGCTAACAGGAGTGGGATTACATCTCGTGAAGTGCAGTGGAACGGCACACTAGTTAGGAAGCGAGTTGCTTGATGGAAACTGCGGATATGTGCCTGTTCCCAGCTAGACGGTCTGAGTTTCTCCGCAGTGGGGGCACGTCACCCACTTGCTGTCTACCATGTGTCCTGCCGCTGCCCCGGCTATACCTCCGGGAACAGTACCTGCGATAGCACCAAGTGGACCACCCGCAATTCCGAAACCAGAACCGATGGCGGCCCCGGACCCTGCGGCTGCGATAGTTATGGCCCTCTTCGACGCGGGATTCTTCTTGGGGTTGAACTCGCCGGAACAGCCCTCACAGGAAGTTTTCACTTCACCCATGCCAGTCAATCTCTAGGTTTGAACTTAACCTTTGGGTGATGTATTCGAAAGAGTAGCCCAGCAGTTCTCACTTCGTGATCAACATCTGAGTCAGAAAGCGAGGTTCAACGTAGACGGGTCACTCCGACACTTCAATTACGGCCACGGTCACCTCTTCATCGGCGTACTCTGATCCAAGTGTAATCCTGCCACGGGAGTCGGTCTTTTTCGTCACGATGTCGCGGGGGATTACTACCCGGGTATCTTCGGCTTCCTTCATTCGTCGCCACCGAGCCTCTCCATCATTTCGATAGCAGTCTTGAGACAGTCCTCTTCTCCGTCACAGGGCTCACTCTCCACGTCTCCGACCCGTCGCCACATCCGCGGGTTCTTCTCGTCGCTATCTCCTTCGAAGGACACCTCTTCGGCACCTACGACAGAGGGATCGTCGATAGAGTACCCGACACGGAGCTCCTTCTCGGGATGTACCCACTCGCGAGCAAACAGATTCCCGCCGGTGTGGGCCAGTTCGCCACCCGCCCATCCAGCGGGTGCGACGTTCACCTCGTCGCCGTGTTCGCTGATCTCGTCGGCGTTCACATCTTCGGTCTACTACCCACACCTACTTAGCTACTTCCCATATTTGCCCACACCTGTCCGAGTGGTGGCAGCACTACTTCGGGGGCTACGAAAAGTCGTCGAGGCTGGTTCCCCTAGTATAACCGCCGTCAGAACCGGGCTCGTCGTTGACCGTAGTCACTCCTTCATCGTCTGTTTCCAGATATTCGTCCTCAACCGATTGATCACTAACGAACTCCTCAATCCGGTTTGCAGTCCGTTTCCCGATACCTGGAACGTTTCCGTCTAACGTATCCACGAAGAAATCTGGGTTATCCAGTTCGTCGTAGAAAGCCGTCAGCTTCTCCCAAAGGGATCCGTCTGGTAGCTGATCGACTCCGGGAATATCGGGTCGGTCGAGATACTCTCGAAGGTTCCGAACACGGTGGCGGCCTACCCCTCTGATGTTCTCGACGAGCGGGACTTCGTCGCGACGAACGCCGCGCTCGATTCGGAACGTCATGATGTTTAGCCACTCCGGTCGGTGAATCTCCGGGGAGGCATCGATGAGGTATTTCGTCGCGTCAAGTGTATCCGCGACACGCCTCGCATCAGAGGAAATGTACGCGCCGTCGATGTCCGTCCGTTTCTCGATCTCCCGAGTATCGAGGTTCTTGACCCAGTACCAGCGGAGAATCCCGGCCGTGATACCGTATTCGTCGACAGGTAGTTCGTGCTCCTGTAGTAAGCCTTCCAGCTCGTCAGAACAGCTACTGTCGATTTTTCGGTCGGCGAGGATGGTTGTCTGGTAGACGAGGTTGAGCCGAGTGAGGTTTCCCGTACCCAGGTCTTCGAGCCAGTCGTAGAAACTTCGAATTGCCGCCAACGTCGCGTTGCTGAACGAGTTGAAGGAAAATTCGATGGTCCCCTCGCCGAGCGGAGTCGGTTGGAACTGTCGGGCCGTGTCCTTCTCGGTGATGAACTCTAGATCTAGGAGCCAGTCGGCGGCTTCTCTGAGCCGCTCGTTGAGCCGCTCGTCTCTCGAGGAGTGCTCCCTTCCCCACGCACCGACCTGTTTCATCTGCTGCCAGTACAGCATCTCTTTGACGAAGGCCTCGATCTCGTGGGGAGTGTCCCAGCCGGTCGTGACCAGCTCCAGCAGAAGCCACCGGAAGCGCTCGTCGTTCTCGATGTGGGTCGTTACTGGCTCCAGTTCTCTGTGGGGTTCGAAGTACCGCTCGATCGTCTCCGCTGGATCATCGGTTAGAGTGAACGCGTAGCCCTCGTCGTAGCCGTAGCCCGGTCTGGCTGCTCGGCCGATCCACTGAACGTACTCGTACACTCCGACGAACTCCGGACCTCGCTTGATGTCGGCGACGATGACCGACTGAACCGGCGCATCGAAGCCGTAGGCGATTGTCGTCGTAGCGAATAGGCACTTGATTTCCCCCTCTTCGTAGAGGTCGACGATCCACACCTTCACGTCCTGCGGGAGATCGCTGTGGTGAAACGCCACCCCAGCGTCCATCATCCGAGCCAGATCTTCGAGCGTGCTGGTCAACTCTCCCTGGCTCTTTCGCTCCATTTCCTCCAAGAAATTCCGGTTAGAGACGTCGGCGAATATTCGAGTCTTCGCCACTGCTTCCGCTCGGGACTCTGTCCACGATTTGGCGTAGTTGAAGACCAGGAAGGGTGCTTTGTCGCGTTCTGAGCGGATGAAGCTGGTCAGGGCGTCTTTCTTCTCTTGGGGACCGACGTTGACTACCTCCTCCTGAATTTCGATCTCACGCCCTTCTGGACTCACCGTAAGGTCGGCGTCCATCCAGTCAGCGAGTTCCTGTGGGTTCCCGAGAGTGGCACTCATCGAGAAGAGCTCGATTCCTTCATACATCGCGGCGGCGATCGCTTTCTCGATACCTGGGCCGCGAAAGCCGCCGTATATCTCGTGGAAGTCGTCGAGGACCACTAGATCGAGATTTCGAGCGCTACCCTTGTCCCGAAGAATTGCCCGGTAGAACGAATCGAACGTCGCGACGATTACGTCGCCGGACTGGTACGCACCCGGCCCCGAATGGATCTGGTACTCGTCGCTACCCCACTCCTGCATCGACTCTCGCTTGTCTCGAACCAGCTGGCGCGACGGAACCAAATACGCGACACGGCCTTCTCGGTCTAGGTGTTTCTTCGTGACCGCCTCGGCACAGAGAGTTTTCCCGTTCCCTGTCTCTGCGACCAGAAGATGGTTTCCGGACTCCAGTATCCCGTCCTCGAAGGCCAACCGCTGGGTCTCCTTGAGCGACTCGTACCCGTGGGCGCTCATTACCTCGTCGACGATCTCGGTATCGTCGTCCGGTAGGTCAGCTATCTCGCTCATCGATCGATTTCGTCGATCGGATAGTGGAACTCACGGTCCAACTGCTCACCACCGAGTGAGTCATAGAGGGCGAATAAGTCGGCGATATCGCTGATGCTGTAGTCGTAGAGGAGTCGCTTAAGCTCTCTGTGTGTCTTCGTTTCTTCTATTCCGGCCTGTACGCCGTCGACGTACGTTTCACCGAGGACCCGACCCACGTGTCCTCCTTTGACGAACTTGTCCTCGATTCCTAACCCGTCCCAGTAGTCGTCGTGGAAATCGTAGTCGTTGTACCAGACACTGTCGTTATCGATGTCCTCAAGCTTGTACGCCAGCCAGTCGGGAAGTACGGGTTGGTCTTCCTGAAGTTCGTCTTCGTGACGTGCAGCGGCGGCCTTCGCAAGGTCAATGTGGTTCGGGAGTGCCGATTGCAGATCTGATGAGAGACCGGTCACATCTCCAGATTGGTCGAGTTCTTCTGCCCAGTTCATCAGATGCTTCAGGTCGAAGTAGGCGCCGTTGTAGGTCAGCGTCCGTTCCACGTCCTTCCCGTGGCACCACTCGATCATCCTGTGGAATAGATCAACCGTGTACTTCGCTTCCCACCCACCACGGCGGAAGAGGACAGTAGTGTCCGGCTCTTCGAGTGTCCCGTCCCTGTAGGCCAGTCCGACAGAAATCCATTCGTAGTACCGGGTGTCGTTATCGTCACGACCGGGTTCCTCAAACGGGCTCGCCGTCTCGATGTCTAGTGCTAAGTCCCCCATATATGTCGACCATTCCGATAGGAAACATGATAAAACTCTCGGACAACCCGGATCGTCTACCCGCGTTTCGAGTGGAGGTGGGTGGAAACCGGAGCGGAGTATTTTGATTTCGTGCCCTTAGGCACACCCCTAACGGGAATCAAAACCCCTCGGGTTGAATTCCCGTGAGACGCCAATCAAGCACGACCAAGATCGTCTGTCTCGAGAGCACAAGACCAGCCGCTCAACGGCCTATTACGAGCAGAATTCCCCTCAAAACGAGTGCTCAGATAGTGTTGCCACTCACCAGCCGACTCGCTATCCGGTGTTCAGATATCGCCAGGCGTCCGCGATCCCGCCGTTACGGAACTGAATCTGCGCCGTTCGGAAGCGCTCTTCGGGGAGCCCAGCCTCTTTCCAGATACGGAACCCCTCTTTGATCCCTCGGCGTGTCTGCTTTCCGGGCTCACGGACTCGAAGCTTCATGCGCGCCTCGCGCTGATTCAGAGCGTCGTCGACATCAATTCCGTGGCGTGCCGCCCAGGCGATGAAGACGCTCATCGTCTCTTTCATCCCTTTCTCGGCAGCCCGGATGGCCTTCGCCCCGGTCTCTGCGGCCCGCTTGACGGCTTCCTCTGCCTCCTGCACAGCGTCGTGGACCAGTTCGGCGACGTAGTTCGACCGAAGGCTGACCTTCGCGTACTCGCGGACGACGAGATCGTCGATACCGCGCAGTGCCCGTCTGACGCTCTCAACGTGGCGGCCGTGCTCGTCTGCGATATCCGCCGGCGAAACGACACCGCCGTCGGTCACGAGCGTCCGTAGGCTCTCCCACTGGACCGGACTGAGGCCGTCGGCTAGGTGCCGAATGACGACGCTCTCCTGAGTGCTCTTGATGCGCGTCATGTCCAGCTCGATCGGGTCGGGTCCTCTCTCGGTCGTCTCGACCTCGAAGTACGCGTCCTGAACGAACGGACCGGGCCCTCGCGACGGGGCAACGTCGAGACCAGCATCGGCGAGCACGGACAGGACCGTCTGGTTGAGTTCGCGCTCCAACTGGGCCAACTCTTCGGGGGTAACTCCCAGCTTCCCGTCCCACCGACTGACTTGGTACGACGCACCGACCTTCGGATGGGCGAGAGGCGAGTCGGTGCCCTGATTGAGGGCTTCTCTCGCGTAGTAGTGCTTGACCTCCTTCGGGATCAAGTGATCCGGGAACGCCTCTCGGATACGACGAGGACCGAGTGTGACGGTGTGGTAGTACCCGGGCAGGTTCCGACCGTGATCGTCGTCGTCGTTCTGCACGACCTTCCGGTAGCCTTGCCGGTCGGATTCGAGTAGGTGGCCCATCGACGCTATCGGTCCTTCGCGCGCGTGCACCGGCCCACTGGCGTCCCGATGAACGCGGACGTACCGCTCAGCGTCCTGTATATTGCTGTATTCGTGCGGTTCCTCGAAGTAGTCGGCTCGGATACCGACCGCCAACGCAGCCGACTGAAGGAGCGGCAGATAACGGTGGAAGTCGATGTTCGACCCCTGAATCTTCACGTTGACCGCCTCGTGAATCCCGTCCGGGACCGAGTACTCGGAAACCGACCCGTCACGTTTCTCGACCTTCATCCCCTGCCACCGGGGCGTGATATGGACGTTGAAGCTCTGCTCTCCGACCGGGTCCTCCTCCCCGTGCCGGCCGACCTTCAACCGGAACTCGCGCATCTCGTCGAGGCGCCACTCCGTGCCGGTCGGAAGCCGGGGGCCGGGGTGAACGACGTTGCCCTCCTGGTAGTACAGCGTGACCGTCCACCGCTCGCCCCGGTCGTGGAATTCGGCACGCTGGCTGCCGCCACCGGCCTTCACTCGCGAGTCAGCAGCGAAGAACGGAGCCAACCCCTTCGCGTCGAAGAGGTAGTTCGCCGCGAACTCGTGGGGCGCCGGCTTGACGTAGCCGGTCACGCGCACCACCTCGCAGGTCGCGCGCGGACCAATTGATTGGCGGTATTCCCGTGTCTACGGAAGGTAAAAACGGGATGTGAAGGAAACGCTTCAAGCCTAGGCCGGGATTTGAACCCGGGCTCTCGTCCTTACCAAGGACGCGCTTTACCGCTAAGCTACCCAGGCGCGCATGCCTCTTTACTGCGGATTCGTCTTTAGGGGTTTCGATTCGCTACGGGGTTAGTGATCCGTTCCCGTGCCTCGTGCTGCCGGTTCGACGCTGTCGTCGGCGAACCGCGAGAGCCGGTCGATCGTTGGCTGCGTGAGCAGCTCCGTCGCCGGCGGGAGCGCACCCTCGTAGGAGTGTGCGAGGTCGGCCACGAACGCCAGCAGCCCCTCGGAGGCCGTCTCGTCGGCGGCGGCGACGCCGGCGACGGTCGCGAGTTCGAACACGTCGGCCTCGAGATTCCGGTCGATGTCGGCGGGGTCCTCGGCGGTCTCGCGGGCGGTCTGGTCTCTCCCGAAGGTCCGAACCGTCTCGACGGCGCGCTCGGCGGCCCGCGTGCGGGCCAGCAGCGAGAACCCACGCGAGACGAGCACGTCGGCGGCTACGACCGCGAGGTCCGCCTCAATGTCGCTATCGGGGTCGCTCGCCCACGGCTCCTCGTGAGCCAACTGGCGGGTGAGTGAGAGTCCCTCGTAGATGAGTTGGACGCCGGCGGCGAGTTCGCCGAGCGTCCGCACGTCGATCCGTCCGTCGAACGCGCGGGCGCTCGACAGTGTCAGCGCGCCGGGAGCCATCGACGCCGTCGCCAGCCGCTCGTCGAGTGTCTCGCGGAGGGGCTCCGGCTCGATCTCCCCCAGTGCGTCCCGGGCCGAACGGCGGGCCACGGCGGCATCGTCCATCGTGTTGGATACAGCCGGGGCGGAGCCAAAGGCCTTTGGAAAGCCCCCGAGAGCGCCACGAACGCCGGTCACGTTCCGACGCGCGCTCGTGTCGGCCGACCGTCCGATAGCGAAGGGTTATGGGCGACCGGAGCCGACCCACCGTATGGTCGAGTGTGAGTACTGCGGGGCGGCCTTCGACGACGAGGAGGCCCACCTCGAACACCTCGGCGCGGAACACGCCGGGGAGCTCGGGCCGATAGACGAACGACGCGTCGCCGCCGCAACCGAAGGGGAGAGCGACGGGGTCCCGGTCGCCGGCCTGCTTTCGGGAGTCGCGGCACTGGTGGTGCTGGTCGTCGCGATCTGGTTTTTCTTCCTGAGCGGCAGCGGGAGCGCCGGCGAACAGGCGACCGGCCTCGAGGACGACCCGCTGAACGAGCGCGGCGACGACGAGTGGATCTCGCAGGTCGAGACCTTCGAGGACAACGGCCGCCAGCACGTCGCCCGCGGCGAGACGAACTACGAGCGCATCCCGCCGCTCTCGGGTGACCACTGGGGCGGCGCGATCAGCGCCGGGTTCTACGAGGAGATGCCCGAACTCCCGCCGCTCGTTCACTCGCTCGAACACGGTGCGGTCGTGATCTACTACGACGAGGCGAACCTGACCGACGAGAGCGAGGCCAGCCTCCGTGCGTGGGCCGGCCAGAAGGACGGCCGCTGGCAGAGCATCATCGTCGCCCCTAACCCCAACGAGGACCCGCGCGGTGACTACGTCCTGACCGCGTGGACCCACCAACTCGTGCTGGAGGACTACGACGCCGAGGCGGTGTACGCGTTCGCGTCGGAGTACCTCGGCCGCGGCCCGGAGAACCCGGTCCGGTAGGCCGCCGCTCTTTCTCGCCGCGACTGGCGTTACTCCCTGACCGAGAGCCCCGGCACCGGCGGCATCGAGCGCTTGTGGGCGCTGCCCTCGACCAGTTCGACCACGCGGTCGACGTGGTCCTCGGTGATGCCGTCGACGTACCGGATCGTCGCGGCCTTCGACAGCGGGCCGTCGACGTGGAGCGCGAGCACGGCGTCGAGGTGGTCGTAGTTCAGCCCCATCTCCTCCTCGTCGGTCTGGTCTTCCCACATTTCGGCGGTCGGGGTCTGCATCACCAGTTCGTGGGGGACGCCGACGTGGGCGGCGAGCTGTCGGACCTGCTGTTTGTAGAGGTCGCCGATGGGGTTGCAGTCGACGGCCTGATCGCCGTACTTCGTGAAGTACCCCGTCATCGCCTCGCTGCGGTTCCCGGTCCCGAGGACGATCCGGTTCTCGGTGTTGGCGACGTAGTAGTTGAGCACGCCCCGCGTGCGCACTCGGACGTTGCCCGCGGCGGTCGTGTCCTCAACGCCCTCGGGGAACGCCTTGTCGAACTGTTCGGCGATGGGTTCGATCTCGATCAGGTCGTAGGTGATCCCCAACGACTCCGCGACGGCTTCGGCGTCGCTCATCAGGTCGTCGTCGCTCACCCGTGCGGGCATCGTGAGCCCGTGGAGCCCCTCCTCGCCCAGCGCTTCCACGGCGAGGTAGGCGGTCAACGTCGAGTCGATCCCGCCCGAGAGGCCCAGCACGGCCCCCTCGGCGCCGGCGGCGTCGACGGTCTCGCGGATGAACGAGACGATCTCCTCACGGACGGTTTCGAGTTCCCCCTCCGAGAAGCGGATGTCGAGCGGTGCGTTCTCCGTCAGCACGTCTTCGGGCATGTCCAACGGTTCTGTCGCGGGAGGCAAATAGGCACTCCCCAATCCACGGACATGGACGCGTGTCCGGTTCCGGCGCCGTCGACGCAGCCGGGGTGGTTGATTCCGAAACCGACTTACCGGAGGCTGGCGTCAGTCAGGACGCAGGCACGCGCCGTTGGTCCAGTGGTAGGACAGTAGCTTCCCAAGCTACCGGCCCGGGTTCGATTCCCGGACGGCGCACTTTTTGCCTTCTCTCGCACTCCCACCTTCGGGGCCCCGACCACGGGTTTTCGCACAAGTGAAACTCCCACTTATTCGGTAATGCGGAGTCTTCCCTCCTAAATTACTGAGTGAGTAGGCAGCAGTACGTTCGGGCAGAAACCTAAGTAGCAACACGCACCCAATGAGACTGTGGCAGACGACTACGTGCGTCGGACAGCAATCACTCGCCTCCAACTGACGGGCGAGCAGTGCGAGTCCCTCGAAGAGACTATTTCCAACTGGAAGCGGGGTTGCCAAATCGCCACGGACATGGCGTGGGGTAAGTGCAACGCGAAAAGCGATGTACAGCCCCTCGCCTACGACGACGTACGCGACAAAACCGACCTCGGTAGTCAGCACGCGGTTCTCGCTACTCACCAGGCTGCACAAGCCATCACCGGCTGTCTCGAACGCCAATCCAAAGGTAAGGAGGTCAGTAAGCCGACGTTCACCGCACCGACGGTGAAGTACGACACCCGGACGATGACGCTGTTTGACGACGACACTGTGTCGCTCTCCACAACGGGGAGTCGCGTCCGATGCGATCTCGCTCTGTCCGATTCCGACGATGGGTACCAACGGCAGTACTTCGACTCTGATGAATGGGGTGTCACGGAAAGTACGCTCACCGCCCGTGACGGCGATTACTTCCTGCACATCGGCTTCCGCCGGCCTAAGAACGATACTGAGCGGAACACCGCCGAGGACGGAACGGTTCTCGGGGTTGACCTCGGTATAGACAATCTCGCTGTCACCAGTACGGCCTCCTTCTTCAGCGGACGGGAGTTAACCCACAACCTTCGTGAGTTCGAGAAGGTACGTGCGGGACTCCAACAGACCGGAACACGAAGCGCCCACCGAACGCTTGAACAGTCGAGTGGCCGTGAACTCCGCTACGTTCGCGATGTGCTACACCGAGCGTCGAACGCCATCGTTGCGGAAGCTTTCCGATTCGAATGCGACGTGATAGCGTTCGAGGACCTAACCCACATCCGCGACAGCACGGGAGCGTCGTGGGGGCACAAGTGGGCGTTCCGAACGCTGTACGAGCAAGTAGAGTACAAAGCCGAAGCGGAAGGTATCTTGGTGAAGCAAGTTGGATCAGCGTACACGTCGAAGCGGTGCGCCGAGTGCGGATTCACGGCGGATGAGAATCGTCCGTCTCGAGATGACTTTCGGTGTGTAGAGTGCGAATCGGAAGCGAATGCGGACTACAACGCGGCAAAGAATATCGGTATGCGGTATGTCCGTCAGGGCCAACAGTCGTCTCGACGGACGGGCAACAGTCAGCTTGCCCTAAAGTCTGGAACGGTGACGCCGAGCGGCGGATTTACCGCCCACCCGAACGGGTTCGAAGCTGAGTTCATGGACAAGCCCCATCCTCCAAAAGCGAACCCGTCAGGGTGAGCGAAGTAGGATGGGGTAGTTGATTTCCCGGACGGCTCATGGTCTTCACTTCTCAGTAATCCGGAGTCACTGCTGCCCACTCCTTGCGTTTGCTCTCCAGGCGACTTGACGTTCGCAGAGATTTTGCCGCCGACAGTCGGATAGCTGACAGCACGCAGTAGAAACACAGAATCGGTTCTGAAAAGCCCAAACCCGCAGACTGAAACCGATTATGAAGATATCTGCCCCCTGTTTCGGGTCTGTGGCGCCATCATAATCGGTCCAAATCCCCGCAAGTACCCCCTGTATTGTGGAGAAAAACTGAGTATGACTCGGCGCCGTCGCACCCCCGAATCGGTTGAAAACGTCGGCTAAAAGCGTTCTCGCCCCGTCGACGCCGTCACCGTCGAGACCGAAGCGGGCTTCTAGTGGGGTAGAGACTCTCCATAATCGGTTTCCCTCTTGCGATTAGTCGGTTCGGATACTCCATCGGTGTCTCTACGAAACCACCGAATTTGGCGGTTTTGACCATCGACGACCTGATCGACGCCGTCGACAGCGATGCGGTGAGCAAAATCAGTCATACTCGATTCCCCGTATTCCACAGGGACACCCCTTGCGGGGGCCGAATCCGATTATGAAACCCGCGAGCCGACCAGGGACTAGCCGCTGAGGTGATATCGAGGGGAATTCTGAGTATGACTCGCACTTGTGAGCATACACGCCAGTCCCGGTGGCGGCCCTCGCCGAACAGGTTTAGCGAGCGACTCCCACCTGAAGCCGGTCGGCGGCCGCGCAGAACGAGTCACCGAACCCACCGTTTTCGAGGTTCGCGGGTGTCGTTGACCCCGTCCTCAGGGCGCACCTCATCCTCTGGATCGACCGATCGATGCGGACTGGGGGTTCCTGGATGGCTTCGTCGATCGCCATTACCGACGCTTTACACCGAATACACGAAGGTGCCCCATTGCGTACTCGCTTTCGTGCACACTGTTTTCCACGTCTCGGGCGTCGACGCCTACCGCACCGCCGAGGCGAAAGTACGGAACCTCCTCGACGACGAAACAGTCGATATCGAGGCCGTTGCGGTCGTCGTCGACCGACCGACGGTCATCGACGCCGCAGCGATGGACTGCCGAGCGACGACCGACGTGCTGGTCGAGATGGGCGCAACTGTCAAACTCTGCTCGAACGCTGCACGGGGCGCCGAGGCTGGCGAGAGTGACTTCGGCGAGGGCGTCGAGTTCGTCTCGTCGGGAGTCGGCGAACTGACGCGGCTGCAGGATGCTGGCTGGGCGTATATCCGGCTGTAGCACCGAAACCGACAACGGGTCGAACGATTCAGCCCGTGTCCTGCGGGTCGAAGAAGTAGTAGGCGGCAGCCATCAAGGTCCCCATCACCACCGCGTCGGTAATCGTCGACTCGTTCGTCAACGCGCCAAACGCGAGGACGGCGAGAGCCGACACGAAGCCAACGCGAACGGCGAATCCGGAACGGGAGCCGCTTTGCCCCCGGCCCTTGATCCACCGGTACGCTCGTCGGAGGCTGTTCATGGCGGATTTACTGCGCGTCCGGCGGCTGCAGGTCGCGCTGGAACTCGTCGAACACGTCCAAATCGCCGGATAGCTCGTAGTCGATCCGTCGCTCCTCCTTGTTCCGCGCCAAGCGGTCCTCCATCGGCGCCGCCACCGACTCCCAGCCCGGCTTGACCCGCACCGATTTGGCGGGCTGGCCGACCGCGACGTGGTGGGCCGGCACGTCGCCGTCGACGATGGCCTTGGCGCCGACGACGGAGTTCTCGCCGAGCTTCGAGCCCGCGCGGACCAGCGTGTCGTAGGTCAGGCGAACGTCGTCCTCGATGATCGTCCGGTAGTTCACGACCTCGGTCTGGTCGACGATGTCGTGGTCGTGGCTCAGGACCTGCGCGGAGTCCGAAATCGAGACCCGGTCGCCGATCTCCAGCGCGCCGCGGTCGTCGAGGTGGACGTCGTCGTGGACGACGACGTTGTCGCCGACGCTGATGTTGTGGCCGTAGGTGAAGCTGATCCCCTTGAAGAAGCGGCAGTTCTCCCCCACCTCGTCGAAGAGGTGTTCGGCGAGCATCTGGCGGAAGCGCAGCGCGAAGGCGACGTTGTCGGCCATCGGCGTGTCGTCGAACTGCCGCCAGAGCCACTGGAGATGCTTCGAGCGCTGGAAGCGGTCCTCGTCCTTCTCGGCGTAGTACTCCGACTCCAGTGTGGCGTTACAGGGGTCGTACCCCTGCAGGCGGACGCGTTCGGCCGGGCTCACGTCGCCGCCGTCCTGCCAGCGTTCGTAGGCCTCGCGGTCGCCGAACAGGTCGACGAGGGTGTCCTGTACCACGTCGCAGGTCTCCTCCTCGGAAGCGAGCCGCTCGTCGACCTCCTCGATGAAGGCGTCAACCCCTGCCTCGGCGTCCGGCGGGAGCGAGGCGTGGCGTTTGGTCATAGTGGACGGTGGATTGGCGCGGGCATATGGGTTCGGGTGTTCACACGTCGTGCAACACCTCCCCGCGGTCGGGTCGCATCTATTTGGCACTCGCGGGTGTTGCTGGGCCAATGGCCACGTACGAACTGCGGGTCACGGGCATGACCTGTGGGAGCTGTGAGTCCATCATCGAACAGCGCGTCGGCGGCCTCGACGGCGTCGAGTCGGTCGATGCCGACGCCGGCACCGAGTCGGTCGTCGTCGACGGTGAGCCGGGGCTCGAGAAGACTATCGCCAACCGCATCGAGAACACCGGCTACGACGTCGTCGACTGACCGCAAACGCGTTTTTCGACGCCACAGCAGTGCCGAGCGACGCCGCGGTTTCGGCGTCGGCGACGACGCCGGTCGTTCAGAAAACGATGGACGTGTTCGCGCGGTACTGTGTCTACGCCAGGAAGACGTGTCGCGGCCGGTCGGCGAGCACGTCACGCCCCCACTGGACCGTGTTGCGGAACGCGTCCGAGCGGAAGAACGCCATCGCGTCCTCGCGGGCCCGCCACTGGCTCGCGATGAACATGTCGTTCTCGTCCTCGCGGTTGACCATCAGGTCGGTCTCCTGGTGGCCGTCCATGTCCTCCAGCAGGCCGCCGACGGTGTCGAACTTCTCGACGAAGTCCTCGCGTGAGTCGGGCTTGACGGTGTAGAACATCCCCATCGTCCCGAAGCCGGACTCCTCGCCCGCACGAGAGACGACGCCCGGCAGGTCCGAGAGGAACCCTGCGGCCGTCTCGGCGGCGCTGGCGGTGTCCCAAATGCTCACGACCGCGACGCGGTCGGTGTAGGAGCCCTCGTAGACGGCGGTCTTGACGTGGGTATCGTAGTGCTCGAAGTTCCCGCGGAGGCCGTCGACCTCCTCGCTGATCTCCTCGGGGTCGGCCTCGCTGTAGAGCACCGTCGCGTAGACGTCCTCGCCGTGGGGCTGGCCGGCGTAGATGTCGAGGTCCTCCAGCGCGCCACGGATGTCGTCTTCGTCCTCCTCGTCCTCGGCGTCGCCGTCGTCGTGGTGGCTCTCACCATCGTGGTGAGCGTCGCCACCTTCGCCGTGGTGGTGGCCCTCGCTCTCGCCGTGGTGGTGACCACCCTCCTCCCCGGTCGGGACCGTCTCGCCGTTGAGGTACGCTCCCAGATCCGTCGGCGGGAAGCGTCGGCCGATGAAGAAGGAGCCGAACTCGCCGTACTTCGAGGTCGCGTCGTCGAAACGGAGTTCGTAGACGATGTCCTTGATGTCGACGGCGTCGCCGGCGAACAGCGTCACGCCCCACTCGAAGTCGTCGAAGCCGAGCGAGGAGGAGATGATCTGGTCGACCTTCCCGCCCCACTTGCGGGCGGTCTGGCCGTGGCCCTTCATCAGGTCGGCGCGCTCGTCGAAGGGGAGGTCGTACCAGTTGACCTCCTCGCCGCGGCGCTTGTCCATCGGGTAGAAGCAGACGTACTCGTCGTCGGGGATCTCCGGCTTGATCTTCCCCTCGATGTACTGCTTGAGCCCCTCGTCGACCTCCTCCTCGTCCTCGGCGAAGTAGGCGTCGGAGACGTAGCCCGATACTTCCGTCACGGAGACGTAGGAGGTCGCCTGTTCGGTCACCGCCCCGAGTGGTGTCCGCTCGAACTGCCGTTCGGCCGTCGAGAGGTGATCGAGGGTCGGTCGCAGGTGCATGATCAGCAGGTCGGCCTTGTCGCCGACGACGCTGAACACCGCGGAGGTCCCCTCGTCGGCGTCGACGACGGCCTCGTGGTCCTGCAGGTACTCCACGCCCTCCGAGATCGCCCGCTCGCGCTCCCGTTCGGGGGCGTCGCGCCAGGCGTCCCAGTCGACGTTCCGGAAGTCGTGGAGGACGAACCATCCCTCGTCGGTCTGCGGCGGCTCGGTCATACGTTCAGTTCGGGACCCGGGGGGCTTGGGCGTTGCGTGTCGAGTCGCTCGCCGCTCCCCCCGCCGCCGCCGCCAACGACCCCGATTCTCGCATTCTCAGCCCGTTTCAGCGGGACCGAAACCCTTTCGGAGAGTCCCCCCCGTACGCTGTACGATGCGGAAGAGCGGCCCACCGAAAGGCCTCATCTCGTACATCGTGCTCGAACTCCTGGAGGAGAAACCGCGCTACGGCTACGAGATCCTCAAAGAGATCGGCGACATCAGCGGCGGCCACTGGGAGCCCTCCTACGGATCGGTCTACCCGATCCTCTACAAGTTCGAGGACAACGGCTGGGCCCAGCGGATCGAACGCGAGGACGAGCCCGACCGGAAGTACTTCGAACTGACTCCCGACGGCGAGGAGGAACTCGCCGAGAAGCGCGTCGAGACCGGCGGCAAGGCCCGGGAGTTCGCCGACGTGATCCTCGGGTTCTACCACGTCTACGTCGCTTTCGCCACCGACGACCGCTTCGAGGTCCGCCAGCCCGATTCGGCCTGGCGCTTCGACGAGCAGTTCTCGGCGTGGATCTGTGAGCAGGTGGTCCGCCACCACGAGTACTACTTCGACGACTTCGAGCGCATCGAGGACACCCCCGAAGAGTTCTACGAGCGGATGGGTGTCGACCGGGACGACGAGTGACCCGTCGCCCTCAGTCGAGGTAGAGTAATGTACCTCGTTCTCGAACGAGTGACGGTGTACCGGCGACGACGGAGGGAGCTGTGAGCGTCCAGTCGACGTTCGTCGACGTCGTCGGGACCGATCCGGTCGTTCAGGGGTTGGCCGGCGGGCTGTTCATCGCGTTGCTCAACGCCCTCGGCGCCGCCATCGTACTGGTCTGGCGGAACCCGACCCGGAAGTGGCTCGACGGCTCGCTCGGCTTCGCGGCCGGCGTGATGGTGTCTGCGAGCTACACCAGCCTGCTCATCCCCGGGATCGAGTTCGCCGCGGACGCAGACTACCGAGCCGTCGGACTCGGCCCGGTCGAACTGTCGGGGATCACGCCCGTGATAATCGGTTTCGCCCTCGGCGTGCTGTTGCTCGACAGCGGCGACCGCTGGGCGCACTACCTGGGCTTCCTCGTCAGCTCCCGGCTGACGGGGGGTGGCTCCGACGACGACTCGCCCGAAAACGAGGCCCGGCTCATGTCGGTCCTCCTGTTCACCTTGGCGATCACCATCCACAACATGCCCGAGGCGCTCGCCGTCGGCGTCGGCTTCGGCGGCGGCGACGTGGCCGAGGGGCTCTCGCTGATGATCGCCATCGGGATCCAGAACATCCCCGAAGGGCTCGCTGTCTCGGTCGCGGCGATCAACGCCGGCCTCGGCCGCCGGTGGTACGCCACCATCGCCGGCATCCGTGCCGGACTCGTCGAGGTCCCGCTCGCACTCCTTGGAGCGTGGGCCGTCGTCGTCGCCGCGCCGCTGCTGCCCTACGCGATGGGGTTCGCCGCTGGCGGAATGCTCTACGTCATCGTCGACGACATCGTTCCGTCGACGCAGGAGCACGGTAACGAGCGGGTCGCCTCGCTCGGCCTGATGGTCGGCGCCGCCGTGATGCTCACGCTCGACGTGGTGCTCGGTTGAGACGGACGGGCGGGAGGCTACCGAGGTCCCGCCCCGATCAGTTGAGGTACTGCG
Source organism: Halolamina litorea (assembly GCF_026616205.1). Classification (NCBI taxonomy): domain Archaea; kingdom Methanobacteriati; phylum Methanobacteriota; class Halobacteria; order Halobacteriales; family Haloferacaceae; genus Halolamina; species Halolamina litorea. The sequence goes on from NZ_JANHGR010000001.1 coordinate 373,066, forward strand.
GGCCGAACACGACCAGCAGCAGGCAGGCGAGCATCGCCAGCCCCACGCTGGTGGTCACCGCCCGAGTGGCGGTGTGTTTGTCCTCGATGGGGAGCCGGGAGACGACGGCCTCGACGCTGGCCCGGAGGATGCGCCCGCCGTCGAGCGGGTACGCCGGGATGCAGTTGAAGATAGCGAGGTTGAGGTTGATCCAGCCGGTCCAAAAGAGGAGGTTCGCCAGCAGGAACACCCCGCCACCGAGCGGTTCGAGCGGCCCGGCGATCTCGTAGAAGCCGCGGTTGATCCCGACGAAGCCGGCGAAGTTGTAGCCGGCACCGCCGACGGCGCCGATGAACGGCAGGAGCAACACGACCAACACCAGCGCGAGCGCCGATCCGGCCCCGATACCCATGCTGCCATCGCCGCTCAGCAGCGACAGGAAGCCGGCGGCCGGGTAGTAATCCACGCCGAGGCTACTGGCGCCGATGCCGCCGTAGCCCGACAGCGGCGAGATGCCGAGGTAGCCACCCGACTCGCCCTCGCGGTAGTCCGCGGCGAGCGTGACGGTCGCCGTCCGGCGTTCCCCGTCGACGACGGCGACGACTTCGACTGACGTGCCCGCTGCCTTCCCGTCGAGCGCCGCGGTCACGTCGGCCGGGGTCAGCGTCCGCTGGCCGTCGATGCTGAGCACGGTGAACGGCTCACGGCCGGGGAAGCCCGCCGAGTAGTTCAGCGGGTGGTCGGCGGGGTCGGAGGCGCCGGCTGTCGTGTTCGGCGTGCTGGCGAGTGCGAGTACGCCCATCGGCGCCGTCGTCGTCTCGCCGTCGTCAGTCGTGACGGCGACGGTCGTGCGGTCGCCGATGGCTTCTCGGAGGCCCTGTTCGGTGCGGACCTCGGTGCCGTTGATGGCGGTGACGGTGTCGTTCACGTCGACGCCGGCAGCGCCTTCGCGGTCGAACGGCGATCCGCCCGCGAGTCTGGTCACGAGCAACGAGCGTTCGACGGTCGTCTCGGTGCCGTCGCTCAGCGTGACCTGCACCGAGCCGTCGGTGCTCTCTTCGAGGTAGCTGTCGAGTTCGCCGCCGTCCCCGATCTCCTGGCCGCCGGCCATCACGATCCGGTCACCCGGTTCGATCCCGGCGTCGTCGGCGGCCGACCCCGGCAGCACCCCGCCGATCGGGGCCCCAGCGGCGACGCCGATGGAGCCGACCACCGGCCCCAAGAGCAGCGCGAAGGCGACGATGGTGACGACGTAGTTGTTGGTGACGCCGGCTGCGAACATTCGGGCGCGACCGCCCCGGTCCGCGGTCCGCTGGTCCTCCTCGTCGGGTTCGACGAACGCGCCGATGGGGATGACGGCGAATGTGACGAGCCCCATCGACTCGATGTCGATGTTCTCGACGCGACAGAGCAAGCCGTGGCCGCCCTCGTGGACCACCAGCCCGATCAGCAGGCCGGCGACGATTTCCGGGGCGACCGAGAGCGGGAGGAACTCGTTTACACCGGGGATGACGAGCACGTTCCCCGGCTCGTTCACCGCTGACGGGGCCGGCGGGTTCTCGATGATGCTGCGGCCCTGCTGGAGCAGCATCACGAACATCCCGACCATGATCACCAGCGTGATCCCGAGGCCGACGTTGGTCCACGCGCGCCAGAAGCGCTTGGGGCCGGCGAGCCAGTTCAGGAAGGCCCGCCCGCGCTTGGTGTGGATGGTCGTGATCGGCCCCGAGACGTGGATCGCGTCGGGGAGGTAGCCCTCGGCGTCGAGCCAGTAGGCCGCGAGCGTGTAGGCGAGTGCGCCGACCAACACCCACGTCAGCGGGCCGACGGAGGGAACGACTTGGAGCAGCCCGTCGATCATCTGCTGGAGAGTCCGGCCCGCCCGGGCAAATGCGTTCGGGTCCCGGGGCGTCGACGCCCGAACGGGGGCGGTTCGGCTGCCTTCTCAGTTACCCGAAGCCAGCGACAACGACGAGGTAGAGCAGTGCGATAGCCAGCGCGGCGGCGGGGACGGCTGTTCGGACAACGAGTCGTGGTACGGCGTCGACTCGATCAGCGAGGACGCCACCGGCGAGTGCGCCACCGATACCGGCTGTGAGAACGCTCACTGCCGACAGTGCGAGGGGAACGAACACGTTCCCCACGCCGAGCAGTGGATCGACGCCCGTCGACGGTGGCGGGTAGGCGATAACGAGAGCGATTGCGGCGCCCACGAGCAGCCCGACGGCGCCCCGCTCACGGACTGAACCTGCTTGGGTTCGTCGACTCATGTGAGGGGGGTTCGCGGCCGTGAAAAAAAAAAAACTCTTGTGGGAAAAACGGCCGCCTCAGGCCTCGCGCCGCAGCCGTTCGACGACGAACGACTGGTCCAGTTCGCCGAGGAACTCACCGAGTCGGGGCCCCTGCGTCTTGTCGAAAAAGAGCTTGTAGCCGGCCGCGAACAGGTCGCCGGTGCCCAGGTCGTGGTCCTCCGCCAGTTCGTAGATCGCACCCTGAATCTCCTCGCCGTCGGCACCGCCGGCGACGACATCGGCGAGGTCTTCGAGGGCTGCGGCCTCGGCGTCGGTCAGGTCCACGTCGGGCAGATCGGTCTGGAGCCGGTAGTTGTAGGCGTTGTCACAGCGCTCGGCCCACGCGCGGGCCCGCTCGACGCGAGCGAGTGCGGCCTCGATCGTCGCCTCGTCGGCGTCCTCGGGGATGTGGCCCTCGTTCCGGGCCATCTGGACGCGGAGGTCGCGCTCCTCGACCATCCCCAGTACCGCCGCGAAGGTGTAGGGCAGGCGGATCGGGTCGTCGGGCACCTCGCCCATCACGAACGGGTAGGCGCGCTCGGCGAACCGGGTGAGTTCCTCGTCGTCGACCTCGCCGAAGTAGGCGCGTTCGAAGCGGTCGAAGTCGTCGACCAACTGGTCCAGCCGGGAGACGTCGAAGTCCCGGGCCTTGTTCGGGTCGAGCGCGAAGAAGTACCGCAACACCTCGGGTTCGAGCAGTTCGAGCACCTCGGGGACGGTGACGACGTTCCCCGAAGAGGAGGAGAGCGGCTCGCCGTTGAGCGTGAACCACTCGTAGGTCATCGGGACCGGCGGCTCGATGCCGAGGACGTTCCGGGCGATGTCCTCGCCGGAGGGCCACGAGCCCTCGGCGTGGTCCTTGCCGAACGGCTCGAAGTCGACGCCGAGCAGGTCCCACTGGGCGGGCCACTCGAAGCGCCACGAGAGTTTGCCGTCGCGGAACGTCGCCTCGCCGTGATGGCCACAGCCCTCGATCTCGCGGTCGCCGGCGGTGATCCCCGTGCAGTCGTACTCGACGAGTCCGGCGTCGAGGTCCGATACAGTCACGTCGGTGGTGACGATGCCACACTCCGCACAAACCACACGGAACGGCGAGTACGTCTCGTCCACGGAGTCCTGATACTCCGCCAGCACCTCGCGGGCGGCGTCGACGTTCTCGAGGATCGTCCGGATCTGGGGCTCGAACTCGCCGCTCTCGTACATCTCGGTGTTCGAGAGCACCTCGACGGGCACGTCGACCATCTCGGCGGCGCGGGCGAGCAGGTCCGCGAAGTGTTCGCCGTAGGAGTCGTGGCAGTCGCCGAACGGGTCCGGGATGTCGGTGTAGGGCTTGCCGAGGTTCTTCCCGAGCGCGCCGGCGTCAACGTCCCCCAACTCCACGACGTTCCAGTCGGCGTCGGCGAGCCGTCGGGGAAGCTTCCGCAGCGGGTCGCGGTCGTCGGAGGTGAACACCTGCCGGACCTCGTGGCCCCGCTCGCGGAGCACCTCGCCGACGAAGTAGCCCCGGATGATCTCGTTGAAGTGGCCGAGGTGGGGGATGCCCGAGGGCGAGACGCCGCCCTTGATGACGATCGGTTCCCCGGGGTCGCGGGCCTCGATCTCGTCGGCGACGGCGTCAGCCCAGAAGGCGTGGAACTGGCTGCCGTCGGGGGCTTCGTCGCGCTGGCTCCCGGCGGCGGGCGTCGACGTATCGCCGGCCGCCGACGCCTCCGCGGGTTCGGACTCGCTACTCATGCTGGCTCCAGTAGGTCGGCTCGTCGGTCTCGCCCGTCGGCACCACGTCGGTCCCGGTGTGTTCGCCGTGGAGGACGGCGTCGACGACGGCTTGGGGGTCGGTCCCGTCGAGGACGATCGTCCGCAGCGAGGAGCGCTGGATCAGCTTCGCCGCCAGCAGGTCGACGGGTGCGGAGGCGCCGGCGCCGCGCTCCATCGGTGCGATGACCTCGACCAGCTCGGCGGGGGTGAGTTGGCCGTACTGTTCGGCGTCGTCGTCGGTCTCGGGGTCGGCGCTGTAGACGCCGTCGGCGCTCGTGGCGAACACCAGCAGTTCGGCGTCGACGTACTCCGCAAGCGCGGCGGCGACGGCGTCGGTTGTCTGGCCGGGCGTGATCCCCCCCATGACGGTCGTGTCGCCCCGTCGGATCGCCTCGCCGGCCTCGTCGTAGCTTGTCGCGGGCGTGCGCTGGACGCCGTGGCCCATTGCCGCGATCAGGAGGCGGGCGTTCAGCCGCGTGACGCCGATACCGAGTTCGTCCAACTGGAACTCGTTGGCCGCCAGGTCGCGGGCGGCGCCGATGTACTGTCTCGCGACGGTGCCACCGCCGACGACCGCGCCCAGTTCACAGCCCTCTGCCGATAGTTCGTGGAGGGCGTCGGCGAAGCCTTCGACGCGCTCGGGGTCGAGCCCGGGCGCGAGCACGCTACCCCCGATAGAGACGACGACTCGCATTAGGTGAGGTTGCGGGGGTGGCGCTCTTAAGGCCCGTGGTCACGAGTCCGCCCGAACCCCGAATACCGGGGCGTGCGTACGTACCACACGCTTTCCGCCGTTCCGCGCTGCCCGACCCCGGCCGACGAACCGGCGAGAAAAGGCCTAAGCCAGTCGGCCTCCCCCACACGCGTATGCAGGCTCTCTCCATCGTCGGCCCCGGCGCCATCGCGGTCCGGGACGCGGTCGCCGGCCGCCTCGACGGCCGGGTCGCCACCGTCGCCCGGGCCGAGTCGGTCGAGGTTCCCGACGCCGGTCGCTTCGAACTGGACGACGACGGCGGCTGGACCGGCGTCGGCGACGGCCGCTCGTTCGCCGACCTCCTCGACGCGCTCGCCCCCGAGTACGACTACGCGCTTGTCGCCGACTTCTCCAAACTTCGGCTGCCGACCGTCGTCATCGGCGACGAGGAGGTCCCCGGGGACGTGCTCCGGCGCGTTGACGACGCCACCGACCTCGACCACGAGGCCCTCGCGGCTGAGGTCGAGGCCGTCGACCCCTACGTGACGCTGTCCTCGCTGGTCGCCGAGGCCAAACAGTCCCCGCACGCGGACCGATCGGGCGCCATCGCGACGTTCACCGGCCGCGTGCGGGCGAAGGACGCCGCGGACGACAGCCCCACGAGCCACCTCAAGTTCGAGAAGTACGAGGGCGTCGCCGAACAGCGGATGGCCGACATCGCCGCGGAACTGGAGGAACGCGAGGGGGTCTTCGAGGTGCTGTTCCACCACCGCACCGGCGTCGTCGCCGACGGCGAGGACATCGTGTTCGTCGTCGTGCTCGCCGGCCACCGCCGGGAGGCGTTCCGGACCGTCGAGGACGGGATCGACCGACTCAAAGACGAGGTCCCGCTGTTCAAGAAGGAGACTACCGAGGACGAGGAGTTCTGGGTCCACGACCGCGCGTGACCGCGGCGCGGCTGCACGGCCCCGGTTCGATCCCCCGATCTCGCGGGATCGACGCCGGCGTCAGACGCACGGCCGACGACCTCACAATACGACCTCAAAACGGTTCGTAAAACGTCTAAAAACTTCTGCGGGCTTCGTGAACGGTCCGTTTCACGTGTATTTCTCGCCTCGATCGGGGTGAAACGGTCCGAACTCCGGGGGACGGTCTGGAGTTTATATCCCCCTTCCGGGTGTGGACCTGAGTGAGGAGAACACCAATGAGCGCAACACGGAACCCCTCCACCGACGGCGTGACCGCGACCGACGAGCTCTCGAAAGAGGAGCGACTCACGCGCTACCTGCGTGAGAAGGTCGACGACGGCGAGATGTACTTCAAGTCGAAGTTCATCGCCGACGACGTGGATCTCTCCCCGAAGGAGATCGGTGCGCTGATGGTCAAACTGAGCGACGCCGCCTCGGAACTCGAAGTCGAGAAGTGGTCGTACACGAGCGCGACCACGTGGCGCGTCGAGACCGCGTAACGCCGCGATAACCGATCAGACGCCGCCGGCTGCGCCGCCGACGGTCCCCCGCTGCTGTCGCCCTCCACCGGCCCCCGCCCTCTTCCTGGAGCCAAGCCTTATGCGCGAGCGACGGCAATCGGAACCGATGGCAGACAGATCCGGGTCCGAGGTCCCTCACCCGGAGGCGCTCGATACGTGGTTCCACCTGACCGCCGTCCGCCGGGACGGTGACACCGTCCGGTACCACGGGGACTCACTGGTCCCCCGCTCCCGGTTGGCCGAGGAACTCACCCCCGCCTTCGAGGAGCGGGGCTACGACCTCCGACTCTCGGTCGACGAGGCAGGCAACGACGTGTTGGTCGCCCGGCCGTTCGGAGCGTCGGCGTCCTCGTCGGGGAACCCGGCGGTCAACGTCGCCCTCCTGTTCGCGACGGTCCTCTCGACGCTGTTCGTCGGCGCGACCGTCTGGTACTACGTTCCCCTCTCGGCGATCGCGGAGAACCCCCTCCGGATCCTGGAGGCGTGGCCGTTCACCGCCGCCGTCCTCGGGGTGTTGCTGACCCACGAGATGGGCCACTACGTCGCCGGCCGGTGGCACGGCGTCGACGTGAGCCTCCCCTACGTGATCCCGTTCTACGTGCCCTTCGGGACGATGGGTGCCGTGATCCGGATGCGGAGCCGGGTCCCCGACAGAAAGTCGCTGTTCGACATCGGCGCCGCCGGGCCGCTCGCCGGGCTCGTCGCGACGATCATCGTCACCGCGATCGGTGTCAGCCTCGATCCGATCAGCGTCCCCCAGCGGGTGGTCGAGGGGAGCGGACAGGCGATCGTCTTCCACAACCCGCCGCTGCTCGACCTGATCGCCGGCGCGTTGGGCCAGCAGACGGCCTACACGGACCCGGCGAAGGCCGTCCACCCGGTCGTGATGGGTGGTTGGATCGGGATGTTCTTCACCGTCTTGAACCTCCTGCCGGTCGGTCAACTCGACGGCGGGCACATCACCCGTGCCGTGTTCGGCCCCCGTCAGGAGACGCTGGCGGCGATGGTCCCCGGTGCGCTGTTCGGGATCGCCGGCTACCTCTGGTACGTCCGCGACATGGGGATGGAGAACTCCGTGGCCCTCTGGGTGCTCTGGGGGTTCATCACGCTGTTCGTCTCCTTCGGGGGCGCCGCGGCGCCGGTCGACGAGTCGCCGATCGGCTGGAAGCGGAAGGCGGCGGCCCTCCTGACGTTCGCACTCGGCGCGCTCTGTTTCCTCGCCGTGCCGATCGAGATCGTGACGGTCTGATCGGGCGGTTCTCCGGGTTCAGTTGTCGCCGTGGGTGTAGCCACGATCCGGGAGGGCCTCCCCGCCGGCGGTGACGCCAGCCCCGGTCACGTCGCCGATGGCCGTCGCCGCCGTCCCCGTCGCCTCGACGGCCGCGATGGCGGCCTCGGGGTCGGGCGTCGTGAACACGAGTTCGAAATCCTCGCCGACGTGGGCCGCACACTCCCGCCGATCGGTTTCGTCCTCGGCGACCGCGTCGACGGCGGGGTGGACCGGGAGCCGGTCCCACTCGATCGAGAACCCACAGCCGCTGGCCTCGGCGAGTTGGTGGAGCGAGCGCGCGAGACCGTCGCTCGAGTCCATCATCGCGGAGGCGTGACCCCGCAGCGCCCGACCCGCGGCCACGCGCGGGGTGAACTGGAACAGGTCGTTGCCCGACTCGGCGTCGCCGGTCGCGAACCGACGGAGGCCGGCGGCGGTCCGGCCGAGTTCGCCGGTCACGCAGACCGTCTCGCCCGGCGTCGCGCCGTCACGGTATATCGCCTCGTCGACGCGGCCGACGGCCGTCGTGGCCGTGGTGAACTCCGTGTGTTCGTCGAGGTCGCCGCCGACGTACTCGGCGCCGACCAGTTCACAGACCTCGACTGCGCCGCCGACGAACGCGGAGAGTTCGGCCTCGTCGAACTCGGGGGCGGCGTAGACTGCGACCGCGCAGGTCGCCTCGGCACCCATCGCCGCCAGATCGGAGAGTGAGGCGCCGACGGCGCGCCAGCCGGCGGTTCGGCGGGTCGTGCCGGTCGGGAAGTCGCTCCGCTCGTGGAGCATGTCGGTCGTGACTGCCAGCCCGTCGACGACCGCGGCGTCGTCGCCGGCGGCGGGGAGGGTGGCCGCAAGCGTCGCCAGCGCGCTTCGCTCGTCCATGCAGGGCGGTGGTCGTGCCGGCCGATAAACCCCGGCCGTTCACGGCGCCATCGGAGGGTTGAAACGCCAGCCGGCAGTTCCTCCGCTATGGAAACCGACCAGCTCAAGGCGACTCTGGTTGGCTTCGCCGGGGCGATCGGGGTGCTCGCGCTGTTGCTCTACTTCGTCGGCGTCGAGGACCTCGTGGCGTCGCTCTCGGGGGCCGACCGATCGACCGTCGGGCTGGTGTTGGTCGTCACCGTCGGCTGGCTGTTCGCGTGGGGGATGTCACTCCGGACGGTTCTCGGCGTGCTCGGCGAGGCCGTCTCGCCGATACAGACGTTCCTCGTCTTCGCTGGCGCGACGTTCAACAACAACGTCACGCCGTTCGGGCAGGCCGGCGGTGAGCCCGTGACGGCGCTGCTGATCTCGGAGGTCACCGACACCGAGTACGGCACGGGGCTGGCCGCCATCGCCAGCGTCGACACGCTCAACTTCGTTCCCTCGATCTCGCTCGCGCTGTTGGGCACGGCGTACTTCGCGACCCAGACCACCTTCGGCACCCAGTTGGAGTCGGCGGCAATCGTCGTCGTCGCCATCACGCTGCTCGTCGTCGGCGGATTGGTCGTGCTCTGGCGCAACCACGAGCGCGTCGAGGCGGGCGCCGTCGACGTCTTCTCGCGGCTCGCCCGGTTCGCCGGCGAGCACGTCCCACGGGTGTCCGACCCCGGTCGGGAGGTGATCGAGCGCCGCGTGAGCCACTTCTTCGAGGCGATCGAACGCGTCGCCACCAACCCTCGGGGGCTCGTACTCGCGCTCGGCTTCTCGGCGCTCGGCTGGCTGCTCCAGATGACCGGGCTCTGGCTCGCGTTCCAGGCCATCGGGCACCCGGTGAGCATCCCCGTCGTCCTGTTCGTGGTTCCCATCGGCGCCATCGCGGGGATGACGCCCCTGCCCGGCGGCGCCGGTGGGATCGAGGCGGTGCTCGTCTTCCTGCTCGTGGCCGCGCCGTTGCCCGGCGTCACCGAGTCCATCGCGTTCGCGGCGGTCGTGATCTACCGCGGCGCGGTGTTCTGGGTGCCGGTACTCATCGGCGGCGTCGTGATGGGGACGGTCGGCGCGGGCGCTCGGACCTGACCGGCGTGGAGACGCCGCGGGCAGCCCGATACGATGGGTTTATCCGGAACAGGGGAGAAATCGTCCCTATGGCAACCCTCTACGACGTTCCGGCCGAGGACCTCATCGAGGCCCTCGCTGAGGAGCTTGACGGTCGCATCGAGGAACCCGATTGGGTGGAGTTCACGAAGACTAGCGTCGACCGAGAACTCCCGCCCCAGCAGGACGACTTCTGGTTCGTCCGCGCGGCGAGCCTCCTGCGGAAGGTCGCAGTCCGAGGCCCCGTCGGCGTCGAGCGACTCGCCACGGAGTACGGCGGCTCGAAGCAGGGGACGACGCGCTACCGCGTCGCCGGCAGCGAGCACACCGGCGGCTCGCGAAAGATCATCCGCGTGGCGCTCCAGCAGCTCGAAGAGGAGGGGCTCCTCGAGACCGCGAAAGGCGAGGGCCGACGCGTGACCGACGAGGGCCAGAGCCTGCTCGACACCGTCGCGGGCGAGACGCTCGAGGACCTCGACCGGCCGGAACTGCAGAAGTACGCCTGAAGACGCCGCAACCGTTTTGCGCCGAGAGAAGTAACTACACACCATGAGTGGAGACTCCGAGGAGGACCGACTCGAACAGCTTCGACAGGAGCGACTCGAAGAGCTACAGGACCAGGCCGGCGGCGAGGAGGCCCAACGGCAGGCTGCACAGGAACAGCAGGAGCGAGCGCAGGCCCAGCAGGACGCCCTGCTCAAGCAGTACCTCACCGACGACGCCCGCCAGCGGCTCAACGCCGTCGAGATGAGCAAGCCGGAGTTCGCCCAGACAGTCAAACAGCAGGTGACCGCGCTGGCCCAGAGCGGCCGGATCCAGGGCAAGATCGACGAGGACCGGATGAAGCAGATCCTCCGGGAGCTCAAACCCGAGGAGAAGAGCTTCGACATCCGCCGGCGCTGATGGAGCTGGCGCTCCTCTACAGCGGCGGGAAGGACTCCTCGTTGGCGGCGCTGATCCTCGACCGGTTCTACGACGTGACCCTCGTGACTGCCCACTTCGGCGTCACCGAGGAGTTCGAGAACGCCCGGCAGGCAGCCGACGCCCTCGGCTTCCCCTTCGACACGGTCGAACTCGACCGGGACGTGGCCGATGAGGCCGTCGACCGCATGATCGAGGACGGTTACCCCCGGAACGGCATCCAGCGCGTCCACGAACACGCCCTCGAGGTCGTCGCCGAGCGCGACGTCATCGCCGTCGCCGACGGTACCCGGCGGGACGACCGCGTGCCCACCGTCTCCCGCGCGACCGCCCAGAGCCTCGAAGACCGCCACGGGATCGACTACCTCTCGCCGCTGGCGGGCTTCGGTCGCGGCGCGGTCGACCGGCTAGTCGATCGGGAACTCGACGTGGAGACCGGTCCCAGCGAGCAGATCGCCCGCGCGGACTACGAGGGCGAACTCCGCGCGCTCATCCGCGAGCGCGGCGGCGACGACGCCGTCGAGGCGGTGTTCCCCGAACACGACCAGACGATCGTCCGCGGACTGGCTTAGCGAAAGACAGGATTCAAGCGCGGCCGCCGGGAACCCTCGGCCATGTACGACCGTCTGAAGGGGTTCAAGGACTTCTACCCCGGCGAGATGGCCGCCCGCCGCGAGGTCATCGACACGACCGAGTCGGTGGCTCGGCGCTACGGCTTCCGGGAGATCGCCACGCCCGCACTCGAGGACGTGGAGATGTACGTCGACAAGTCCGGCGAGGGGATCGTCGAGGAGCTCTACAACTTCACCGACAAGGGGGGGCGAGAGGTGTCGCTCACTCCCGAACTGACGCCGACGGTCGCCCGGATGGTCGTCGCGCGCTCCCAGGCGCTCTCGAAGCCGATCAAGTGGTTCTCCACCCGGCCGTTCTGGCGCTACGAGCAGGTCCAGCAGGGCCGCTTCCGGGAGTTCTACCAGACGAACGTCGACATCTTCGGCTCCGCCGAACCCGAGGCCGACGCCGAGATCCTCGCCTTTGCCGGCGACACGCTGACCGAACTCGGCCTCCCCGCCTCGGAGTTCGAGTTCCGCGTGTCCCACCGCGACATCCTCGGCGAACTGCTGCGCTCGTTCGACGAGGACGTCGACGTGCCCGAAGCGATCCGGGCCGTCGACAAGAGCGAGAAGGTCGACCGCGCGGAGTATCTCGGCTTGCTCGCCGATGCCGGCCTCTCAATCGAGGACGCCGAGGCGTTCGACGACCTGCTCGCGGCCGGAAACGAGGACCTCGACGCGCTGCTTGCGGAGGTCGACCGCCCGACGCTCACCGACGCCGTCGAGAACCTCAAGGCCGTCCTCGACGCCGCTGAGGACTTCGGCGTCCGGGAGCACTGCACGGTCTCGCTGCGCACGGCTCGGGGGCTCGACTACTACACCGGCGTCGTCTTCGAGTGCTTCGACACCAAGGGCCGCGTCTCGCGGGCCATCTTCGGCGGCGGGCGCTACGACGACCTGATCGAGTCCTTCGGCGGCCAGCCGACCCCCGCCGTCGGCGTCGCGCCGGGCGTGATGAACTCGACGCTCCCGCTTCTCCTCTCGGAGGCCGGCGTGCTCCCCGAGGAGGCGGTATCCACGGACTACTACGTCCTCACCGTCGGCGACACCCGTGACGTCGCGTCCCGGGTCGCCCGCGACCTCCGGGCGTCGGGGAACGTCGTCGAGACCGACGTGTCCGACCGGAGCTTCGGCGCCCAGATGGGCTACGCCGACTCCATCAACGCCGAAACGGTCGTCATCGTCGGCGAGCAGGACCTCGAGAACGACGAGGTCACGATCAAGGAGATGGCGAGCGGCGACCAGACTACCGCGCCCGTCGACGACTTCCCCGGCGAGCGCGAGCGGCCCCGATACGAGGACTTCGCGTAGACCGGGATCGGACCGGGTTGTTTCACGTTCGTCGTCTACTGCGGCCCCCAGAGTTATGCTGCCACGAGGCCCATCCTCGGGCATGAACACGACACTACCGGCGCTGACACTCGCGTTGCTGCAGCTTCCGCTGCCGGAGGGGCAACTGGGACAGGCGCTGATCGCGGTCCTCGCGATCGGCGTCGTGATCCTCGTCGGGCGCGTGCTCCTGAGCATCGCGTGGAAGATCGTGCTGATCGCGTCGGTCGTGATCGGCCTGCTCTGGGTCGTGACGACGTTCCTCTAGTCGAGGGCCGCCTCGAGGAAGTTCCGGATCACGTCGTGACCAACCGCGGTCAGCACCGACTCGGGGTGGAACTGCACACACTCGATGGGGTACTCGCGGTGGCGCACGCCCATCACCAGTTCCTCGCTCCCCTCGTCATCGGGGTCGTCGACCGTCGTCGCCGTTACCTCGAAGCTATCCGGCACCTCAGTCGCCACCAACGAGTGGTAGCGCCCGGCTTGGAAGCCCTGTTCGAGGCCCGCGAAGACGCCCTCGCCGTCGTGGTCGATCGGGAACGCCTTGCCGTGGATCGGCTGGGGGGCGTGGCCGACCTGACCGTCGTACTCGAAGACCGCTGCCTCTAGCCCGAGACAGACCCCGAGTGTCGGCACCTCGGGACTGACCTCCCTGAGCATGTCCATCGTCAGCCCCACGTCGCGCTCGTTTTTCGGGTGGCCCGGGCCGGGGCTGATGACGACGGCATCGGGGTCGATCTCGCGCACGTCGTCGAGCGAGGCGGTGTTTCGCAGCACCTCGACCTCGGCGTCGGGCGCACCCTCGCCGACGTACTCGACGAGGTTGTAGGTGAACGAGTCGAAGTTATCGACGAACAGCACCGTCGGCGCGTCGTCGGCGGCGTCGCCGTCGGCGGCGTTCGGGAGGCTCATTCGTCACCCCCTTCGATCCGCTCCAGGGCGTCCAACACGCCGCGGACCTTCTGTTCGGTCTCCTCGTACTCGCTTTCGGGGTCGCTGTCGGCGACGATGCCGGCGCCAGCCCGCACCCGGACGCGGTCGTGATCGTCGCCGTGCTCGACGGTCGCGGTCCGGATCACGATGGCCGTATCGGCGTCGCCGGTCCACGAGAAGTAGCCGACGCCGCCGCCGTACACGCCGCGGGGGTTCACCTCCAGTTCGTCCAGCAGTTCCATCGCACGGACCTTCGGCGCGCCCGTGAGGGTGCCTGCGGGGAACGCCGCTCGGGTGGCGTCGAAGCCGTCGAAATCGGGGTGGAGCCGGCCGGTCACGGTCGACTCGATGTGCTGGACGTGGCTGTACTTGAGGACGTTCATGAACTCCTCGACGCGCACCGAGCCCTGCCGGGACACCTGCCGCACGTCGTTTCGCGCGAGGTCGACCAGCATCGTGTGTTCGGCGCGCTCCTTGTCGTCGGCGAGCAGTTCGCCGGCGAGTCGGCGGTCCTCGACGGGGCTGGCGCCGCGGGCGCAGGTGCCCGCGATGGGGTTCGAGACGACGCGCTCGCCCGTCACCGAGACCAGCGTCTCGGGGCTGGCGCCAACGACCGAGCGGTCGCCGAAGGAGAGCAGGTACATGTACGGCGAGGGGTTCACCTCGCGCAGCGACTCGTAGAGGCCGAGCGTGTCGAGGTCGCCGGTGATCTCGTGGCTGCGGGAGACGACCCCTTGGTACACGTCGCCGTCGAGGACGTGCTCCTGCATCTCGGCGACGGCGGCCTCGTAGTCGTCACGCGGGCCCGAAACGGCGGTATCGCGATCGAACCCACCAGTCTCGGGGGGTGTCGCCGCGGCGAGGTCGGCGGCGACGCCTTCGGCTTCGGCGGCGAGCCGGTCGTACACCGCGCCGGCGTCGTCCTCCTCGCCGACGATCGGCGTGAACACCAGTTCGACGGTCCCCTCGCGGTCGTCGAACGCGAGCGTCCGGGTCGTCAGCACGAACTGCGCGTCGGGCACAACGGGGTCCGGACGGTCGACGCCCACCTCCGCGAGATGGAGGTCGTAGACGGCGTCGTAGGCGAGGAAGCCGACGAGGCCGCCGTCGAGACGCTGTCGGTCGCCCGCCGCAAAGCCGACGCGCTCCACGTCCGGGAGCGCAAACCGGAGGCGGTCGAGCGTGTCCGGGTCGCTCAGTTCCTCGCCGCAGGCGCCGACCTCCGCGCCGGCCTCGCCGTCGAGTCCGTCGAGGAACCCCGCCGCGGGGCCGAACTCCTCGACTTCGGTGCGGTCCGGGTAGACCGAGACGAGGGCGTCGGGGTCGTAGCCAACGAAGGAGAACCGGGCGTGCCGGTCGGCCTCGTCGTCGGTCGGCCCGTCGCTGTGGCCGCCGGCGGGAGCGAACGCCCCCGCGGGGTCACTGGAGGCGACCTTCTCGGCGCTCTCCAGCAGGAACGTGTGGTCGCTCCGGTCCGAGAGGGCGGCGTAGGCCGACAGCGGTTCGGCGTCGATGTCGAGCGTGGCGACGAGTCGGGCGACTGCCGGGTCGTCGGCGCCGTCGACCAGTTCCTCGAACTCGTTTCGGGAGCGGTCGAACCCCGGCATCAGGCCACCTCCGCGTGACTGGCCCGGGTGGCCTCCCGGACGAACGCACGCATCGCGTCGGCGTCCTTCCGGCCCGGTTCGTCCTCGCGTTCGACGCCGCTCGCCACGTCGACGGCGAAGGGTGCGACCGACTCGACGGCCCCGGCGACGTTTCCGGGACCCAGGCCGCCGGCGAGCACGAGCGGCGTGTCCAGTTCCTCGCGCAGTTCGCGGGTGCGCTCCCAGTCGTGTGTCTCGCCGGTCCCCCCGGCGCCGGCCTCGCTCAGGGAGTCGACGAGCAGCGCGTCGGCGGCGCCGTCGAGGGCGCGGGCGCGTTCGGCGTCGTCGACGCCGAGGGCGACGATGGTGTCGGCCCCCGAACGGTCGCCGATATCCTCGACCGCGTCGGCGTCGAACTCGCCGTAGATTTGGATCGCGTCGGGATCGACGGTCTCGGCCACGGCCACGGCCTCCTCGACGCTCCCGGGGATGGTGACGGCGACCGTGGTGACGAACGGCGGGACCGTCGCCGCGAGGTCGCGGGCGCGTTCGGGGTCGATCTCCCGGGGCGTGTCCACGTCCACGTCGGTGATGAACCCCAGCGCGTCGGCGCCGGCGTCGACGGCGGCCGTCACGTCAGCCTCGGTGCCGAGGCCACAGAGCTTCGTGCGGACCATCACTCGGCCTCGGCCGTCCCGCCACAGAGCGCGGCGAACTTCTCGCCGGCGGCACCGCCGTCGATTGACTCGGCGGCCTTCTCGACGCCGGTTTCGAGGTCCTCGGCGAGCCCGGCGACGTAGATGGCGGCGCCGGCGTTGGCGAGGATCACGTCGCGCTTGGGCCCAGTGACGCGGCCATCGACGATCCCACGGAGGTCTTCGGCGTTCTCCTCGGGGGTGCCGCCGGCGATCTCTTCGACGGGGGCCCTGTCGAGGCCGAGGTCCTCCGGCGTGATCGTGTACTCCGTCACGTCGTCGCCCTCTACCTCCGCGACGGTCGTGGGGCCGTGGAGCGCGATCTCGTCCATGCCGTCGCCGTGGACGACGAGGGCGTGCTCGACGGGCATGTGTGTCAGTGCCTCGGCGATGAGCGGGACCAGTTCCTCGCTGTAGACGCCGAGGACCTGTGCGTCGGCGCCGGCGGGGTTGGTCAGCGGGCCGAGGACGTTGAAGACCGTCCGCATGCCCAGTTCCTTGCGCGGGCCGATGACGGCCTTCATCGCGGGGTGGAACACCGGCGCGAGCATGAAGCCGATCCCGTCGCGCTCGATGGCCGCCTCGACTGCAGGGGGTTCTGCCTCCACGTCGGCGCCGGCGACCTCCAGCACGTCGGCGCTCCCCGAGGAGGAGGAGACCGAGTAGTTGCCGTGCTTGGCGACGGCGACGCCGGCGCCGGCGGCGACGATGGCGCTGGTCGTCGAGACGTTGATCGTCGAGTAGTCGTCGCCGCCGGTACCGCAAGTGTCGACCAGCGGCTCGCGGTCGGGGCCGATCGTGCGGGCGGCGTCGCGCATCCCCTGTGCGAAGCCGGCGATCTCGGCTTCGGTCTCGCCTTTGGCTCGGAGCGCGGCCAGCAGCGCGCCGATCTGTGCCTCGGTTGCTTCCTCGAAGACGAGCGTCGCGGCCTCACGGGCCTGCTCGACGGTCAGGTCTTCGCCTTCGGTTACGCGTTCGATGAGTTCCTGCATGGGTGGAGCGCCCCGGATGTACGAATCGGGTATACAGTGTACAACTTTGTACATTCAGTTAAGCCTTCCGTGCGACGGCGGGGCAGACCCCCGGTCACGAACCGCCCGCCGGAGCCGACTTCGAAAGCTTCAACTAAACCCGCGGGATAGATAGAGTGCGAAGTAAGCCCGGTCGGGTTGGTAGTCTAGTCCGGTTATGACACCTCCTTGACATGGAGGAGGCCGGCGGTTCAAATCCGCCCCAACCCATCCGTTTTACCGTACGATCACTCAACGCAGAGACATCCATTCTCTCACGTAACTACCGTCGGACACCACTCGCCGCGTGATCCGCGTCCTCCGGGTTCTCCCCGTCGGCCGGGAGTACTCTGACGAACTCCCCTCCCACCCATGACGTACTCCGGTACGATTCCGCGTACTCTTCCCCATGGAGATGTCGTAAGGCCGCTCCATGGTCCTGAACCATCAGATAAATCAGCGGTTTTATCCAACACTACCCGAACCGTTCACCTATATGCCTCGTGACATGCTCTCACGCCGCGCCGTCGTCTCGACAGTCGGGCTAAGTCTCGCCGCTCTCGCAGGCTGTTCCACAAGCGGTAGCTCGCCCGCTTCGGAGTCAGCGACGGACGCCCGGACAGCATCGACGAGCACGGCGTCGCCGACAGCGTCTCTGACGGCGACCGACGAACCGACGGTGGAGCCGACCGAGACACCGTCAGCCTCGCTCGAACTCCCGGAGGGCGTAACAGCCGATGGCATCGAGAACGCCGAGGCGCTCGTCGAGGCGACGAAGGCAGCACTCGTCGAGAACAGCTACGACATCACCACGACGCTCTTTTCCGGCTCGTCAGAGAACCTGCTCAGACAACAGTACCGGAGTAGCCTCGAACAGCAACGCCACTGGTTCAGGTTCGAACAGTCCTCCTCGACTACCGAGGTCTTCGTCGAGAGCGGCACAACCTACATCAAGTTGACACAGGACGGCGAAACGAACTACACACAGCAAGCCGCAGAGCAGTCGTTCGAGGAACAACACAGGTCCGCCGACGTCGTCTCCATGCTCGGCGGCGGCGAGACCCTCGGCGGCATCCTCCGACTGGGCGAGTACACGCCCGCGACGATGGACGAGTACAACGACCGCGACGTCGTCGATTTCGAGTTCGACGGCATCGACGAGAGCGAGATCGACGGTACCGTCTCGGAGTCGAGCGGGGACCTGCTCGTCACCCCGGCGAGTGTCGTGTTCGACGCCGCGGTTCGCATGACTGTGACCGCCGACGGGGAGTCACAGGCCTACGGGAACAGCTTTACCGTCAACGAACTCGGCTCGGTCCGGGTATCGCGGCCGTCCTGGGTCGAGGAACAGTTCGACCAGTGAGCAGTTCCGCCGCCGCCCGTTCCCTCACCCGGACTCGCCGGGTAGCAACTGCCCCCACATCACCTTCTCCACCAGTCGGACCGTCATCGGCGCCGCCACCGTGATCCGACAGGAGAGCCGCGGGTAGCCGTACCGCGCCGCCGCCGCGTCGTGCCAGTGGGTCGGCTCCGGGCCGGACGCCACTTCGACGCCGCAGGTGCCACAGAGGCCCCGCCCGCCGCAGTTGCCGTGTTTCGAGACGCTCCCGTACACCTCGAAGCCGGCGTCAAGCAGCGCGTCCCGCAGCGTTCGCCCGCACGCCACGTCGATAGTCGTACGCTCCTCACCATCGACGACCGTCACGGGGACCGTCTCGCTCATGCCGTCGCCTTCGGCGCCCGGCGACGTGAGTTCGGGGGTCCCCGGAGCGGCCGTCCGGGCCGTCCCTCACCTTCTTGGTGGCTGAAACGAACCCGGGGAGCATGTCCACGGAGACCCGGGAGGGAACGAACAGGGACGGTGAGTCGCCCGAGCAGGTCGCGCTCCCCGCGACCGAGGGCGAGACGACCGTCACCGAGGAGGGCTCGGAGTTGGAGCGCTCCATCGGGTTGGTCGGCGGGATCGCCATCGGCGTCGGGACGATGATCGGCGCCGGGATCTTCGTCTTCCCGGGGCTGGCGGCCGGCCGTGCGGGGCCGGCGGCGGCTGGGTCGTTCGCCATCGGCGCCGTCATCGCCCTGTTGGTCGCGCTTCCGGCGTCCGAACTCGCGACGGCGATGCCGGAGTCCGGTGGCGGCTACTACTTCGTCTCGCGGGCGCTCGGGGCGCTCCCGGGCGCGGTCGTCGGTCTCAGCATCTGGCTGGGCCTGGTGTTCGCGACGGCGTTCTACCTCGTCAGCTTCGGCAGCTACGCCGCCGCGCTGCTCACGGAGGCCGGCGTGGCGTTCGGCGGCGCCCCGGTCGTGGAGGTGCTGGCGCTGGGGTTCGGCGGCCTCCTCACCGCGCTGAACCTCCTCGGCACCGAGAACGCCACGACGCTGCAGAACTACGTCGTCGGCCTACTGCTGACCATTCTGGTCCTGTTCCTCGGCTACGGCGGCCTCGACGCGCTCGGCGTCTTCGGCGCCGAACGCACGCCCGAGCGGTTCATGCCGTTCGGGCCGCTGTCGATGGTCACGACCGCGGCGCTGGTGTTCACCTCCTACCTCGGCTTCGCACAGGTAGCGACCGTCGCCGGCGACATCGAGAACCCCGGCCGGAACCTCCCGCTGGCGATGATCGGCTCCGTCGCCATCGTGGCGGTGCTCTACGTGGCCACCATCTTCGTCGCCACCAGCGCGTTCGGGAGCGACAGCCTCTCGGCGTTCGGGGAGACCGCCATCGTCGAGGTGGCTCGCGCCTTCGGCGGCGGCGTCGGTGCGCTGGCGATCCTGCTCGGCGGCCTGCTCGCCACGGTTTCGAGCGCGAACGCGTCGATCCTCTCGACCTCCCGGGCGGTGTTCGCGGTGAGCAAGGACGCCCTGCTGCCCCGGACTGCCAGCCGCGTGAACCTCCGCTACGGGACTCCCCACGTGGCGCTGTCGATGGCCGGCGGGCCCGTGCTGGCGCTGGTCGCGTTGGGGGAGGTCGAGGTGCTCGCCGAGGTGGCCTCCTTCCTCCACCTCGTGATGTACGGGCTGATCTGTGTCGCGCTGCTGGCGATGCGCCGCGACGAACCGGAGTGGTACGACCCCGAGTTCCGGGTGCCCGCCCACCGACTGGTCGCGGGGCTCGGCGCCACCGCGAGCTTTGGGCTCATCGCGTTCATGCAACGGGAGTCACAGGTGGTCGGCGGCGCCATCATGCTCGCCACCGCCGGCTGGTACAAGTACTACGCCGCGGACGTCCAGCTCAAGGGGGTGCTGTAGATGGCCGACGACGACACCGGGCCGGCGTCGCCCACCGAGAGCCCGGCGCTCCGCATCCGCGAGCCGCCGAAGGTGCTCGTCCCCGTCGAGGTGCTGGAGGGGCAGTCGGTCTCCACCCAGTTGGTCGAGTTCCTCGCGCCCGCGGAGGTGGTGCTGCTCGGCTACCACGTCCTCCCCGAGCAGACGCCGACCGAGCAGGCGAGCATGCAGTTCGAGGACCGCGCCCGCGGGGCCGTCGACGACATCGCCGAGGCGTTCCGCGAGGCCGGCCGCGAGGTCGAGACCCGGGTCGTGTTCACTCACGACCGCGACGCGACCGTCGACCGCGTCGCCGCCGAGGCGGACGTGACGGCCGTCCTGCTGCCAAACCCCGTCGCCGACGTGGCGGACGTCCTCGTTCCCATCCGCGGCGCAATCGACGCCGGCCGGCTGGCCGACCTCGTGGCGACGCTGCTCGCCGACTCCCGAGGCGCGGTCACGCTCTGGGGCATCGACACCGGCGGCGAGTTCGACGCCGCTGCAGCCGTCGACCGTGCCCGCGGGACGCTCCTCGACCGTGGGCTCGCCGCGGACCGCGTTCGAACCGAGGTCTCCGAATCCGACGCGCCCGCCCGGGCCGTCATCGAGCGTTCCCCGGAGTTCGACGTGATCGTTATGGGCGAGAGCGGTCCCGACCTCCTCTCCCTGCTGCTCGGCGACCCAGCAGAGCGCGTCGCGGAGGGCGCCGTCGCCCCTGTCTTGGTCGTCCGCGAGCGGTCGGGGTAGGCCGGCCGGGCCGTCGAACTCCCCGGGGGCGGGCTCACCGTTCTCGCCGTGCTCGCGGTGACCGACGGGGCGATGCCGATGTTCGTACTCTTCCTCGGCGGGCTGGTGCTGGTCACGTTCACGCTGGGTGCGAGCAACGTCCGCCGGCCCGCCCCCAGCGAGCACCACCGCGGCGGCAGCGTTGACTTCGATGCCCACCCCGAGGAACACCCGAACAAGCGGCGGTACCTCGCTATCGACCGTATCGGCGCGCTGTACGGCCTCGGCCTCGTAGTGTTCGGCGGCGCCGCGTTCACGATGGGCGGATCGCTGGCGCTGTAACGCGGGGCACTACCGCGGAAGCTTTAGCCCCCGGGATGTACCTTTCTGCAACGATGGCAGAGGACTCCACGGACCGGCGTACGTTCCTCTCGGCGGTCGGCGGCGCCGCGGCGGCGGCGCTGGCCGGCTGCACCGGCGACGGGGGGAGCCCCACCGACGGCGGCACGTCGTCGCCCGTTCCTCCCGCGACCCAAACCGACGTGTCGACACCCGAGGGTGGTCCACAGTCCGGCGGCACCCTCCGGGTCGGGTTCGAGTCCGAACTCACCGGTCTCGACCCTCACCGGACCGGGAGCGTCGTCTCGTGGCTGGTCAACTTCAACGTCTGTGAGACGCTGATCACCTTCGCGGACGGCGCGCCGGCCGCGCGGCTGGCGACCGACTGGGAGATCGGCGACGACGGCCGCACCTACACCTTCACGCTGACCGAGGACGCCCGCTTCCACCCGCCGGTCGACCGGCAGATGACCGCCGAGGACGTGGTCTACTCCTTCGAACGGATGAACCAGGAGGGCGCGATGGGCTCGGACCTCGCGGCCGTCGAGTCGATCGAGGCCACCGGCGACTACGAGGTCACGTTCACGCTCTCGGGCACGTTCGCGCCCTTCTTCAACTTCCTCGGGCGCGTCCCGTGGGTCGTCGTCCCCGAGGAGGCCGTCGAGGCACAGGGCGGTGAACTCGGCGACTTTCAGGAGCCCGTGGGAACGGGCCCGTTCGTGTTCTCGGAGTACGAACCCGGCGACAGCCTCACGCTCTCGGCGTTCGCGGAGTACCGCGAGGAGGGCGTCCCGCTGCTCGACGCCGTCGAGATCACGCCGATCCCGGACGCCGACTCCCGGGTCGCCGCGCTCCGTGGCGGCGACATGGACATGGTCCGGGGGGTCTCCGGCAGCGACGCCGACACGCTCCGCGAGAGCGAGGAGACCAAACTCTCCCGACAGAGCGGCACCGAGTGGGGCCAACTCCACATCAACTGCAGCGAGGCGCCGTGGGACGACCCGGCGGTCCGCCGCGCCGTCGCGCACGTCGTCGACCGCGAGGCGATCGTCGAAGCCGCCGTCTCGGGCTACGGGCGGGCGGCGTGGCAGCCCTACGCCGAGGACAGCATCTGGCACTACGACCTCGGCGACAGCCGGCGAACCCGGGACGTCGAACGCGCCCAACAGATCCTCGAGGACGCCGGCAACCCCCTCGAGGGCGAGACGCTGACGATCAAGACCAACACGCGCTACTCGCTGATGGAGACTACCGCGGACCTGCTCGTGGCCAACCTCGCCGAAGCCGGCATCGACGCCGAGACCGAGGTACTCGAGTGGGGAACCCAACTGGAGGACTTCATCACGGGCAACTTCGGCGCGATGGCGTTCTCGGTGCCGTTCAAGATCGACCCCGACCGGCACTACTACGGCTTCGTCCACCCCGACGGCACCCAGTTCAACCACTACGGGGCGGATCAGCCCGACGCCGACCGGATGTACGAACTGCTCGAACAGGGCCGCAGCGAGACCGACGAGGAGACGCGGATCGAGACCTACGCCGAGTTCGAGGGACTGGTCAACAAGAACTGCCCGTGGATCTCGATCGCACGCGTCGACGGCATCGCGGGGCTCAGGTCCAACGTCTACGGGAACCAGCCGTGGCTCCTGCCCTACACCCGCTTCTGGACGATGTGGAAGGGGGAGTGAGACCGGGCGGCGATGGTCTCACGGCTGCAGGCGTTCATGGTCCGGCGGCTGCTCTGGGCGCTGCCGGTGCTCGCGTTGGTTTCGGTCGCCGTCTTCGGCCTCGTCAGGATGGTCCCCGGCGATCCGGCCATCGTGATGCTCGGCGCCGACGCCTCGCCCGAGCGGCTCGCGGCGGTCCGCGCGGAGATGGGGCTGAACGAGCCGATCCACGTCCAGTACGTCGACTACGTGGCTGACGCCCTCCGTGGGGACCTCGGGCGCTCCTACGTCACCGACCGCTCGGTCAGCGCCGCCATCGCCGGCCGCCTGCCGACGACGCTGTTTCTCACGCTCGCGGGCTTTCTGGTCTCGATCACGGTCGCCATCCCTGCCGGCCTGCTGAGCGCGACCAACCGCGGGAACGCGCTCGACGGCGTCGGCCTCGGCTTCGGCCTGCTCGGGGTATCGGTCCCGAACTTCTGGCTGGGCGTCGTGCTCCTGCTCCTGTTCGGGGTCTCCCTCGACTGGCTCCCGGTGGCGGGCTACGTCTCACCGCTGGAGGACCCCGTCGAGGGGGTTCGCTACCTGATCCTCCCGGGGATCACCCTCGGGACGGCGATGGCCGCCGTCGTCACGCGCATGCTCCGCTCTGAACTGCTCGAAGAGCTCCGCCGGGAGTACCTCGACGCCGTCCGGATGAAGGGCGTCGGCGAACTCCGCGTGCTGGCCCACGCGACGAAGAACGCCTTCATCCCGGTCGTGACGGTGATCGGGATGCAGTTCGGCTACCTGCTGGGCGGCTCGGTCGTCATCGAGCAGGTGTTCTCGATCCCGGGGATGGGTCGGCTGCTCATCGACGCCATCGGCAGCCGCGACTACATCACCCTGCAGGGGGTCGTGCTCGTCTACACGACCTTTTTCGTCGTCGTCAACGTCGTCGTCGACGCGGCGTACTTCTACCTGAACCCGAAGCTGCGGGGTGAGGGATGAGCGACGCGAACGCCGACGACGGCGCCGACGCCGTCGACCGTGGCTGGACCGATTCCCCGCTCGCCCGCCGGACGAGAGCCTTCGCCGCGCGGTTCCGCCGGAACAACCTCGCGATGGGCGGCCTGCTCATCACCGGCGCCGTGCTCCTGATCGCCCTCTTCGCGCCGATCCTCGCCCCCTATGACCCGACGGCCGTCGACGTGCCCGCGCGCCTGCAGGGGCCGAGCCTCGCCCACCCGATGGGGACCGATCGCTACGGCCGGGACCTGCTCTCGCGGGTACTGTTCGGCGCCCGGATCGCCCTGCAGGTTGCCGTTGCCACCCCGCTGGTCGCCGGCGCCGTCGGCGTCCCCATCGGCCTGCTGGCGGGCTACGCCGGCGGCCGCGTCGACGACGCGCTGATGCGGCTGATGGACTCGATCTTCGCGTTCCCGGCGATCCTGCTCGGGCTGACGCTCGTGGCCGTGTTCGGCCAGTCCCTGACCAATATCGTGCTGGCGCTCGGGATCGTCTACATCCCCCAGTTCGCCCGCGTCACCCGCGGCAGCGCCGTCTCGGTGGTCGAGGAGGAGCACGTCCGCGTCGCGCGCTCGCTGGGAGCCTCCCACGTCCGGATCATCGCCGTCCACGTCCTGCCGTTCTGCCTCTCGGCGATCCTCGTGCAGGCGACGGTGACGGCCGCGCTGGCCATCGTGCTGGAGTCCTCGCTTTCGTTCCTCGGTGTCGGCGTCCCCTCGCCGAAACCCTCGTGGGGGTCGATCCTCCGGGTCGGCAAGGGGTTCGTCGACAGCGGGGAGTGGTGGTACAGCGTCTTCCCGGGGCTGGCCATCGTCGTCGCCGTCCTCGGCTTCAACCTCCTCGGGGACGGCCTGCGCGACGTACTCGACCCCCGAACCGACCCAAACAGGTGACCATCGATGGCTGACACTCACTCCACGACCGACGCCCCGTCGACGCCGAGCGGCGCCGATGCCGGGGAGACTGTCGACGGCCACGACACCGGCCCCGCCGACCAGCCCCTCCTCCGAGTCGAGGACCTCAGAACCCAGTTCGGCCACAGGGACCCACTCGTCGCCGTCGACGGCGTGGGATTCGACCTCCGGGCCGGCGAGACGCTCGGCGTCGTCGGCGAGTCCGGCGCCGGGAAATCCGTCACCGTCCGCTCTATCGTCGGCCTGATCGGCGACGGCGACGTCTCCGGTTCGGTGCGCTGGCGCGGCGAGGAACTGGTCGGCGCGTCCACCCGGGAGCTCCGCGAGGTCCGGGGCTCCGGGATCGGGATGGTGTTCCAGAACGCCGAGGCCGCGTTCGACCCGAGCCGTACCGTCGGCGCCCAGATCGTCGAGGCGGTCCGGGCGAGCCGAGAGGTGTCGAAGGACGAGGCCCGCGAGGAGGCGATCGACCTGCTCGCGGAGGTCGGCATCGGCGACCCGGCGGGGCGGTTCCGTGACTACCCCCACGAGTACTCCGGCGGCATGGCCCAGCGCGCGATGGTGGCGATGGCGCTGGCCGGCGAACCGGACCTCCTGATCGCCGACGAGCCGACGACGGGGCTGGACGTGAGCGTGCAGGCCGGCCTCGTCGACCTGCTCCGGGACCTCGTCGCCGACCGCGGGATGTCACTGCTGCTGATCAGTCACGACCTCGGGGTGGTCTCCCAACTCTGTGAACGGATCGCGGTGATGTACGCCGGCCGGATCATCGAGCGCGGCTCCCGGAAGGCGCTGCTCGGCTCACCTCGACACCCCTACACGCAGGCGTTCCTCCGGAGCGTCCCCGACGTGGACGTGCGCCGGGATCTGGAACCGATCGGCGGCTCGCCGCCAAGTCTTGAGGACCCACCCGCAGGCTGTCGGTTCCACCCGCGCTGTCCGGCCGCCGAGGCCGGGCTCTGTGACGCCGCGGTGCCGCCGACGGTGCGGTTCGCTGACGGCGGCGACGACGGCACGAGCGGCGACGGCGACGATGCTCCTACCGACGCCACCGCCCACGAGGCGACCTGCTACGCCTACACCGAGGACCACCCCGGCGGCGACGCCTACGACCGCTCGGCAGTCGAGTCGATCGAGTGGCGTGGAGGTGAGAGCCGATGACCGAGCCAGCCGATCCGCTGCTCTCGGTCCGGGACCTGAAGCGCCACTACCCCGTCCGCTCGGGCATCCTCGGCCGCAAGACGGGCGCCGTGCAGGCCGTCGACGGCGTGAGCTTCGACCTCGAGGCGGGCGAGACGCTCGCGGTCGTCGGCGAGTCCGGCTGTGGGAAATCGACGCTCGCGGAGACGGTGATCGGTCTCGACGAGCCCACCGCGGGCGGGGTCGTCTTCGACGGCGAACCGCTCGACGGCGGCGCCGACAAGTCGTTCCGCCGCCGGGTCCAGATGGTGTTTCAGGACCCGTTCTCGACGCTCAACGAGCGCATGACTGTCGGCCGCATCGTCGCCGAGCCGTTGGTCATCCACGACGAGCGCGCCGAGGACCGGGCGGCGTACGTCCGTGAGCTGCTCGAGACGGTCGGCCTCGACCCCAATCGGCACTACGACGCGTTCCCCCACGAACTCTCGGGTGGCCAGCGCCAGCGTGTCGGCATCGCCCGGGCGCTCGCGCTCGAACCCGACCTGCTCGTCCTCGACGAGCCGGTGTCGGCCCTGGACGTGAGCGTCCGTGCGGGCGTCCTCGAACTGCTCCGGGACCTGCAGGCCGAGCGCGGTCTGACCTACCTCCTGATCACCCACGACGTGAGCGTCGTCAGACAGGTCGCCGACCGGGTCGCGGTGATGTACCTCGGCGAGTTCGTCGAACTCGGCGGGCTGGAAACGGTGCTCGACGAGCCGGCTCATCCCTACACGGAGGCGCTGCTGTCCAGCGTCCCCCGCGTTCGGGCCGACCCCGAACCTGAC
The DNA here is from genome assembly GCF_026616205.1 of Halolamina litorea. Taxonomy (NCBI): domain Archaea; kingdom Methanobacteriati; phylum Methanobacteriota; class Halobacteria; order Halobacteriales; family Haloferacaceae; genus Halolamina; species Halolamina litorea. Next base: position 399,533 of record NZ_JANHGR010000001.1, read on the forward strand.
GACCGCATCCGACTCCCGGGCTCGCCGCCGGACCCCTCGGACCCGCCGACGGGCTGTCGGTTCCACCCGCGCTGTCACCTGCGCGAGCGTCTCGGCGACGATGATGCGGCACGCTGTGTCGAGGCGGACCCGGCGCTGGTCGAACGCGACGCGGGTGGGGACCCACGGGCTGACGTTGACCGCGATGGCCGGACCGTCGCCTGCCACTTCAGGCCCGACCAGTAGCCGGCCTCGCCCGAGCACCGAGACCGCGTTTTCTGCCCGTTAGAGCGCCGGTACGGACACCGTACCCCGCCGACAGGCCCTTCCTGCCCGTCAGTCTGCCGACCCGAATCGCACGTTCGTTGGCGGCGTGGGGACTCGTAACTAATCCCACCGCCGAACTCCTCAGCAGTAACCGATCGGGGCGCCAGTCGACGACGGCTCCGCCCCCGTTCGGACATCAAAACAATGACTGACGACAACTCTTTCACAGTGTCTCGACGGAAGGTACTCGGCGGCGTCGGCGCGATCGGCCTCGCGAGCGCGGGTGCCGGACTCGGTACGACCGCGTACTTCAACGACACCGAGTCGTTCTCCGGGAACACCCTCGAGGCGGGGTCCCTCGACCTGTTCGTGCACGTCGACTACTCCGAAGACCAGGGCAGCTACGCGCAGTACAGCACGCCGCCCGGAACGTTCATCGACGGCAACGTCGTCGGCGGCGGCGACGGTGAGCCGCTCCGGATCGAAGTGTCCGACCTCAAGCCCGGCGACTCCGGCGAAGGCGAGTTCTGCTTCTCGATCGTCGACAACCCCGCGTATCTCTGGATGTGCGGGGGGCTGACCCAGAACGCCCAGAACGGCACCACCGAACCCGAGGCCGAGACCCTCGATGAGCTGTACGGATCGACCCCCGCGAACGGCCAGCTGGCCGACGCGATGACGGTCTCGCTCTCGTACTGCACGACTGAGGAGGCCGACGGCGAGACCACCACCGTGATCGGCGACGAGATCGTCTCGGGCTCGCTCGCGGAGGTCATGGCGATGCTCGCTGCCGGTGTGCCGCTCTCCGGTGACGGGGACGGCGACGCACCCCTCGCGGACCGCCCCGTCTTCGAGGGTGTCGAGCAACCCTTCATCGACGAGGAAGTCAACGCGGCGGAGACCTGCGTCTGCTTCGAGTGGGAGGTCCCCACCGACGTGGGCAACGAGATCCAGACCGACTCCGTCATGTTCGACCTCGAGTTCTACGCCGAACAGGCCCGACACGGCGACGGGACGAACAACCCCTGCATCGACGCCTCCTACAGCGCCGACTACGTCAACCCCGATGGCATCACCCAGCCCATCCCCGACGGCGTCGCCCGCGTCGACGTCGCCTACGGCGAGGCGAACGTCGTCTACGGTATCACGTTCGACGAACCCGACGGGAGCCAGTACAGCCTGGCCGACCCGAACTTCGCGAACGCGAACTTCTCGATGCCGTTCGACGTGGAGGACGACGGCGGCTACGACTTCCAGGTGGCTTGGAACGCAGAGGGCAACGACGCGTTCCGCTACTCGGGCGTCAGCAGCGTCCCCGAGTGGGAGAAGGACGACGGCACCGGCTGGTCGGCGCTCCCCTCCGGGTTCACCGCCGTCAAGTCCGGCTCGCAGGCGATCATCAGCGTCCCGCGCTCGCTCCTCGAGACGGGCGGAGCCACCTACGGCTTCGGCTTCAGCGCCAGCGCCGGCGGCGAACAGCCTTCGGTCTCGATCCCGACCGGCGGCCCGTACTCCTCGAACGCCAACTGGACCTCGAGCGAGAACAGTCAGGAGGAGACCGTCCAGTAGGCGTCCTTACTTCTCCTCACCGCGGGGTTGTCGACCCGCCTCTGCCCTCGGTGAGCTACCGGCCGTCGAGGTACGCCTCGATGGCCTCGTCGTCGACGGCGTCGAGCACCGCCGCCGTGTCGAGGTGTTCGGCGAGCCGTCGGTGCCCCTCCGCCCGTAGCTCCTCGACCTCCTCGGGCGAACGCTCCGTGTCGAACGCCCGGTCGATGTAGCGCTCCCGCAGTCGCTCGACCTCAGCGTCGCCCGCGTCGGTTCCGTCAAGTTCGTTCTCGAACCACTCTGCCCAGCGCTCGCGCTCGGCCCACGGGCCGCTGAACTCCGTCTCCGGGCGCAGCCAGTCGTACACCGGGGCGACGCCGCCTGCCAGCCCCTCGGCCTCGCGGTGGTCCTGTAGCAGCGTCCGGGCGACGTGCCCGCCGTGGCCGGCGGCGACGACGACCTGCGCGTTGCGCTGCTCGGTCGGCGCGGCGACGTAGAGCCCGTCGATCGGCGTCCGACCGTCGGCGTCGGCGAAACTCCGGTCGAGCTGTTCGTGCTCCTCGCCGTGGTGCATTTCGACTTCGAACATCTCGTCGTCCTCCTCCAGAGGCTTCAGGTAGGAGGCGTCGTACCACGCGGCGGCGACGATGTAGCGTGCGGTGACCGTCTCGCCCTCGCTGGTGACGACCCGGAAGCCCGTGCCCTCGCCGTCCTCACGCCGGGCAACGGCGTCGACGAGGTCAGGCACGTGGGTCGCGCCTGCCGCTTCGAGCCCGTCGTGGAACAGGTCGGTCAGCGTTTCTGTGTCGATCCCGCCGGGGAAGCCGGGGTAGTTCTCGATGAACGCCGCGCGGGCCAGCGCCGCGTTCCCGCGGTCGTATACCACCGTGTCGAGCCCGTAGCGGGCGGTGAACGTCGCGACGCCGCTGCCGGTCGGCCCGCCGCCGACGACGACCACGTCGTGGTCCGGTTCGGTGGCGTCGGTGCCCTCGCCATCACGCATCGAACTCACCCGTCACGATGTCGGCGACGCGCTGGCGGTCGAACAGCTCCTCGCCGGCGAACTCCTCGGGGAACAGTCCCTGTGCGGCCGATTCGAGTTGGAACAGGTGGATGATCGGTCCCTGGTACGTGAGCCCGCCGTAGATCACGCGGTCGTTCTGGACCGCGGTGAGTTCGCTCGCGACCTCGTGTTCCTCCAGTGGCGTCCGGATGTTCTCCTCGAAGTACGACTCGGTGATCTCACCCTGCAGTCGGATCGCCAGCGCGTCGGGGTCGATCTCCAACAGCGTCTCGAAGTCGACGGTGCCACCGCCGGCCTGTGCGTCGGTGACGCCGTTCTGAGCGAGCGCGTCGCCGACGCCGAGGTCGCGCCACTGCTTGCCCTGTGTGCCCTCCCCGAGCAGGTACGGGTAGAACGACTCCGGCGGGATCCCGGCGGGGTACAGCAGCGCGATGTCGGGGCGCTCGGCCGGCAGTCGGCGCTCCACGTCGGCGATGACCTCGTCGTGGAGCGTCGCGAAGGCCTCGTAGCGGGCCCGCTGCTGGAAGACCTCGGCGACCTTCTCGAAGGCCTCGTACATCGAGTAGTACTCGTAGTCGTGCCAGCCGTAGGCCCGCGAGAACGTCGTGTTGCCGACGAAGGGGCCCACCTGCCCGTCGATCTCGTCCACGTCCGCTTGGCTCCAGCCGAGGCGGTTGATCATGAAGTTCGGATCGATCACGTGCACGTCGGCGTCGACCTCGTAGAAGACCTCCTTGTCAGTCCCACCGTCGTACAGCGCCGTCAGCTCGTCGGGGTTGACCGAGACGCCGGGCAGGTCGTCGTAGTAGTGCGTCCCGAAGCGTGCCGTGAGTCCGATCCCCTGCAGCCCCTCGGCCTGTCCGAGCGCGACCCCCATGTCGGCGTAGTCACCGGTGTAGGGCAGCCAGTCTTCCGGCACCGTGTCGAACTCCACGCGCCCGACCGGCGCCATCTCGACCGTGTAGCTCCCGTCGGGCGTCGCCGTCGGCTCTGGCGTCGCCGTCCCGCCCCCGCTGGGCGTCTCCGTCGTCGTCGACCCGGAACAGCCCGCGAGCAGACCGGACCCCACGGCTGCGCTCGTCCCGAGAAGCCGTCGCCGCGTCAGCGTGTCTCGTTTCGCCATGGGTTTTGGCTCGCCTAAACACTCATAGTCGTTCCGGTTTTTCGGCTGGCCTAAGAACTCGTCCGCTGCCGACCGCGGGGGCTTAACCGACGGCACCCGGACTGGCCCACATGACTGACCGCGTCGCCACGACCGTCGGGCTGTTCCCGTCGCCGGAGGGTTCGACCGCCGAGCAGGCCCGCGAGGCGGGCGTCGACGCCCAGCGCGGGGCCGGGATCGACCACGTCGTCGAGGGACAAGCCGGCTGGAGCGACCTCACGGCGCCGCTCGCACGCCACGACGCCGTCGAACAGGGCGAGGACGGCCTCCGGATCGAGGGCGAACTCACTCCTACCGGCACGCTCGCCGCCGAACACGCCGCCGCCGCGGCGCTGCTCACCCCCGAGGAGTCGCTGCATGCCGTCGTCCCCGGGCCGTACACGCTCGCCCGGCGGACCGACCGCGGCGCCGATGCGCTCGCCCCGATCACCGACTACCTCGCCGGCGAGGTCGCGGCGCTGCCCGATCACGGGACTCTCTCGATCCTCGATCCGGCGCTCGTTACGGACCCGCCGGGGGACGGCGTCGACGCCCGAGCGAGCGAGGCCATCGACACGCTCGCCGGCGCCAGCGGTGCCGACACCGTCCTCCAGACGTGGGGCGCCGCCTACGAGGAGAAACCCTACGCCCACCTGATGGACGCCGACGTGGACGCCTTCGCGTTCGACTTCGTCGCCGGCGACCGCGAGACCCACCTCTACAACGTCACGGAGTTCGGGACGAAGGACTCGGTCGCGTTGGGGCTGGTCGACGCCCGCGACCCCGACCTCGAGGACCCCGGAACCGTCGCCGACCGCGTGGACTGGGTGCTCGGCCGCATCCCGAGTCAGACGTTCGAGACGGCGTATATCGTCCCGAACGGCGGGCTGGCGTCGTTGCCCACCCCGGCGTTTCGTGAGAAGCTCGCGGCACTTGCCGGGGCCGTGGTGGCGCCCTCCGAGTGACCGAGTCGGGGAGCGACCACCGACCCGGCCACACCCGCGAGCCTGTAGGCAAACGCATATACGGGACATCGCCGAACCCCGGGACGGGTATGGCAGCCATGAGTACGCTCGACTGGTTGGGGCTCGTCGGACCGTACGCCGTCTTCTTCCTGATGTTGATCGTCTACTACGTCTGGGAGGGTCGGCGCGAACGGGCGCTCCGCGAACGCTACGAGGAGGGTGAGCATGCCCAGTAGCGTCGGTCTCGTGCCGATGCAGGGCGGCGGCATCGCCGGCGCCGCGGGGGGCTGGGTGCTCGGGACGTTCGCGCTCTACCTCGTCGTCCTGATCGGGATCGGCCTGTGGGCCTCCCGGTTCATGGACTCCGTCGGCGACTACGTGATCGGGGGGCGCCAGATCGGCCCGGTCGTCACCGGCTTCTCCGAACGGGCCTCCGAGATGAGCGGCTGGCTCACCCTCGGGGTTCCCGCCGACGCCTACGGGACGGGAATCATGGCGTTCCTCAACGGCCTGGGGATGATCCCGGCGGACCTGTTCGCGTGGGCCGGCATCGCCAAACGGCTCCGGAAGTACACCGAACTCGTCCGGTCGGTGACGCTGCCGACGTTCTTCGAGACGCGGCTGGGCGACGACACCGGCGCCGTGAAGGCCGTCTCGGCGGTCGTGTTGATGCTGTTCGAGGGTGGCTACGTCGGCGCTCAGATCGTCGCGGCGGGGACGCTGCTCCAGATCCTGACGGGGATCGAGCCGTGGATCGGTATCGTCGGCGGCGGCGTCATCGTCATCGGCTACACGTTCCTCGGGGGCTACTTCGCGGTCGCGTGGTCGGACTACTTCCAGGGGGCGATCATCCTCGCGGCGTTCATCGTCCTCCCGGTGCTCGCGTTCGCCGACATGGGCCTGCCCTTCGAGGCGGTCGCGGCCGCCGCGGGCGACTCCGCGACCAGCATCACCGCCGGGATGGCCGGCTGGACCGCCGTCTTCGGCGTCATCAGCTACGCCGCCATCGGCCTCGGCGTCCCCGGGAACCCCCACATCATGGTCCGGTTCATGGGGATCGACAAGGTGCGGAACGTCCGACTCGCGGCGCTGGTCGCTCAGCTGTTCATGTTCGTCGCGTACATCGGCGCCGCGCTTGTGGGGCTGTACGCCATCGCCACCTTCGGCGACGGCGCACTCGCCGACCCCGACAACGCGATGCCCCGACTCACGCTCGAACTGCTGCCCGGCGCGGTGGCCGGGATCGTGCTCGCGGCCGCGCTGGCCGCGATGATGTCGAGTGCGGACTCGCAACTGCTCGTCGCCACGAGCGCCGTCGTCGAGGACGTCTACCACGGCTTCCTCGACCGCGACGCCACTCAGAAGGAACTGGTCCGGTACTCCCGCTACGTCACCTTCGGTCTCGGCGCCGCGAGCGTCGCCTTCGCGTTCATCGCCCAGGACACGCCGATATACACGCTGGTCCTCGACTACGCGTGGGGCGGGCTGGGCGCCGCCATCGGGCCGACGGTGATCGCCACGCTCTGGTGGAAGCGCGTCACGGCGAAGGGTTCGGTCGCCAGCATGCTCGTCGGGACGACGACGATGGTGCTGTGGACCCAACTCTCGACGGTGCTGGGCTGGGTCGGCGCGATGCCGCCCGAGTCGTCGGCGTTCTGGTACGGCCTGGTCACGGTGTACGGCCTGTTCCCGGCCTTCATCCTCTCGACGCTCACGCTGGTCGTCGTCTCGCTGCTGACCGAGCCGCCCGAGAACGTCGACGAGCACTTCGACGCCTTCGACAAGCCGCTCTCGGCCATCGTCTCCGCGGACGACACGGCCGGCACGCCCGAGTACGTCGCCGACGGCGGCACGAGCGTCGACGACGTCGGCGCCGCCGAGGCGACCGACACGTCGCCGAAGGTGCTCACCGAAGCCGACAACATCCGCGCCCACGTCGCCGCCTCGGGCTACTGGGAGGATGACGACTGAGCCCGGGTCGGGCCCGAGCGACGGGACGATTCCGAGCGACGACCCGCTCCCGGCCGCCGACCACCCGCTCGTGGGCGACCGCCACGAGGCGGTCTCGCTGCCCGTCATCGAGCCGAGCGTCCCCCGTTCGTCGGTCGATTCGGCGGGTCGGGTCGGGGCGGTCGCCTACCCCGTCAGGGTGTACGAGGCGGAGATCACGGTCGACCGACCGCTACTCTCCCCGCGGACCGACCGGAGCGTGATCAGCGTGGACCGATCCCGGCGCCTCGCGGTCCGTGCCGACACGGTCCCCGAGACCACGGAGCGGCGGATCGAGGACGTGCTGGTGCTACCGGCCGAACTCTCGCCGGCACAAGCTGACGAGAAAGCCGAAGAAGCGGCGTTCAAGTGGACCCTCAGGGGGTCGATCCTCGCCGACGCTCCCGAGATCGAGTTCTCGCGGGTCGTCGACGCGTACAAACTGTTCTGGTTGGCCGACCGCCCCGACGGCGACGCCATCGTCGACAGCGTCAGCGGGGACGAGCGGCCGTTCGAGGGGTAGTTCTCAGTCGTCGCTCGACTGGATCACTTCGACGACGGGGCCGTCGTCGGCCGCGTCGTCGCTGTCGCCGCCCTCGCTGGGCGTCGGGAGGAACGGCGCGATCAGGGCCGCGACAGCGAGCAGGATCGAGGTGTAACGGACGGCGTCGACGTACCAGTCCTCGGCGACGAGGTCCTCGGGGTTCTCGTAGCCCACCAGCATCGACTGCTTGCCGATCTCGATGGACTTCTCGGGGAGGGCGGCGCCCGCGACGCCGGAGACGAACGTGATGGCTCTCAGGAGCATACGCTGACTGCTTGGGGCGCCGGGAACGTGGCGTTTGTGGTTCCGGCGCCGCCGCTACGGGGTCGGGAAAACGCGAAAAGCCGCGAGCCGCGTTACTCGTAGAGCCAGCCTTCGTCGGCCCGCTCGTAGTCGACCAGTTCGTCCTCGTCGAAGAACAGGTCGATTTCGCGCTCGTTCGAACCGGGGTCCTCGTGATCGGACGCGTGGATCACGTTGCGACCCAGGTCGAGGCCGAGATCGCCGCGGATCGTGCCCGCGGGGGACTCGGCGGGGTCGGTCTCGCCGACCATCGATCGGACCTGTCGGGTGGCGTCGCCGCCCTCCCAGACCATCGCGAAGACGGGTCCGGACGTGATGAAGTCGACGAGGCCGTCGAAGAACGGCTTGTCCGAGTGCTCGCCGTAGTGTTCCTCGGCGAGCTCACGCGGGATCTCGATGAACTTCCCGGCGACCAGCTTCAGGCCGCGCTCCTCGAAGCGCGAGACGATCTCGCCGATCAGCCCGCGCTGGACGCCGTCGGGCTTGACCATGACGAAGGTTCGCTCGCGCTCGCTCATTCTTCGTCCTCGTCGGCTTCGTCGTCGGCCTCGTCAGCCGTCTCGGACTCGGCTTCGTCGTCGGCCTCCTCCTCGACTTCCTCGGTCTCGGGTTCGGCTTCCTCGGTCTCCTCCTCCTCGGGCTCAGCGGCTTCCTCGGCTTCGACGCCGTGGTCGCCGCCTTCCTCGGTCCACTCGAGGTCCCGGGGCTCGCGCCCGAGGTCGGCGTTCTTCTCGCACTTCGCCGAGCAGTAGTGGACGACCGTACCGTTCACGTGGACGAACATCGTACCCGTCCCGGGCTCGATGTCGTCGCCACAGTAGTCACAGGATCGGTTCTGGGGCATCAGGCACCTCCGATAGAGTCGGCGTCACGCTGGGTCTCCCGTAGCTGGAGGATGTCGCCCTCGCGGACGGGGCCCAGCACGTTCCGCGTGATGATGCGGCCTTGGTTCGAGCCGTCCTGAATGCGGCACTTGACCTGCATGGCCTCGCCGTGCATCCCGGTCTTGCCGACGATCTCGATCACCTCGGCGGGCGTCGAGTCGCCGCCGGCCTCCTCTTCTGCGCTCATAATTTATCGGAGCTCCTCGACCTTCTCGGAGATGTCCTCGACGTCTTCCTCGGCGTCACCGGCGTCGACGATGCCGGCGGCGGCGCTGCCGACCTCGAGGCCGGCGGCGTGACCCAGGTCGTCCTGAGTCTCGACGAAGACGACCGCGATGCCCTTCTCCTCGGCGAGCTCGGGCAGGTGCATGACGATCTCCTCGGGCTGGACGTCCTCGGCGACGAAGACGAGGTCCGCGTTCCCTCGCTCGACGGCCTTGGTCGTCTCGTTGGTTCCTTTCTTGACGGTACCGGTGTCCCGGGCGACCTCGAGCGCGTCGAGCGCGCGGTCGGCGAGGTCGGCGGGGGTGTCGTAGTCGACGTAAACTGGCATTGTTGTAGTACCTCGGTCCTGCCTGCGGGCTCGACTGCCCCACCGGAACCGCGTCCCTAGCGGTGGGGAGTATCATCAACCCCGGACAGGCTTCGCCCGTCAGTTCTACAGGGGCACGTAAAAGCGTGTTCAAACTGCCGGGACCGTGTCAGCGCCCGACACGGCAGCCGAAACGGGCAAACCGCCGGCGGGCGAACGCCGCTCCATGACCCTCTCCTCGCTCGCCGCCGACCTCCGAGCGGAGGCCGAGCGCGCGAACGAGCGCCGCGCGCTCGTGCTCGCCGGCGACGCCGACGCCACCCGCGCCGCGGCCGTCGACGCCATCGGGGCCGCCGACCTCCCGATCACGGAGTGTACGGCGATCTCGGCCGCCGACGACTGGCCGTTCGAGTACCACGGCCCGCGGGAGTCCCGCGAACTGCTCGGCCGAACCCAGCAGGCGGTCGTCCTCGACGGCCACGACGAGTGCTCGCCCAACGCCATCGGTCGGACCGTCGGCGCCGTCGACGGTGGCGGCCTCTACGTCCTGCTCGCTCCCGAACTCGACGACTGGGCCGACCGCCACGACGCCTTCGACGAGACGCTCGCGGTGCCCCCATTCGGCGTCGACGACGTGACCGGCCAGTTCCGCCGCCGCCTCGTCGCCACGCTTCGGGAGCACCCCGGCGTCGCGATCTGTGAGGTCGGCGGCGACTACGACGGCCCCGAGAGCGGTGCGGTCGAAGTCCGCGACGACGGCCTCACCGACCCGTTCCCCGCTCGCCCCCGCGAGGCGCCCGAGCCGCCCGCTGACGCGGTGTTCCCCGCGGAGACCTACCGGGCCTGCATGACCGTGGATCAGGCCGAAGCGGTCCACGAACTCGAAGCCCTCCGGGGCGACGACGTTGACCACCACGCGGGAGACAAGGACGACGATGGCCCACCCGCCGTCGTCGTCGAGGCCGACCGCGGCCGCGGGAAGTCAAGCGCTGCCGGACTCGCGGCAGGCGCACTCGCCCGCGAGGGTCGGGACGTGCTCGTCACCGCCCCGGACCGCCGCGGCGCCGACGAAATCTTCGAGCGTGCTCGGGAGCGGCTGGTAGCCACCGACTCCCTCCTCGCGGATTCGACGCACGCCATCGACGCTGACTCCGGCGGGTGCGTGCGCTTCGCCCGCCCGCCCGACGCCGCCGCCCTCCCCGGGGAGCCGGACGCCGTCATCGTCGACGAGGCGGCGGCGCTCCCGGTCTCGCTGCTCGAACGGTTCGTCGAGGGCCCGCCGGTCGCGTTCTGCACGACCGTCCACGGCTACGAGGGGGCGGGCCGGAGCTTCGACGTGCGGTTCCGCGACCACCTCGCCGACTCAGAGCGGGATGTGATCGACGTGCGCCTCGACGAACCGATCCGCTACGCCGCCGGCGACCCCATCGAGTCGTGGGCGTTCCGGGCGCTGTTGCTCGACGCCCGGCCGCCCGTCGATCAGTTGGTCGCCGACGCCACCCCCGATTCGGTGAGCTACGAGACCCTCACGCCGGAGCGACTGCTCGCCGACGAACACCTGCTCCGCGAGGCGTTCGGCCTGCTCGTCCTCGCTCACTACCGCACGGAACCCGACGACCTCGCCCGACTCCTCGACGCGCCGAACCTAACCTGCCGCGCGCTCACTCGCGAGGGTCGGGTGGCCAGCATCGCCCTGCTGGCTCGTGAGGGCGGCTTGAGTGAGGAGACCAGAGAGCGAGTCTACCGCGGCGAGCGCGTCCGCGGGAACATGCTCCCGGACGTGTTCACCAGCCAGCTCCGGGACCGCGACGGCGGCGCGCCGGTGGGCTACCGGGTCATGCGGATCGCGACCCACCACGCCGTCCGCTCGGGCGGCCTCGGCTCGCTGCTGCTCGACGAGGTGGAGGCGGAGTTCCGGGAGGACGGGGGCAGGGGTTCGGACTCGCTGGGCGAACAGGTGGACTACCTCGGCGTCGGCTACGGCGCGACCCCGGACCTGCTCGACTTCTGGGCCGAGAACGGCTACCGGACGGTCCACCTCTCGACCACGAAGAACGACAGCAGCGGCGAGCACTCCGCGCTGATGATGCGCCCGCTGACCGACGACGGCGCCGACCTCGCGGCCCGCCACAGCGAGTGGTTCCGCGAGCGCGCGCCGGGGGTCCTGACCGGCCCGCTCGCGGATCTCGATCCGGACGTGGTTCGCCGAGCGCTCCGATCCGTCGACGACGACGCGGTTCCGGAGAACCCGGGCCTCGGCGAACGCGACTGGCGGGTCGTCGTCGACGCCGCCAACGGGATGGGGAGCTATCACGCCGCGCCCGCCGCCTTCACCGAACTGGCGCTGCGGGACCTGATTCTCGGTGATGCGGGGCTGGACCCGTCAGCGGAGCGCCTGCTCGTTGAGAAAGTGCTGCAGAACCGCGAGTGGGACGCCGTCGCCGACGACCTCGACCGCGTGTCGACCCGAATGACGATGCGCGCGTTCGGCGACGCCTGCGAGCCGCTGGTCGATACGTACGGCACCGAGGCGGCGAAGGAGCACCGGCAGTACTGGAACTGATTGGGTCGGAACTGACTGAACGGGAACTACAGGCCGCCGCCGCCGGCGCGGCTCGCGTCCACGTCGATGGCGTCGACGGGGCAGACGTCGACACAGAGCATGCAGTCGATACACTGGTCCTCGAAGGTCGGTTCCACTTTCCGGTCGCTCTCGGGGTGGCCGGGCGTGTCCACCCACGTGAACACGTCGACGGGGCAGTCCTCAAGACAGGTGCCGTCGGCGATGCAGAGGTCGTAGTCGACGGCGACGTGGGTCCCGTGGATGCCGAGTTTCTCCGGCGGGTCGACGGGCCCCCAGACGGCGACGGCGGCCTCCTCAGCGTCCTCGCCGCTGGCGGCCGCGGCTTCCTCCCCTTCGACGCGCTCGCGGGTCGTGTCGAAGTTCGGGTCGATAGGCATACCTCACTCTCCCGTCGCTCCACGTAAGTATCCGCTGGTGCGCCCGCCCACATTCTTAAGCGCCGCTCACGTCCCTCCGAGCATGATCGACGCCGTGGCACTGGTCGCGCTGGCGCTGCTGATCGCGGGCGTGATCGCCAGTGTCGTCCCCGGGGTTCCGGCGGGCCTGCTGTCGCTCGCCGGCGTCTACGTCGAGTTCCTGTTCGGCTCCGGGGACATGACGTACTGGCTGCTGTTCAGCTTCACCGTCGTCGGGGTTCTCGCGGTCGTCGTCGACCTGTTCGGCGGCGCCGTGGCCGCCCGCGGCCGCGGCGCGAGCGGGACCACCACCCTGATCGCGGCGGTCACGGGGCTGGTCCTCTTCTTCGTCGCCGGCCCCATCGGCGTCGTCGTCGGGATGTTCCTCGCGGTGTTCCTGCTGGAACTCCGCCGCGAGGACCGCAGTTTCGACGAGGCGTGGGACAACGGCGTCTGGGCGACCGCGGGGATGCTGGCCTCCGGGCTCGCGGTGTTCCTGCTCGTCACCTCGATGCTCGTTGGCTACGTCGTGTTCGTGCTCTGGCTGGGGAGCGGGACGACGTTCTGACCCGGGGAACGCGCTCAGGAGGCAGCCGGCCGCTACTGTGTCAGCGCCCGCTCCACCGACTCCGCCACCCGAAGGAGGAAGCCATCGCTCCCGGGCGGCCCGACCAACTGCAGGCCGACCGGCCGGCCGTCGACCTCGCCACAGGGCACCGACACCGCGGGCGCGCCGGTAGCGTTGAACGGCGCCGTGTTCTCCACGGTGTCGAGTACCGAGATCCCCTCCTCGCCGGGGACGGCGCCGAAGGAGGGCGCCGGGATCGGCGTCGTCGGCATCGCCAGCACGTCTGCTTCGGTGAACAGCGCCTGCTGGCGCCTGACCGTCCGCCGGCGGGCGTCCCACGTCCGACCGCAGGCGTCGGGGGCGCGGTCGAGTAGCTCCCGACCGACCTCGATCAGTCCGGCGACGCGGTCGGGGAGCGCGTCGATACGGTGGTTCGCGGCCCGGAGCGCCGCCCGAAGGTCCGCCGACTGCCCCCGTTCGAGGAGGCTCCCCCGCTCCAGCAGCGCCGCGAACTCCATCACCGTGCCGGCGTCGTTGGCGTCGACGGCCGCCTCGGCCTCGGGGAACGTCACCGTGCCGACCTCGGCGTCCAGTTCGGTCACGCAGGTCGTCAGCGCCGCCTCGACCGTGGCCTCGACGGCGGGCGCGGCGGCGTCCATGAACTCCGCGCCGACGCCGATCCGGAGCCGCGGCGGCGGGCGCTCGATGTCGTCGACAAAGGAGAGTCGGGAGGGCGCCGTCAACGAGGCCGGGTTGATCGCCTCCCGGCCGGCGATGGCCTCGAACACCTGCGCGGCGGTCCGAACGTCGTCGCCGAGCACCCCGACGTGATCGTTCGACGGCGAGAGCGGCACCACTCCCTCGGCCGGAACCATCCCGTAAGTCGGCTTGAACCCGACGACGCCACAGAACGAGGCGGGAATCCGGACGCTCCCGGCCGTGTCGGTGCCGAGTGCGGCGTCGACGGCGCCGCCGGCAACTGCGGCGGCGCTCCCCGAGGAGGACCCGCCGGGGACGTGTCCCTCGACGGCGGGGTTCCGTGTCGGCCCCCGGGCACTCAGCTCGCCCGTCGTCCCGAACGCGAACGGGTCCATGTCGGTCGTGCCAACGATGGACCCGCCGGCCGCCCGCAGGCGCTCGACGGCGACGGCGTCCACATCGGGCGTCCACTCGAAGGCGTCCGTGCCGCAGGTCGTCGTCACGCCGCCGACGGCGATGTTCTCCTTGACCGCCAGATCGAACTCCGACAGCGGCCCGTCGAGCGGCGCGTCGGCGATGAACGTCTGGGCGAACGCGTCGTAGGGATCGGCCCGGTCCTGTGGGGTCGGCACCCCGAACGCTCCGGCGACGCTGTCACCGGGGAGCCCACGCACCCGTTCGAGATACTCGTCGACCCGATCCTCGGTTCGTTGCGGGTCGGCGCGCTTCATACCCCTCGTTTCGGCTGTACGTATAAGGGTAGTGTGGCCGACACGCCCTATTGCCGGAGCCTCCCACTCACCGCCCGTCCGCCGCGGCTTCCTTACAGACGATCACGGCATCGGCTCGGAGCGACCGTCCGGGGACGGTCGCGGCTCGCTCGCCGTGATCGCTTACACCTCGGACCGTTCGACCAAGGCATACACCACGAGGGCGGCGAACACCGCACTCAGGTACGCCTCGATGGTCGCTACCGCGACGGCCAGCCCCCCGATGGGGTTGATCTGGCCGTACGCGATGGTCGTGTAGGTCACGTAGGAGAACCGAACGGCCTGATACAGCGTGTGCTGGCCCTCGGCGGTGAACAGCGCCGAGAGCGAGCCGATCTGACCCGCCGTCGTCGCGAACGCCGGCCCGCCGAACGCGAACAGCAGCGCCGGGAACAGCGGCAACAGCAGGAAGATGGCGACGATCCGGAGCAGCCGCATCCCGTGGCCACAGGTCACTTCGAGGAAGGCGTTCTCGCCGGCCCGGACCAGGTTCCGCACGCGGGCCGTCGGCGCCGCCTCGGGGTCGCCGGCCACGTCGAGGTTCTTCCGGCGGGAGAACTGCTGGCGCTTGACTCGGAACTCCCCGGCGGCGGTGGTGTCGCCGGTCAGCGACGCGCAGTTCTTGGCCTTGAGGTAGGTGCGCTCGATCACGTCGGCGGTCATCGTCAGTTCCACGTCCGGCGCCGTCTCGCCGGCGAACGTGTGCAGCACCCAGTTGTTCCGCTCCAAGTACGAGAGGTGGGCGCCGAAGTCGAAGTTCTTCCCGTCGAACTCCGTGAACTCGGTGTCACAGAACCGGAAGTAGTCGAGCAGTTCCCGCTCGTCGCCCGCTGACGCGCAGGTGAGTTCCACCTCGCCGAGGCTGGCCTTGGTGAGGTCGTAGCGAACCCAGCCTTCCGCGGGCTGGACGATCCGGCCCTCGGGGAAGCTGATCCCGCTCATGTCGATCACCGAGCCGCGATCCGAGTCGGTGACGCCGCCGCGGTGAGTCACCGCCGCCACGTCGAGGCGCTCCCGGACGGTCACGTCCCCGAAGTCCGCGACGGCGCCGAAGCGGGTCCCCTCGAAGTCCCCGGAGGTGAACGTCGCGTCGCCGAAATCGGCGTCGTCGACGAAGACGGCGTCGACGAACGTCGCGCTGTCGCGGTAGTGGTTGGCGTCGCCGAGGAACTCCGCGCCGCGGAACGCGACCGGCGAGCGGAAGGCCGTCTCCGAGAAGTCCGAGTCGGCGACGAAGCGTGCCTCGTCGAACGTCGCCTCGCCGACGAACGTCGCACCCGGGAAGTCCGCGTCGTCGTCGAACCGGACGTGTTCGAACTCGGCGAGCCCCTTGAAGTCGGCCTCCGTGAACGAGGCGTACCGGAAGCTCGCGTGGTCGAACGCAGCGCGGTCGCCGAACGTCACCCGGTCGAAGGAGGCGTCGTCCTTGATGATCCGTGTCCCCCCCGAGAAGACGGCGCCGCGGAACAGCGCCGCGCCCTCGACGACGCCGTCGTCGAACACCGCGTCGCCGCCGAAGCGGGCCTCGTCGAACGTCGCGCCCCGGGCGAACCAGACCCGGCGGAACCCCGCGTCACCCTCGAACCCCGCCTCGTGGAACGTCGCCTCGCCCTCGAAGCTGGCGTCGGCGAAGCGCACGAAGCCGAACCCGGCCTGCGTGAAGTCAGCGCCCGAGGCGAAGCGGGCGCCGGCGAAGCTGGTGTTGTCCTCCAGCCGGTTCGAACTGCCGTGGAACTCCGCGCCCCGAGCCGAGAGTTCGCCGCTGAAGGTGGCGTTGTCGGCGGTGAGTTGGTCGTCGAAGGTGGCGCCGTCGAGGTCGACCCCGCCGCCGAAGTCGGCGTTCGTGAGGTCCACATCCTCGCGGAAGCGGGTCTCGGGCATCGAGGCGTCGCCGATCACCGTGAGGTCCGCACCGGAGAGGCGGTCGAACTTCGTCTCGTCGAAGCGCACGCCCGTCACCTCGGCGTCGTCGAGCAACAGGGGCACCTGCACGTCGGCGTGGTCCACGTCGAGGTGGCCGGTGATGGTCGCCCCGCGGAGGTCGATCGGGTGGTTGTCGTCGCCGCCGACGACGGCGTAGGAGAGCGAGAGCCCCGGGAGCGTCGCCCCCGAGAGGTCCTTCTGCTCGCGGTCGCCGTCGATCACGGCGGCGTAGAAGGCCGCCCGGACGGCGTCGTCGGTGACCCCGCGTGCGCGCCGCTGGTCGGGGGAGAGTCGGAGGATTTCGGTATCGACCTGTTCGGTCGTCGGCCGTGCCGGCACGTCGTCGCGTTCCCCCTCGCGTCGACGCTTCGTCATTGCTGGAACGCACACAACCAACCGGGAAAAAAGAGAAGGGCGGCCGTGTGTCGCCGGCACACGGCGACGGGAGCGTTTCGCGTGGTGGCCGCCGCGCCGTCGGGCGCGCGGCGGCGCCTGCCGGCGAAACCCCGCCGCGTTCGGGCACCGCGCGATCACCGAAACCGGCGGGCTTTAGGCCCGCATCGACAACTGAAAACCAGATGAGTCACGAGGAGTTCCCGACCGACCGTCCCGCGGTGGTGACGTGTGGACTGCCGTACGCGAACGGCGACCTCCACATCGGCCACCTCCGGGGGTACACCGCCGCCGACGCGGTGAACCGCTCGCTGAAGAAACTCGGCCAGCAGTCGGCCTACGTCTGCGGGTCGGACATGCACGGTACCCCCGTTGCGCTCAACTCCGCCAAGGAGGGCGTCTCCCCCGAGGAGTACGCGATGGAGTACCACGAGAAGTTCGCCGAGACGTTCCCGAAGTTCAACGTCGAGTTCGACAACTACGGCCACACCCACGACGCGACCAACGCCGAACTCACCCGCGAGTTCGTCGAGCGCCTCGAAGCGGAGGGATACGTCTACGAGGACGAGATCCTCGTCGCCTGGGACCCCGAGGAGGGCCAGCCCCTCCCCGACCGCTACGTCGAGGGCACCTGCCCGTACTGCGGCGAGCACGCCCGCGGCGACGAGTGTGACGAGGGCTGCGGTCGCCACCTCGAACCCGGCGAGATCGAGGACCCCGTCTCGACGCTGACGGGCAACCCCGCGGAGTACCGCGAGCGCGAGCACAAGTACTTCGCCGTCTCGGAGCTCACCGACTACCTCTCGGGCTTCCTCGACCGACTCGAGGGTACCTCGAACGCCCGGAACCAGCCCCGCGAGTGGCTCGAGGAGGGGCTGCAGGACTGGTGTATCACCCGGGACATGGACTGGGGCGTCGACTACCCCGGCGAGGAGGACCTCGTCCTCTACGTCTGGGTCGACGCGCCGATCGAGTACGTCTCCTCGACCAAGCAGTACTCCGAGCGCGTCGGCGCCGACGAGTACGACTGGGAGGAAGTGTGGGGCCGCGACGGTGGCGACGGCGGCGAGATCGTCCACGTCATCGGCCGGGACATCATCCAGCACCACACCGTCTTCTGGCCGGCGATGCTCCACGCGACGGGCCACGCCGAGCCGCGGGCGGTCTGTGCGACGGGGTTCATCACCATCGACGGCAAGGGGCTCTCGACCAGCCGGAACCGCGCGATCTGGGCCGAGGAGTACCTCGATGAGGGGTTCCACCCGGACCTGCTGCGCTACTACCTGACCACGATGGGCGGGTTCCAGCAGGACCTCGACTTCACGTGGGAGCGCTTCCAGGAGCGCGTCAACGGCGAACTCGTCGGCACCGTCGGCAACTTCGTCTACCGCTCGATGCTGTTCGCCGCGCGGAACTTCGACGGCACGCCGGACGCCCCGGTCAGCGACGAGGTCGCCGATCGCATCGACGAGGCCGTCGCGGAGTTCGAGGCCGCCGTTCAGGAGTACGACGTGCGAAACGCCGGCGACGCCGCCGTCGACCTCGCGCGCTTCGGCAACGAGTACATCCAGCAGCACGAGCCGTGGCAGCTGGAGGACGGCAGCGACGAGCAGGCGGGGGTCATCCGCGACTGCCTGCAGGTCGCCACCGCCGTCGCGGTCCTACTCGAACCGGTCTGCCCGGAGAAGGCAGAGACCGTCTGGGCCCAACTCAGCGTCGGCGGCGACGTGCACGCCGCCGAGACCGACGCGGTCCACGCCGAGCCGGGCGCCTTCGAGGAGCCCGACGAACTGTTCGAGAAGATCGAGGACGAGCGCGTCGAGGAACTCGACGAGACGCTCGACGCGAAGATCGAGGCGGCGGCCGCCGATGCCGCTAACGACGAAGCCGACGAGGACGACGAAACCGACGCCGAGGACGCCGACACCGAGATGGACGCAAGCGACATCGAACCCCTGACCGACGAGCGCATCGACTACGAGACGTTCCAGAGCCTCGACATCCGGGTCGGCCGCATCGAGTCGGCCGAGGGGATCGAGGGCGCGGACAAGCTCGCCCGGCTCGAGGTCGACATCGGCGCCGAGACGCGACAGATCGTCGCCGGCCTGAAACAGCTCCACGACCTCGACGGCCTCGCCGGCGAGAAGGTGATCGTGCTCGCGAACCTCGAACAGGCCGAACTGTTCGGCGTCGAGTCCAACGGGATGGTACTCGCCGCGGGCGACGAGGCCGACCTGCTGACGACGAAGGGCGACGCGAAGCCCGGGACGAAGGTACTCTAAGAGCACCCCGCCACGTTTCCTCCCGGTATCGCTTAGTCCCCCACCGTCGAAGCCCCGACCATGCACATCGAGTACGAGCGTGACACCTGCATCGGGATGTTCCAGTGTGTCGCCGAGTGGGACGGCTTCGAGAAGGACCTGGACGCCGGCAAGGCCGTCCTCGTCGACGGTGAGGAGGAGTCGGAGGACCTGTTCGTCCGCGAGATCCCCGAGGCGGCCGAACTCGACGCGAAGTTCGCCGCGCGCGCCTGCCCCGTCGACGCCATCCGCGTCTACGACGACGACGGCGAGCAGATCGTCTGAGCGGGCCGCAACGGCCCGAAACGGCCCCCGTTTCAGTTCCACCACGCTCGCCGAACCCTTATCGGCGAGCGCGCCCCACTACCGGCAAATGGCGGCCACCGACGACGTCGGCCGGATCGAACACCCGATGCTGACGCCCGGCTTCCTCGAACGCCGGCTCTACCAGCTCCAGCTCGCGGGGACGGCCCAGGAGACGGACACGCTCGTCTGTCTCCCGACCGGGCTCGGGAAGACCACGGTCTCGCTGCTCGTGACCGCGGAGCGACTCGACTCGGTCGGCGGCACGGCGCTCATGCTCGCGCCGACGAAGCCGCTGGTCCAGCAGCACGCCGAGTTCTATCGCGAGGCCCTGCAGATCCCCGACGAGGAGATCGTCGTCTTCACCGGCGAGGTCAGCCCCGACGACCGCGCCGAACTCTGGGAGTCGGCGACCGTCGTGATCGCCACCCCGCAGGTCGTCGAGAACGACCTCGTGGGCAACCGCATCTCGCTTGCTGACGTGACCCACCTCACCTTCGACGAGTGTCACCGCGCGACCGGCGACTACGCCTACGTCTACATCGCCGAGCGCTACCACGCCGACGCGAAGAACCCCCTCGTGACGGGGATGTCGGCGTCGCCCGGCGGCGACGAGGAAGAGATCCTCACCGTCTGTGAGAACCTCGGGCTGACGGAGGTGGAGGTGATGACCGAGGACGACGCCGACGTGGCGGAGTTCACCCACGACACCGACGTGCAGTGGGAGCGCATCGACCTCCCCGAGGAGATCCTCGAGATCCGTGAACTGCTGAACGAGGTCATCACCGACCGCTTGGAGGACCTGAAGGAACTCGGCGTCACCAAGGCCACCAGCCCGGACCTCTCCCAGAAGAAGCTCAACGGGATGCGCGCCGAACTCCAGAAGCTCATCAACAACGACCAGAGCGAGGGCTACCAGGGGATGAGCACCCACGCCGAGATCATGAAGCTCCGCCGGGCGGTCGAACTGGTCGAGACCCAGTCCGTCGAGTCGGTCCGCCGGTACTTCGAGCGCCAGCGCGAGGACGCCCGCTCCTCGGGGGCGTCGAAGGCCAGCCAGCGCATGGTCAGCGACCCCCGCGTGCGCCGTGCGATGCGGAAGGCGGACACGTTCGACGGCCTCCATCCGAAGTTCTCGCAGGCCCGCATCCTGCTGGCTCAGACGCTGGGCATCGGCGAGGGCGAGCGCGTCATCGTCTTCACGGAGTCCCGCGACACCGCCGAAGCCCTGACCGAGTTCCTCGGGCAGAGCTTCGAGACCCGAAAGTTCGTCGGGCAGGGCGACAAGCAGGGCTCCGACGGCATGACCCAGACCCAACAGCAGGAGCGTCTCGACGCCTTCCGGAACGGGGAGTTCGAGGTGCTCGTCTCCACCTCCGTCGCCGAGGAGGGGCTGGACGTCCCCGAGGTCGATCTGGTGCTGTTCTACGAGCCGGTCCCGACCGCCATCCGGTCGATCCAACGGAAGGGCCGGACCGGGCGACAGGCCGAGGGGCAGGTGGTCGTCCTGCTGGCCAACGACACCCGGGACGAGGCGTTCTTCTGGATCGCCCGCCGGCGCGAACAGGAGATGGAGGAGGAACTCCGGAAGCTGAAGGGCGTCGCCGAGGAGGTCGAGGCGGAACTCGACGACGCCCAGCAGGCGCTCTCGTCGTTCGGCGATGACGACGGGGAACGCGAGGAGCGACTCAGCCCCGGGATGACCGACTTCGCCGAGGGGGACGGCGACGGCAGCGAAAGCGAGGAGGCGACTGACGACGGAACGGACGACGCCGAAACTGACGATACCGAAACTGACGACGCCGATGTCGACGCCGAACCCGCAGAGGGCGTCGTCGCCACCGCCCAGTCGGACCCCGAGGAGGACGTGGTCGAAGTGGTCGTCGACCAGCGCGAACTCGACTCACCGATCGCCAAGGAACTCTCGCGGCGGGAGGGTGTCCGCACCCGCCTCGAAACCCTCGAAGTCGGCGACTACGTGCTCTCCGATCGCGTGGCCGTCGAGCGCAAGTCCGTCTCGGACTTCCTCGACACCCTGACCGGGGGCGACCGCTCGATGTTCGAGCAGGTGGGAGACCTCTCGCGGGCTTACGCCCGACCCGTCGTGATTCTGGAGGGTGAGGACCTCTACGGCGAGCGCAACGTCCACCCGAACGCGATCCGTGGCGCGCTCTCCTCGCTGGCCATCGACTTCGACGCCAGCGTCCTCCGGACCGAGGACGAGGACGACACCGCCGACCTGCTGGAGGTCGTCGCCAGCCGCGAACAGGAGGAGTCCGACCGAACCGTCTCGGTCCACGGCGAGAAGTCCGGCAAGACGCTGACCGAACAGCAGGAGTACGTCGTCGGCAGCGTCGCCGACATCGGGCCGGTGACCGCCCGGGCGCTGCTCGCGGAGTTCAAAACCGTCGAGTCGGTGATGACCGCCAAGAAGGAGGACTTGCTGGAGGTCCCCGGTGTCGGCGAGGTGACCGCTGATCGGCTGCGAGAGGTCGTCGGCAGCGAGTACACCGGCGGCGACTGACCTACCGTTCCAGCGCTTCCAGCGCCTCGGCGGCCTCCTTGGACGCTTCGAGCCACTGCTTGGCGGTCCGTGGGTCGGTCGCCTCGTTCGCTTTTCGGGCACAGCGACTCACTGCACGCTGGAGTTCGGCGTAGGAGTCTACTCCCATCGGATCGGCCCCGTTCACGCCGGCCTGCTCCGGTTGGCTCCCCGTGGGCGTGACTTCCTGTGGCGTCGTCTGGATCGCTCGCGACTGCGACTCGCTTTCCGGAGTGCCGGTCGCCGGCGACTCGGCCGCACCGCCGGGCTGCTGGGTGGGCGGCGACGGTGCTGTCGGTGATTGTTCCGTCCGGGACTGTTGAGCCTGCTCATCCTGCTGTTCGGCGGCAGCCTCGGTGGCCGCGGCGTCGGTATTGCCGCCGCCACAGGTCGGACAGAACGTCCGCCCGCCGTCGCGGAAGAGGGGGTCCCCACAGTTGTCGCAGTGCTCGTTGGTCATCGTCGCCCCCTGCAGGAGGAGTTCACTCATCCGCTGGGTCTCCTCGCGTTTCTGTTCGTCCTTCTCTAACTTCTCGCGGAGTTTCTCCCGTTCGGCCTCCTTGTCGAACTCCTCGCTCATAGCCGTGTGGTGGTCGCTCGGAGGCAAAAAGTCAGCGTCCGGCGGTGGTTCGACGCGGTCGAAGACACGGGAACCGTGCGCCGGCGGGTCAGAACGGGGCCTGGGGGCCTTCGTCGTCCTCGCCGTCGTCGTCGCCCTCGCCCGGGAACGTCGCGTTCATGCTGCTGCTGCCGGTGCCGCCGAGGTCACCGTCGGCGCCGGCGCTCATGCCGGTGTCGGCCTCGACGCGCTCGATCTCCGGGATCTCCTTGACCATCCGGGACTTGATCGCCTGGATCGTCATCGGCGAGATGCCACAGCCCGAACACGCGCCGCCGAGCTGGATGTGGACGACACCCTCCTCGCGGTCGAGGTGGGTGATGGAGGAGGACCCGCCGTGCATCTGGATCTGCGGGAAGTTCCGCCGCAGGAAGTTCGTGATGCGATCGCGTAGGTCGTCGCCGGACTGGCTCTCCGTGCTCATACACGCGGTTTGGTCAGCGGGCCGTTTATACGTTTGGTTGGCGGGTCGATACCCGGCTCAGGCCTCGTTCTCGGGGCGCTCGACGCCGAACAGCGAGTGGAGCCGGGCGGCGATCTCGTCGGTGTAGCGATCCAGCGCCGCCGTCAGCGTCGCGTCGTCGGCGTCGACGGCCGTGACGCGATCCGTCGGGTTCTCGGGCAGTTCGATCTCGAAGCGCCCGTCGACGAAGTGGGGCTCGGACTCGTTGAGCACCTGTTGGTCGAGGGCGTGGATCAGGTCCGACCCGTGGTCCTCCCGCATCGCCTCGAAGGCGTCCTTGTAGGCGCGCTGGAGCTCCGCGAAGTGGTCGGTGTACTTCTCCTCTTCGAACGTCTCGGGGTCGAAGTCGGCCATTGCCCGCGGTTGGGCCGACGGCGTCAAAAGTGAGGCGACTCGCCCGCCGGAGTCAGAACGGCACCCAGCCGCTCTCCTCGCCCGTCGGGTCGCAGTACCGGAGTTCTCGGTGATCGGTGCGGCGCGTACTGACCACTACGTCGAACGGTTCGGTCAGTGTATTGATCGACTGGTCGCCGACCGCGGCGTCGTCGACGACGGCCACCACCGGCCAGCCCACCCCGCGACACTCCGCGAGGAGCACCGTGAGGAACTGATACACCTGCTGAACGTCGGTGTACATCACCAGCTCCGAGATCGAGTGGACGCCGACGGCGGCCTCGCCGTCGGCCTCGATACTGCCGAGCAGGTCGGTGAACTTCATCCCCACCTCGGTGAGGTTCCGCGGCGAGGAGGCGTATCGAACGCGGTCACTCGATTCGGGCTCCCGTCCGTGGATGCGGCTCGCACAGTCGGCCACCCAGAGCTGATCGGGGTCGCCGTAGGCCGCGAAGTCCGCCCGCGCGCCCTCGGCCTGTCGGCTGGTCGAGACCAACACCGACCGTGCTGCCAGCGCGCTCAACAGCTCCAACAGCAGGTCGTACTTCCCCGTCATCGCCGGCCCGCGGATCAACACGGCCTGCCCGTGTTGCAGGTCGGCGACCGGGATGGGGGAGTCCCGCAGATCGTGTTGGGGCTCCTCCAGTTTCATGATCGAAAATTCACATGGCCGGACAAAACCTTGTCCCCCCCAGTATCAATACTGAGACGGGCGGCGGTTCGTCGGTGAGGACCGCCGAGACGTTGATAGTTCGGGAGGCCCCTGTTCGGCGTATGCCCAGCCGATCACGACCCACACTCCGGCTCCGGAGGTCCACCTGATGCGCTACCTCGCACGCACCGCCGACGGCGACCCGCTCCTCGGCGACGACGACGGCTTCGTCCCACTCGCCGCGGCCGCGCCCGAGTACACGAGCGTCCGCGACGCACTGCCCGCCGCGGCGGCCGGCACGCTCCCGCGCGTCGACGAGGCCAGCGCCGCCCGCGTGCCACGCGAACACCGCTCCCTCGGCACGCCCCTCGCCGACCTGGGCAAGCTGTTCGGCATCGGCCTCAACTACGTCGAGCACGCCGGGGACCTCTCTGAGGACGCCCCCGACGAGCCGGCGAGCTTCTTCAAGCCGACCACCGCAGCCACCGGCCCGGGCGGACCGATCCGGCTTCCCCCCGAGGAGATCAGCGAGCGCGTGACCGCCGAGGCCGAACTGGCGGTCGTGATCGGTCGGACCTGCCGGAACGTCGCCGTCGAGGACGCCGACGACGCCATCGCGGGGTACGTCCCCGTGATCGACATGACCGCCGAGGACGTGCTCCAGCGCAACCCGCGCTTTTTGACCCGCGCCAAGAGCTTCGACACGTTCCTCGTGTTCGGCCCGCACATCGCGGTTCCGGAGCCCGGGACGGACCTCTCTCCCACCACCGTCCGCACCGTCGTCGACGGCGAGACGGTCGCCGAGAACGTCGTCGACAACATGACGTTCTCGCCGCGGGAGCTGGTGGCGTACCACTCCGACGTGATGACCTTGGAACCCGGCGACGTGATTTCGACGGGCACGCCCGGCGCGGGCGTCATCAAGCCCGGTTCGCACGTCCGGGCGGAGGTCGAAGGGTTCGGCTCCGTGGCGGCAGACGTGGTCCGGTAGTCGGCAGTCAGCTGTCCTCGTCCGGTACCGATGGGGCGGTGGGGGCGGCTCACCACGGCGGCCGTCCCTGTTTATGTAAGAGCACGTCCAGAGTGTGCGCATGGACGACCGTACGTCCCGGCTGCTCGCTGACGTCATCTCGCTGCTCGGGCTCCTCTGTTTCGTCGTCGGTGCGGCGATGCTGGTGACCGGCGCTGCCGTCGACGTGGCCGTATACGCACTCGGCGCGCTCGGACTGCTGTTCGTCGGCGCGGGCGCGTCGATCCGTGGTCGTGAGTAGTGGCCAGTCCGACCCAGCCGCCCCGCCGAACGGGCGGCGGCACGTGCGTTCCAGCACGGAACCGCTCGTCGAACCCCGGACGTCCTTCGTAATGTCGACCCGCGGGAACGGTACCCGCTTCCTCAACCGATATGCCCGTGGAGCCACTACGGTCGGTATGGAGTACGACTTCACGCGCTCAGTTGGCCCGCTCGTCCTGATCGTCGCCGTGGCCACCGTCGCGCTCACGGCCATGATGACCCCCTCGACGGTGTTCATGATGGTCCTGCCCTCGATGATCGTCTTCGCGATCGTCGCGTTCTTCTTCGGCATGAAGTTCGGGCAGTTCAGCGCCAGCCCGTAACACTCGGACTGCACCGACCCGTCCGACCCCGTCCGCTACATTCATCCCGCTCTCGCCGTATCTATCGGTAGAGTGGAGCCCGCCCGTATCCCCGAGTCATTCCCCGCGCCCTCCTTCCGCGGCAACCAGGAGCGGGCGCTCGCGGACATCCGCGACGCCTTCGCCGCGGGCAACGACGTGGTGCTCGTCCGCGCGCCGACCGGCAGCGGCAAGTCCCTCCTCGCGCGCTCGATCATGGGCGCGGCCCGGACCGTTGAGGAGGCAGACCCCGCCCAGCCCACCGGCGCCTACTACACCACCCCGCAGGTCAGCCAACTCGACGACGTGGAGGCCGACGACCTGCTTTCTGACTTCCGGATCATCCGCGGCAAGAACAACTACGACTGCATCCTCCCCGGCGAACACGACACGCCCGTCGATCAGGCCCCCTGCGTGCGTAAGAAGGGGTTCGACTGCACGGTTCGGCACCGCTGTCCGTACTTCTCGGACCGGTCTATCGCGAGCAATCAGTCGATCGCGGCGATGACGCTCGCGTACTTCATGCAGACCGCCGGTAGCGACGTGTTCCGCACCCGCGACGTGGTCGTCGTCGACGAGGCTCACGGCCTCGCCGAATGGGCCGAGATGTACGCCGCCGTCGAACTCACCCCGCGCCGGGTGCCGGTCTGGGACGACGTGGAGGTGCCCGACGTGACCGCCGCTACCGGCGACGAGGTCGAGGGCGCGGTGCGCTTCGCCGAACAGCTCCTCGAACGCTGTGAGGCCGAGAAGGACCGCTTGCTCGCGAAAGCCGAACTCACGCCGGAGGAGGCCGCCCGCCGGGACCGGCTACAGGAACTCCGGAGCGAACTCAGCTACTTCGCCGAGGACTACCGCGATCCGCACTCGCCGACGACGTGGGTCGTCGACCAGCTCGACGGCGCCGGCGGTTCGATCACGATCAAGCCCCTCGACCCCGCGAAGTACCTCCAACACACAGTCTGGGACCGTGGCTCGAAGTTCGCGCTGCTGTCGGCGACGATCCTCAGCAAGGAGGCCTACTGCCGCGGCGTCGGCCTCGACCCCGAGAACGTCGCGCTGGTGGAGGTCGGCCACACCTTCCCCGTCGAGAACCGGCCGCTCTACGACACCACGCAAGGGAAGATGACCTACGAGCACCGCGACGAGACGCTCCCGAGGATCGCCGACCTGCTCGTCCGGCTGATGGCCAAACACGACGACGAGAAGGGGCTGGTCCACTGCCACTCCTACGCGATCCAGGAACGGCTCGCGGACCGCCTCGCCGAACTGGGCGTCGCCGGGCGAATCCGGGTCCACGACCGGGAGAACCGCGACGCCGAACTGGAGGCGTGGAAGGCCAGCGACGAGCCCGAACTGTTCCTCTCGGTGAAGATGGAGGAGGCGCTGAACTTGGAGGGCGACCTCTGTCGCTGGCAGGTGCTCTGTAAGGCGCCGTACCTCAACACGAGCGACTCCCGGGTCGAACAGCGCTTGGAGGAGGGCCAGTGGGCGTGGTACTACCGCGCCGCCCTCCGGACCGTGATCCAGGCCTGCGGGCGCGTCGTGCGCTCGCCGGAGGACTACGGCGCGACCTACCTCGCCGACGACTCGCTGCTCGAACTGTTCGACCGCGCGAGCACGGACATCCCGGACTGGTTCGGCGAGCAGGTCGACCGGCTCTCGAAGCCGACCCTGCCCGCGGCCGACCCCGAGGCAGCCCTCGCGGGCGTCGACGCCAGCCCGGGGACCTACTCCGGCGGTCGTTCGGCCCACAGCAGCCGGCACGGCCCCGGAAGCTCGTCGGGGGGACCGGGCAAATCGGGCGGCAGGTCGGGAAGCTCCGGTTCAGGTTCGGGCTCGACCCCGACCAACCGGACCGAAGCCGACGCGGAGAAGCGGGAGAACCATCCGTTGTCGGACGTATGGGGGGACTCGTGAACCGTCTCCGCCCCTCCACCCGACGGCTGACGAGTCCCTCCACCAGCACCCAGCGAGGTGCGCCGTGAGCCGCCTCACCGACGCCATGCGCGCCCGCTTCGGCGAGGACATCTTCGCGCGCATGGCCATCGCCGCGGTCCTGACGGCGCTCATCATGGGGTCGGTGGGGATCGTCGACCCGTTCTACGAACCGCCCGGTCCCGACACCGTCGACGCCGACGGGGCGCCCGAGGAGGTCGCGCTGAGCGCCCTGCACGCCACCGGCACGAACGACTACCGGATGGACTGGATCGTCCCCTGTGACCAGAACGTCACGCGCCGCGACGGCGGCTGCGTGTTCCTGCGGTACACTGTCGAGCGGAGCGACCGCGAGTACGCCGTCGCCAACGGCGAGGGCTACTTCGGCTCCGGGCCGGACATCTACGCCGACGCCGTCAGCGCGACGCTGCACGACTACCCGCCGGACACCAAGGACAACGAGTCCCGCGCGCTGAACCTCTGGGCGGACGCCGACCGGCTCGACCGCGGCGGGCTCGCGACGACGCTCAGGAGCGACGCCGTGGAGACGACCGTCACGGAGACGAACGGCACGATCCGGCTCCGGACCGAGAACGACTCGGTCGCCAGCCGGCTGCTCGGCAGCGGCACGAACGCCTCGACGCCGCCCGACTCGTTCGACGGCAACGTCACCGTCGCCGTCGACGCGGAGTCGGGGTGGCTCCGAGCGGTCACGGTGCGCTACACGGTCGACGGAGAGGCCGACTGGGAGCGCTACCGCTACGACCGTTGGAACGACGTGCGTGTCGACCGACCCGCAGGGACGAGCAGGCCGCTGTTGGGGTGGCTCTACGACGCGGTGAACGTGGAGTACCGCCCCTGAACCGCGTTCAGAGCGCCAGCGCGTAGGCGAAGGAGGAGCCGAGCATCAGGACGACCATCGTGATGGCGAGGGCCTGCTTCCAGTCCATACCCCACCCACCGGAGCCAGCGGCTTAAGTTCCGCCGTCGGCGTCGATACCGCCGGCACGGCCGCCGATCACTCGCGCTTGCTCTCGGCGTCGGGCACCATGTGCAGCCCCGAGCGGGACTTCAGCACCCGGACCTGCTGGGCGTCGGTGTCGAAGAAGTCCGGCCGGGGGATGCTCTTCGTCTCGAACGTCTCGGGATCGAGCACCTGTACCGCGTGTTCGTCCTCGACGGCGACGACGGTGGTCTCCACGGCGTCGTCGCGCTCGCCCAGCCGCAGGGCGTCGGGGGCGTCGCCCTCGTCGAAGCGGGCCTCGTAGCGCTCGCCGGAGGCCAGTCGGGTCCCCTTGAGGTTCCCCCGCACGGAGGTAACGACCACCGGGCCGTCGCCGTCCTCGGGGTCGATGATCTCGCCCTGTCGGTAGCGGGGCAGCCGGACCGCGAAGGTGACGCGGTAGACCTCGTTACCGTCGGAGTCCTCGGTGACGAGCGTGGCGTACTCCTCGAAGGAGCCGCCGAACTCCTCGACCAGCCGCTTCGAGAGCATCCGGCCCAGCTTGTTCGTCGAGAGTTGGATGTCCGCGCCGTCCTTGACCTCCTTGGCCTCGGTGACGAACGCGTCGCGGTCGCCGTCGGCCTCGCGCTCCTCGACCATCTCGTGGGCGATCTCCATGGCCCGGTCACACTCGTCCTTCGTGGGTTCGCGCTCGGCGGCGCGGACCTGCACCTCGCCGGCGTAGGCGCCGCCGGAGATGCGGCCACAGCGCTTGCAGGTGCCCCGCGAGACCTTCACCGGCACGGTGACGGTCTCCTCGACGTGGGTGCCCCGGACCAGCCCGGAGAAGGTGCAGTGCATCCGGATCGTGTTCTGGTCGACTTGTTCGGGTTCGACGCCCCACTGGACCTGCTCGGCCTTGAGGTGGACCCCGAGGGCTTCGGCGACCTCGTCGACGGCCACGTCGGTGTAGTCCTTTGCGCCGACGTCGACCCAGCGGTTGCCGCGGTGGACCGCACCGCAGCGCGAGCAGACCAGCACTTCGATGCGTTCGGGTGCGTCGACGAGGTCGAAGTCCTCGAAGTAGCAGGCGTCACAGAGGGCGGCGTCGCGGTCCCGCGGCTCCCCGGGGAGGGGTTCGGGGCGCTTTGGCACGTCGTCGCCACAGCGCGGGCAGAACTCGCCTGACTTACTCATTACCGGAATTTGGGTGGTTCCGACTGATAAGCGCCGCGCTATCTGGTGTGTGCGTCGTCGGGTCGGGGTTCTGTATCGGTGGGTGTGCTCGTGGTTCCGCTTCCCGGAACAGGACCACGGAGCGAGCATGACCACGTGGACCGCGCCGCCCCGCACCGCCCACAGCCTCCCCAGCCGACTCGCTCGCGTCCGCTCACTCGTCCCTCGCGCTCGTTCGCGCCGTCGCGCTCACGTCGTGCCACCGCTACTGCGGCGCGGAGCGGTGGACGCCTCGCGCCGTCGATGGCCGACGGCGCGGGGGGAGGGGTGGGGAATCGGTGCCCAGCCGGGCCTCGTGCCCGGCGGACTGCGGTCCCAGAGGTCATGCATCGAGACGCTGTCGCTGTTGTCCCCAACATCCTGCGAACCCTATTCCTGTGAAACCACCGTGTTCCGCAGCGTCCCGATCCCCTCGTAGTGGATCTCGATCTCGTCGCCCGGCTCGATCGTCCCGGGGTTCCCGGGGCTGCCGAACGCCACGGCGTCGCCGGGGCGGAGCGTGAACCGCTCGGAGAGGAACGAGAGCAGTTCGTACGGCCCCCAGAGCATCAGCTCCGTGTTCGCCGACTGCCGGCGCTCGCCGTTGATGTCGGTGTACATGTCCATCGCCGTCGGATCGACGTCGGTCTCGATCCACGGCCCCAGCGGGCCGGAGCCGTCGAAGGCCTTCCGGGAGGTGAGGTCAGGCTGATCCAACGCATCCACGTCGTTCATGATCGTGAACCCCTGAACGGCCGCCTCGGCCTCCTCGGGGGTCGCGTTCCGACAGCGCTCACCCAGTACGGCCACCAGTTCGCCCGCGTAGGTGACCTCCTCCGAGAAGGTCGGGTACGGGATCGGCGCCTCGTGGGGCACGACCGACACCGGCGGCTTGATGAAGTAGGTCGGCTGCTCGGGCCGCTCGTACCCCTTCTGGGCCAGCGTCTCGGCGTAGTTCCGGCCGATGCAGTAGAGCGCTGAGGGGTCACACGGCGGCGCCAGCGGGCCGTCCTCCCCGACGACGTACGTCTCGCCCCCGGCCTCGACGACGCCGTCCTCGTACTCGCCGGCGACGACGCCCGACTCCGTCCTGATCCGTGCAAGTCGCATGGGTGGGGCTCTGTCGGCGACGGTATAGGGGTTCGCGTCGCGGTCGATTCAGTCCCGAACCAGTTCGGGCCGATCAACGTCCTCGTCGGCCGCCTCGCGCCAGGAGTGTTCGGGCACCCAGCCGAGCGTCTCGCCGGCCTTCTTCAGGCTGTAGGCGCTTCCGTCGCCCTCAACGCCCGGGCCCGACGGGAGCGCGCCGTAATGTCGTTCGAGCAGGTCCTCCAGCGGCTCGCCGAGCGCGTTGTCGGCGGCGACGCAGTTGAACGCCTCGTGGCCGCCCTCGGGCGCGAACTCGGTTGTCAGCGCCGTGTGGACCATCTCGGCCACGTCGCGGGCGTCGACGTAGGACCAGTAGTTCCCCGCGCCGGCGCCGAGGTCACCCGTGTAGTCGGGGTCCCGACAGGGGTAGCCGCCGGGTTCCTGAATCCACGAGGGCCGCAGCGAGGCGACCTGCACGCCGTGGCGGCGGGCGACGCCTGCGGCGACCTCCTCGGCGGCGACCTTCGAGAGGCCGTAGCCGTCCTCCGGTCGTCGCGGGTGGTCCTCGGTGATCGGCAGTTCGTCGGGCAGCGGCGTCTCCTCGGCGAAGAAGAAGCCGTAGGCGCCGTCGCTGGAGGCCTGAACGATCCGTGCCCCTGCCTCCCCGGCGGCGGTGAGGACGTTGTACGCCGCGATGGCGTTGTTCTCGAACACCGCGCCCTCGGGGTGGCGGCCGAGCGCGGGGATGGCACCCCAGTGGACGACGGCGTCGGGGCCGATGCCGGCGATCAGTTCCCTGACTGCGCCGCGGTCGGTGAGGTCCGCGGCCCGGAAGTCGACGTTCTCGACGGGGTCGGCGCCGAAGCCCGGGTGGTCCCGGTCGACGACGACGACTTCGTGGTCCTCGCGCAGTCGGTCGACGACCCAGCGCCCCGAGGCGCCGCGGCCGCCGGTGACGATGACGGTGTCCATACCCCGATTGGGGACGCCGGGCAGAAAGTCGCCGGGGTCGCGGCCATCGCGGCGCCGTCGTCGCCGAAACCAACGGCGGCGGCGCGGCTGTGCAGGAAGGGGTTTAAGCCGCTGAACACCCATTCACCGATATGGAGTGGAAAGCGGACTGGGGGCTGCGGGCGCGCATGGCGGCGACCATGCTGTTGCTCGGCCTCCTCTACGTCGTCTTCCTCGGAGGCCTCTGGATCGCCGACGTCGGCGCGTTCGGCATGGTTGCCTTCATGGGCGTGTTCATGGTCGGCCAGTTCTTCTTCAGCGACAAGCTCGCGCTGTACAGCATGGGTGCCCGCGAGGTCGAGCGCGAGGAGTACCCGGAGCTCCACGCGACGATCGAACGGCTCTGCCAGCAGGCCGACCTCCCCAAGCCGAAGGTCGCCGTCGCCGACACGCGGGTTCCCAACGCCTTCGCGGCCGGGCGCTCCCAGAAGAACGCGACCGTCTGCGTGACCCGTGGGCTGTTGCAGACCCTCGATAGCGAGGAGATGGAGGGCGTGCTGGCCCACGAACTCGCTCACGTGAAGAACCGCGACGTGATGGTGATGACCATCGCGTCGTTCCTCTCGACGCTTGCGTTCATGGTCGTACGCTTCGGCTTCCTGTTCGGTGGCGGCCGGGACCGACAGGGCGGGGGACAGGTGATCGTGGCCATCGCGGTCTCCTTTGCCGTCTGGATCCTCTCGTTCCTGCTGATCCGCCTGCTCTCGCGCTACCGGGAGTACGCCGCCGACCGCGGCGCCGCCGCGATTACGGGCAAGCCGGCCGCGCTGGCGTCGGCGCTGCTGACTATCGACGGCAGCATGGACCGCGTGCCCAGCGAGGACCTGCGGGAGACCTCCGAGATGAACGCGTTCTTCGTCATCCCGATCCGCTCGGGGTTCATCGGTCGGGTGTTCAGCACCCACCCGAGCACGGAGAACCGTGTCGAGCGGCTCCGCGACCTGGAGCGCCAGATGGAGACCCAGTAGCCGGGTCACGACCGACCGTTCCCGGCCGGAAGTTCACGACAGGATTCGGGGGCGAAACCGTACGACTGCGACCCGGCTGGCCCCGTCCCCGACGCCCACTTTTCACCCTCTCGTGGTGTACTCGACCATGTCCCTGCAGTTCGACTGGACAGTATCGGAGGCGTCCAAGGCGGCCCAACTCACCGGCGTCGAGGCGACGTCTTCGTGATCGCGGGTGACGACGGCCAGTTGGTGCCGATCACCGCCGACGGCGACGCCGAGCGCGTCGACCCCGGTCCGGGCCTCACCTACTACGGGGCCGAGGTCACCGACGGCGGAACGATCATCGGCGCCGGCTCCAGCGGGACGATCACCGAGGGGCTGCCCGTCGAGTGACTCGGTCGAGCCGACTCAGTGCAGCAGCGCCAGCAGGCGCGCGGCCAACAGGTCCCGACCGACCGCCACGATGCCGCCGTAGAGCGCGATCCCGCCGAGGACGAGGAACCAGACCGCCAGCGGCGCGGGGCCGCTGGTGAACGTCTCCAGCGCCGTCTGCTCGGAGAGCACGCCGACGTAGGTCAACACGCCCGACAGCAGCGCGTAGGCAAGCAGGGTCCCGATCTCCACGACGAGTTCCGTGATTCCGGAGGCCATACACCCGGATTCGCGTTCGGAGGGATAGCGGTTTCGCCCTCGAAAGACGTATGTAGGAAAGTACACTCACTCGACCCGAGATGGGCAGATACGGTTCGATCGACTACCCGTCGTACGTCAAGCGCGGGGTCCTGTTGGGGCTCGCGCTCATGATCGTCGGCGAGATGGGCGGCTATCTCGCTGAGAACTTCTTCACCGTCCCGGCGTGGGAGGAGACGCTGTTCCTCCTCGTCGCGGGCGTGGGCCTGCTCGCGTTCCTCCTCAGCCCGATCCTGTTCGGCGTCGTACTCCCCCTGACGGAGTAGGCGCGAGCCTTTTTCACGCGACCGGGTGACGGTCAGGTCATGACTGATCTCGTGGGGTTCGGCGAGGCGACGCTGCGACTGCGGGCGGGACGGGACCGGCGACTCGGGGACGCCGAACAGTTCGCCGCCGGCGTCGGCGGCCCGGAACGGAACGCGGTCGTCACTGCCTCGGGGCTCGGGGCCGACGCCGTCTGGCTCTCCCGACTCCCGGACTCGCCGCTGGGGCGCCGCGTCGTCGCCGACCTCCGTGGCCACGGTGTCCGCACCGGCGTGACGTGGGGCGACGGCGACGCCCGACTCGCCACGCGGTTCGTCGAGGCCGGCCCCGAACCGCGCGGCCGGACGACCGTTGATGACCGTTCGGGCGCCGCCTTCGAACGCGTCCACGCGCCGAACCTCCCGGCCGGGGTCGTGCAGGAGGCCGCCCGTTTCCACGTCGCCGGCCCCACGGTCGCGCGGTCCGAGCGGGCCGCGGCCACGACCGAGTCGCTGTTCGAGGTCGCGAGCGAGGCCGGCACCACCGCCTCTTTCGACCTCCGTTACCGGGACGCCGACTGGGACGAGGCGACCGCCCGCGCGGCCTGTGAGGCGCTGTTCCCGTACGTGGACGTGCTGTTCGTCTCCCCGGAAGCGGCACAGGCCGTCTTCGGCGAGGACGGCGACCCGATCGAGATCGCCCACGCGCTCCGGACCGACAACGGGTTCGAGACGGTCGTGCTCGGCCACGGCGACGGCGACGCGCTGGCGGTCCACGACGACGAGGTCCACGAGGTCGACGCGGTCCCCGGCGAAACCGTCGACGAAGCGGGCGTTCACGACGCCTTCGTCGGCGCGTTCCACGCGACACGGCTTGCCGGGAGCGACTCGGACGG
The DNA here is from genome assembly GCF_026616205.1 of Halolamina litorea. Lineage (NCBI taxonomy): Archaea > Methanobacteriati > Methanobacteriota > Halobacteria > Halobacteriales > Haloferacaceae > Halolamina > Halolamina litorea. Next base: position 433,919 of record NZ_JANHGR010000001.1, read on the forward strand.
CGAAGGGGCCGACGGCCGTCCGACCGACGTGGGGACCGCGCTGGCCCGCGGCGCGGCCGCCGCGGCGCTCGCCCGAACCCTCGCCGGCGACGCCGTCGATGTCTCTCCCGAGGCAATCGACCGCATCCTCGACTAGTAAGGGGCCCGTTCGCGAAGGCCGCTCTCCCTCCCCGTGACGACAGCCGAACTCGGTTACGCCAGTCCCCGATCCAGCAGCCACTCACGGAGCGTCGCCGCCGACGCCGTCTCGCTCGTGGCGACGTAGTAGCTCGCACAGGCGTTCCCACAGGCCAGCGCGACCGGCCAGTCCCAGCCGGCACCCAGCGCCACTGCCAGCCCCCCGCCGAAGCGGTCGCCGCCGCCCATCTGTCGGATGTCGTCGACGACGGGGTTCTCGACGCGGACGGTCGCCACGTCGGTCGCCGCGAGGGCGGACTGCTTGCCGTGTTTCACGACCGCGAAGGCGTCGAACGCCGCGCGTACCGCCTCGACCCTGTCCTCGTCGTCGACGGGCGGATCGGGCGGCGCCGGTAGCGCAGCCGAGAGCGCCCGAAGCTCCGTTTCGTTGACCGAGAGCACAACGTCGACTCGACGGGCGAGCGCCCGGACGGCCTCCCGAAGCTCCCGGTGGGCCGCCAAGTCGCTCCCGAGCACGTCGCCGGGGTCGAACACGAACGGCACCCGTGGGATCGACGCCGTACCGAGTTCGTGGAACGCGTCGCCCATCCCGGGTGTGGATACCCAGTTCGAACAGAACACCGCGTGGCCGGGCTCGGAGCGGTCCTCCGGGGCGGCCTCGTCGTCGCCGAAGACCGAAGAGAGCGGTGCCGCCTCGCGGAGGTCGGCCAACGTCCACTCGCGGAGGTCCGGCGACTCCTCGACGAGCAGGAGGTCGCCGTCGTCGAAGTCGAGGACGTTCACGACCGTCGCCCGCCCCATCGAGACGCAGTCGAATGGCAGGTCGGCGAACAGGTCGCGGTCGGGTTCGGGGTCGTCGAGGTGGCCGTAGCAGGTCGCTTCGGCGCCGAGCGCGTGGGCCTGCTGGGCGGCGTTGACCGACTGGCCGCCCGCTTCGACCGCCCGGGGATCGAGAGTGAACCCCTTCCGGTGGCCGGCGGCGGCTTCGCGGGCGAACGTCGTTCGGGACTCGACGGGGTTCAGTCCACCAGCGGAGAGTCGACAGTAGCGGTCGACGCTCCCATCGGGGAGCGTGCTCACCGCCGGCGTGGGGCCGTCGGCCAGCCGGCGGGCGAGGCGCTCGTAAGGCATGCCCCGTCGTTCACACCGGGGGGTGTTGGGCGCTGCGTTCGGCGGCGGGGATCAGCTGTCGATCCGCTGGCCCGCTCGCTCCTCGGTCGGGGCCAGCATCGACTGATCGACGTAGCCCTTGACGAGCTTTTCCTCGGCCCGCCGGAGCCGGTAGGAGACGGTCGACTGCGGGACGGACAGCCGCTCGGCGAGGCCGCCGACGGTGATCTCCCGGGGCGTCTCGTAGTAGCCGTGTCGGATCGCCGCCCGGAGGGTGTCCCGTTCGACTCCCGAAAGCGAGACGGCCGCGACCGAGTCGAAGTTCCAGTGGTCGGCCTCCCCGAGCCGCCCGATATCGAGGCTAACCCCGCTATCGAGGTGCTCGTCGACGGCGTCGTAGAAGGTGCTGACGTTCGTCTCCGAGCACATCAGCAGCCGCCATTGCTGTCGGTTCTTTCCCCGGCGTGTCTGGAAGACGTGGCCCAGATCGAGGTGTCGGGCCGCCAGCGCGACGACGGAGTTGCTGGTGTGGAGCCGTTCGCCGAAGCTGTAGACGGCGAGCGTCGACGCCGACCGTTCGAGCCGTTCGTGGTGTCGTTCGGCGGCACACGTCGCGGCGGCCGTCGTCCCGTCCGGCGCGTCGTCGTCGAGTCGGCAGCGCTCGATGGCGTCGAGGGCCGCCCCCGGGCCGAGGAACTGTTCGACCCGCCAGAACCGGTCGCGGCGGATGGGGCTGGCGATGGCGTCGGACCGGAGTTCGGGGTGCTCCATGAACGTGTCCGCCACCGGGTCGACCCCGTGTTCGAACTCGAGCGTGAACGTCAACTCACGCATCGGCGCCCCCACGGCGGTGCCGCGTCCGGCGGCCGCTCGCCCGACGGCACGATCGAGGCGCTGCGCGTTGCCACACGACGGGTCGATCGGGTCCTTCGTGGCGCATGTCGAACCCTGTCCCACCCGACCGCCTTTGTTAGGTACGCCGATACCGCGAGTAGGCGTCGCCCCATGGCGATATTCCCCTGTATCCACGACGGCCGTGTGGCCGCGGTTCCGGCCGTCGAAACGGGCGACGTTGGCAGTCACCAATCGTGATTTCTTGCCCGTCGCCGCCTCCCGTATCGACCATGGTCGAGCGCCGTAGCTTCCTCGGAGCCGCGAGCAGTGTCGTCGTGGGAACGTTCCTGGCCGGCTGTACCGGCGACGGCGGCGAGGGGTCGCCGACGGGGACGGCCACGGACTCGCCCGAGCCGACCGAACCGGCGACGCCCACCCCGTCGCCGACGCCGACCGAACCCCCTGCCGTCGAGGTCGCGGTGGGGCCGGAGCGACGACTCCGGTTCGACCCCGAGGAGATCGAGATCGCCGTCGGGACGACCGTCGTGTGGACCTTCGAGAGCACCGGGCACAACGTGACGAGCCTCCCCGGCGCGTCCGAGAAGTGTGAGAACCCGGAGGGTGCCGAGCCGTTCGCCTCCTACGAGGGGGAGGACCACTTCTCGCTGAACGAGCCCGGAACGACGTTCGAACACCAGTTCACGGTTCCCGGCGAGTACGTCTACGTCTGTGCCCCCCACGAGGGTCAGGGAATGGTCGGCTACATCACGGTCACCGAGTAGCCCGTCCGCGGTTGGTTAGCACCAACGGACGACTGATGCTCGTTTCAGCACACTATGTTCTCATGGCACCCGACCAACAGCAGCGCGGTGAGGACGAGTCACGGGCCGAAACCGACGGTAGCTCGCTGCGCGACCGGTACGTCGAGCGCCGGCGATTCCTGATGGCGGCCGGCTCCCTCGCCGGGGTCGGCGTCCTCGCGGGCTGTGGCGGTGGCGGCGGCACGGACACCGACGGCTCGCCGACCGGGACGGACACGGACATGCCGCCGTCGACGCCGGAGCCGACCGAGGAGCCGACGGAGGAACCCACGGAGGAGCCGACGGAGGAACCCCCGGATGAGCCCGAGCAGCCCTCCCTGGAGGAGCGCTATCCCGGCTTGCGGATCCTCTCGCCTGAACCCGAGAACGCCGAGGCGGCCAGCCGCGAGACCTACACCGACTACATCAACCCCCGGGAGGAGCACTACATCCGGAACCACTACCCGACCCCGAGCATTGAGGAGGCGGAGTGGAGCGTCTCGCTGACCGGGCTGGACGAGGAGATCAGCCTCACGATGGAGCAGATCAAACACGACTTCGCCACCGACTCGGTCACCCACACGATGCAGTGTGCGGGCAACGGGCGGTCGTACTTCGAGCCACAGGTCGGCGGGAACCAGTGGACGTTCGGCGCCGTCGGCAACACCGTCTGGACGGGGACGCCGCTCTCGGCGATCCTCGACGCCTACGACGTGGACACCTCCAGCGGCTTCCTGTCGGTGATGGGCGGCGAACACCCGGAGGGCGAGGACGTCTTCACCCGCTCGATCCCGATGGAGAAGGTGATGGAGGACACCATGCTCGCCTACGAGATGAACGGGTCGCCCGTCTCCCCGGACCACGGGTTCCCGGTCCGCCTGCTCGTGCCGGGCTGGTTCGGCTGTAACAACGTCAAGTGGGTCAACCGGATGCACGTCATGGACACGATGGTCATCGGCACCGACTGGGAGGAGGAGGGGGCCCCCGAGGACGGCCAGCGGACCTACACCCACTGGCAGCAGTACTCCTACCGGATCATCCCCGAGGAGGACGACCGCGCGACCCACTACGAGGACATCCCGGTGTACGACACCCGCGAGCAGATGGAGCGCACCGACGAGATCGACAACGCCTACATGTACGATCAGGTCGAGAAGTCCCTGATCGGCTACCCGGAGGAGGGGGCGACGGTGTCGCCGTCGCCGGCGGGCACCATCGAGGTCATCGGCGTCGCGTGGGCCGGCGACGACGCCGTCGAGACCGTCGAGGTCTCCGCGGACGGAGGTGAGAGTTGGAACGAGGCGGAGTTCTTCGGCCCCGTCGACAGCCCCAACGGCTGGCGGCTGTTCCGCTACGTCTGGGAGGACCCCGGGACCGGCGAGCAGACCCTGCACTCCCGGGCCACCGACGAACGGGGCTACACCCAGCCGGCGACTATCGCCGCACAGGAGGACCAACTCCGCGGCATCGAGAACGACCAGTACCCGTGGGATCAGGGCGGCTACGGCAACAACGCCTACGTTCCCCACGGGGTCACCTTCACGGTGGAGGAATGACCGTGGCCGATCCAGGCACCATCGCCATTGTCCACCTCACCGGGCGACTCGTCGACGGTCGCAGGAGCGAAGCCCCCGCTGGCCGGGCGGAAACGAACGCTTCCGTCGACGGCGCCGACGCCGGCGAGGTATTCGAGACGACCGACGTGGACGTGGCACTCGAGGAAGGGATCTACCACGACCACCGCGACTTCAAGCCCTTGGAGTTCCGGGTCGGCGAGGGGCACGTCCTCCCGGGCATCGACCGTGCCGTTCAAGGGATGACGGAGGGCGAGACGCGGACGGTCGTGCTCGACCCCGCCGAGGCCTACGGGGAGCGCGACGAGCGGGAGGTCGTGACCGTCCCGCGCGAGGAGATCGAAGAACGGAGCGCCACGACGGCCGAGGTCGACGACCTCGTCCGGAGCGAGACCGGCGACGTGGGCTGGATCACCGAGGTGTCCCCGGAGACGGTGACCGTCGACTTCAACAACGAACTGGCCGGCGAGCGCGTCGAGTTCGAGATCAGGCTACTCGAAGTCCACGCGACCGAAACGGGCCACGGCGGGAGGGAGGCGGCCTCACGCGGCGGCGCCTGACCGTCGCCGTCCCGCTTCCGAGGCGGCGACGCCGCTGACGGACGAAGCGTCGAACCGCAGAAACGGGTGTCCGGAGTTACCGGACCAGCAGGTCCTCGCCGCGCTCGACGACGATGCGGCAGGGCGGCGACATCTTGTTGTAGGCGCGACGGAACGCCTCCTTCACTTCCTCGGCCTGGTCGACTTCACAGTAGGCCGTGAAGATGTTCTCGCCGTGGCCGATCCGGGCGGCGGTGCCGACGGGCTTCCCGAACGCCTGTCGCATCCCGTCGGAGACACGGTCCGCGCCGGCGCCGGTCGCCTGCTTGTTCTCGCGGAGCACCTGGTGGGGGAACTTCCGGAGAACCATCTTGTAGTTACCCTCGCCGAGGGTCTTGATGAGGTGACGGTTGGCCGAGAGTCGCGCGGACTCGAGCGAACCGTGGCGGATCTGCAGGGTCTCCTCCGGTCGGAGCGAGATCTTGACGGGGTAGTCCTCGGGGTCTGCCTGCAGGTCGCCCATGTTGTGCTGTGCGATCTTCGAACCGGGGATACCGGTGATGTACTCTCGCCGGGTGTACGACGGCTTGTCGATCTCCCGGTACATTGAGGCGGGCTTGTCAGACATGGCTACTTGCCTGTTCTGAGGCACAGTCGGCGATTAAACCCTTCGATGCGTCCCCGCTTCCTACCCGTCCTCGCCCTCGCTGGCCGCCGACGCCTCCCCGTCCGGCCCGTTCGCCGTCGCGGCCGGGGGGTCCACGGCGACGAACGCCAGCCCCTTCTCGGCTAGTAGCTCCCGCGCGCGGTCGGTCACGGAGGGCGCGACGAGCACGCCGCGGGCCTCGACGCCGTCGGGGAACTCCCGTTCGAGCGCCTCCACGTACCGGCCCAGTTGGCCCGCGGCGTCGGGCCCGACGCGGCGCCGTTTGAGTTCGACGACGACGGGCCGTCCCTCGCTGTCGTGGCCGAACACGTCGACGGGGCCTGCGGCCGTCTCCCGTTCGGTCGCCTCGGGCTGGAACCCCGGCTCAACGAGGTCGGGGTCGTCGAGGATTCGCTGTCTGAGGTCCTCCTCGCTGCCGTACACGTCGACGGTCCGGCCGCCGGTGACCGGCAGTGCTGACACCTGGTGGACCTGCTCGAAGCGCACGTCCAGTCGTTCGTCGGGGTTCTCACGCTCGCTTCGCACGCGGAGGCGGCCGTCGCGAACGGCGGCGCGGTGCTCGGAGCCCGGCGGCTGCCAGTTCACCGGCGTGCGCTGCTCGTCGGTGTGGACCAGCGCCGTTCCGTCGGGTTTGAGGATCAGCAGTCGGTCGCCCCGGCCGAGCGAGGAGGCCGCGCGGCCGTCGTACTCGACGGTACAGCGGCCGAAGACGGTGACCATATCCCCGCGCTCGAACGCCGCCGACAGCGCCGACAGCGCGTCCCGGTGGGTCGGCCGGTGGAGAGTGGTCACGCTCACACCAGCCGTTGGTCGTGGACGGACAAATGGCCGACGGTCCGGGGGTCACCGCCGCCGACGTACCGGCGACACGGGCCGATCCAAGCCGTAGCACATACAGTCCCCCCCGAAAATAGGGGATGTATGGTCGACCCCATATTCACCTACGTCGGCGGGATCGCGTTTCTCGTCCTCATCATCGTCCCGGTCGTCTACCTGATGTACGCCTCGGACCCGTCCGAGGACGAACTGGCCGGGCAGAGCGTCGTCGGTGGCGTCGGCGCGGCCGACGAGCGCGAGGAGAACGGCGAGGAAGCCTGAGGCTACTCTTCGAGGAACGACTCGACGCGGTCGCGGCGTTCGGGCCGCTCGAACTGTGCCCACCAGAGTGACGCTTCCCGCTCGCGTGCGATCCCCGGGTCCGGAGCGGCGACGGCCGCGTTGATCGATCGCTTCGCGCGCCCGAGCGCCTCGCTCCCCACCTCCGCCATCGACGCCACGAGGTCGTCGACGCGGTCGTCGAGATCCGCTGCTGGAACGGTCTCCGTCACCAATCCGACCTCCCGCGCCCGCGCGGCGTCGATACGCTCGGCGGTGAACACCAACTCTTTCGCCGTCGTCTCGCCGACGGCGTCGACCAACCGCCGGGTGGCGCCGCCGGTGGGGAGCATCCCGACCGCGGCCGTCGGCAGGCCGAACGTCGAGCGCCCGCTGGCGATCCGCAGGTCACAGTAGAGGGCAAGTACCAGCCCACCGCCGACGCAGTAGCCGTCGACCTTCGCGACCGTCGGCACCGAACAGTCGTGGGGCGCCCGGAAGCGCTCGTGTTGGCGCTCCTTGGCCGCGCGGTCGTGATCCGTCGTCTCGCCGGCGTACTCTTCGAGGTCCGCGCCCGCGGAGAACGCTTCCTCCCCAGCACCTTCGACCACGGCCGCTTCGACGGAGTCGTCGGTCTCGACCTCGGCGAACGCTCGGTCGAGGTCGCGGAGGGTCGCGGCGTTCAGGGCGTTGTGGCGCTCGGGGCGGTCCATGGTCAGCGTCGCGACGCCGTCCTCGACGGCGACGCGGAGGTGACGGAAGGGGCCGTACTCCATGCCAGCCGGTCGTTCCGGGGCGTGCAAAGAGCTACCGAGGGCGGCGCGAGTGGAACGGTTTTTCCCTCGTGACGGGTACCGTCGCCCATGTTCACCCACACTCGACGGCACGACGTGGTTCGACCCTTCGCCGCCCACGGGGGGCGTGGTTGATGGCCGACGACAGTCGCTCCCGACCGCAGTCCGACTCGTCTCTTCTCGCCGGCATCCCCCGCTCGTTCACGAGCGCCGGCCACGACACAGCCGCGACGGCTCGGGGCCGGTGACAGTATGACGGAGAGCACACCCCAGCGAGTGCAGAAGTCGTTCCTGCGCTACCAACACCTGTTCGTCTTCGCCGCGCCCGTGCTGTTCGTCGTCGGCGTCTACCTCGGTGCGCCGACGCCGGCCGACGTCGGCACCGGCTACTGGCTTGAGTACTGGTGGCTCTTCCCTTTCTTCCTGCTGGGGGCGACCATCGTCAACACCGTCGGCATCAGCGGCTCGGCGCTGTTCGTGCCGTTCCTGATCTTCCTGTTCCCGCCGTTAGCGGGCGAGACGCTGAGCCCCGAGACGCTCGTGAAGGTCGGCCTCATCAGCGAGTCGTTCGGCCTCTCTTCGTCCGCGGTCGCGTTCATCCAGTACGGGCTGGTCGACCGCCGACTGGCGGCGACGCTCGTCGCCGGGGGGCTCCCGTTCGTCGTGGGCGGGGCGCTGCTCTCCTTCGTCATCCCGGCGCCGCTGTTCCACGCGGCGCTGGGGCTGGCGCTCATCGCGGCCTCCGTGCTCATGCTCAAAGCCGACCTGAGCCACGAGGAACCAGACGGCGCCGGCGAATCGACCGACGACGCTGAGGCCGCCGCCGACGGCTCGGGCGAGCCTGAACTGCCCGACGACGCCGGCAAACCCGGCGAGGCCGGCGTCGCCATGGAGGAGGGCAACATCACGCGGGTCGACCGCGAGGGCGACACCTACTACTACACGTGGTCGGGCTACCTCGAACGGTTCGCGAACTACAGCGTCGGCGGCGTGTTCCAGGGGCTCGCCGGCTTCGGCATCGGCGAACTGGGGATCATCTCCCAGCTCCGAACCGACGTGCCCGTCCGCGTCGCCATCGGGACGAACCATATCGTCGTCGCGGTCACGGCAGTCATCGCCTCGCTGGTCCACGTCTTCGGCGGACAGTACGTCCCCGGCGGGCACACCCTCAGCCTCGCCTCGACGCCGTGGAACATGGTCGTCTTCACCGTCCCCGCGACGGTCACGGGCGGACAGATCGCGCCGTACGTCTCGAACGCCATCGACACGGAACTGATCCAGAAGGGTGTCGGTGCGCTCTTCGCGGTCATCGCGGTCGCGCTGTTCCTGATGGCCACGGGCGCGTTCTGAGGCGGGTCCCAGCTCCCGCGCCACTCGCCCTCGGGCACAACGTTTCTCCCTGTCCCGCCCCCAGAGGCGACTGTGTACGACCACATCCTGCTCCCGACCGACGGCAGCGAGGGTGCCGCGGCGGTCGCCGACCACGTCGGCGCTCTCGCCGACCGCTTCGACGCGACGGTCCACGTCCTCGCGGTCGCCGACACGCGAAACCGGTTCGAGAGCCCCTCCAGTGGCATCGCGCCGGACGTCTGGGAGGAAAGCGAGAACGAACGCGCCGAGGCCGCCGTCGAGGAGACGGTCGCGACCCTCCCCGACTCCGCCGCGGTGGAGCGCGCCGTCGAGTCGGGCGTCCCCCACGAGGTCATCCTCGACTACGCCGAGGCGTCGGGAATGGACGTGATCGTGATGGGCACCCACGGCCGGACGGGGCTGGACCACTACCTCATCGGCAGCGTCGCCGAACGGGTCGTACGGCGGTCGTCGGTGCCGGTGCTGACTGTGAGAATCGGGGAGGAGTGAAGACGCCTCTACAGACCCGGGAGGCCGGGTGAGCGACGGGCTACCGGTCCAACGCGTCGACGCGCATCTCCACGTAGCGTCGGCCCCACCGCTCGAGGTGGCGGCGGGTCTTCGCGCTGACCCGCCCGAAGAGCGAAGCCCCTTCGGGCGGTGCGTCGGCGTCGGTGGGCGCGCGGTTCTGTAGGCTCATTCTATCACGGTCGTTCACACGCTGCCGACATAATGGTGGTGATTACCATACCCGTGCCGTCGACGGCCGCCGCTTCACCTGTCGTTCCCGCTCGTCCGGGTGTACAGCCACGCCCAGCCGATCAGGACGGCCTGTATCGGGAGTCGGACCCACGCCGCGATTCGGGCGGCGTCGGCGAACCGGTCGGGAACGAGGTCGGGCGCCATGTCTTCGGTCACCATGTAGACGTTCGCTGGGAACACCGCGATCAGTAGCGCGATGATCCCCCACGCGGACACGCGGCGGGTCCGTTCGAACAGTACGCCGACGCCCAGCACGATCTCGGCGACGCCTGAGAGGTAGACCAGCGCCCGCGGTCGCGGGAGCTGTGGCGGGACGATCCGTTCGAACGCCCGTGGCGTGAGGAAGTGCGTGACGCCGGCGACGGCGTAGAACAGGCCCATGACCGCCCGGAGTGCGCCACTCCGGCGGGATCCGGTGTCGGTATCGCTCATCGTCACCGACTCGGCGGGGTCGGGGAAGAAGCTTCCCCGATCCTCACTCGGTCTGTGCCGCCAGCGCCTCCGGTGCCGCCCGGAGCAGCGTCCCCAGGTGGTCGGCGCCGTCGAGGGCGTTGAACGCCGCCGTCGGGAGCCGTTCGCTCAGCCGTCGTGCACCGGCTATCGGGACGTTCGTGTCCGCCTCGCCGTGCCAGAAGCGCACGTCGGCGTCGACGGCGTCGAAGGGGACGTCCCACGGCGCGGCGGTGTTCCGGAACTCGGTGACGGCGCCCGACCGCGAGTTCTTGAACGCTTCGAGGAAGTCCGACCGGACGGTTTCCTGAGTCTCCGCCGGCACCGACTCGGGGTCGTCGGTGTACTGTGCGAGCACGAACGAGGGATCGAGGCGGCCCGCCAGCCACGCTTGCCCGCGGAACAGCCCACGGAGCAGCGTCGGCGTCGTGTTCGCCAGTCCCGAGAGCACGCGCTGTGGCGTCGGCGTCTCCTCGGTGACGCTCGGCGGGGTGGTGCCGGCGATGACGTCGACCGACTCGACGCGCTCGGGGTTCGTCGCCGCGAGCGCGAGCGCGTGAGCACCCCCGCCGGAGAAACCGATCACGCCCGCCGACCCGGCGCCGGCGTCGTCGAGCAGCGCCGTGAGGTACGCCCCGGCGTCGTCAACTGAGCGCTGTGGCCACGGGTCCGAACCGCCGTAGCCGGGGCGGTCCGGCGCGAGGAGTCGCACGCCGCGTTCGCGCGCATCCCCGTGGAGCAGTTCCCCGAGTACCCGGGAGCCGGGAGTTCCGTGGAGGAAGAGGACGGGGGTGCCGTCAGCGTCGCCGTACTCGGCGTAGGCGAGTTGTCGGTTTCCGTCGGCGTCGAGCGCCGTGGTGTGGACGGGCCCCGTCACTGTTCGAGCCTCCGGCGTTCGTTCGACAGGTCTCGGGCGTCGATCACGGTACGACCGTCGCTACGGACGAACTGCTCGCCGTCGGGACCGAATCGGTCGGAGGGCATCGACTTCCCAGTTCGGGCGTTTGTGAGAAAACCCACACGATCTCTCGACACGGCCGCGACGCACTCGATACGCTCGTCTGCGGTGTCTGATCACGGGAGTTCCAGTTCCGCCATCACGCCCGCGTGATCGGAGGGCCAGCGCTCCCCGACGCGGGCGTCCGGATCGTGTCCGACCCGTTCGGCTTTCCGCGCATCGATGTCCCCATGCGTGAACACGTGGTCGATCCGTCGCCCAAGCGCCAACGTTTCGTTGGTGAGCGTGGGGTGCTGACAACACGTCTCCCCCTCCTCATCCGGGTTCACAGCGGCGTAGGCGTCGCTGTAGCGTCGCGTCAGGATGTCGTACGCCCGGGTCTTTCCGGTGCTCGGCCCGCTGTTGAAGTCGCCGACGAGAACGGTCGGGGGATCGCGAAAGCGGATCAGTAGCTCCGACGCCTGTGCGAGTTGGAGAAGCGGGGTACGTCGCGTGGACAGGTGCGTGTTGACGAACGTGAACGTGTCCTCGACAGTAGCCGAGCAGTACCCCCGCCCGATGCCGAACTCCCTCCCTCCGGTGTAGTAGGTGCTCGCGTCGTCGGCGCTCGTTTTCACACCCTCACGAGCCAGGATGACGTCGCTGTTCAGAAACCGAACGCGACCGGGCGCCGACCCACTGCTGACCGGGACCTCGGCGTCGAACGTGTCGACGGACGCGACCTCGGTGTACGAGAGCCCCTCCCCTTCGAGCTTCTCGAGGAGTGTCTCGAGGTAATCCCGGGTCGTCGACTCGTCTCCCTGCTCCACGAAGCGGGCCGCTTCCTGCAGCCCGATCACGTCCGGCTCGACGTCGGCGATCTCGCCCGCCAACCCCTCGGCTCGCTGCTCGAACCGGCTTTCGAGAACGTTCTGATAGATGCGATCGACCGTCTCCTCGAACTCGCTTTCCGTCTCTGCCTGCAGCACAGGCGCCAGCGCCGATCCGAGGTAGAGGTTCTGAGTCAGGACGGTCACCCTGTCGGAGGCAGTCGCAGCGACACTGCCGATCCCGTAGAGGCTCGCGCTGGCGAGGGCTGCGCCCGATCTCAGCATCGATCGGCGGGACATCGAGCGGGACGCGTCAGTTCGTCGGGCCATATTGGTTATTTGTGAAGTAACACGGTCCTAAAGCTATGAACGGCCTAGGACGCCGAAACCGGGACGTAACTCGTGAGTCCCCACGCGCACGCTCCCGGTAATCCCGGTCTACTGGCTCCGCTCGCCGGAGTAGCACGCGTAGAATCGTGGGGGTAGCCACGGCCGACGGCCCACTCGCTACGGTCGCTCGCGGTGTCGGCCGGTCAAGTATGCTGGCTCCCCGATTTGAACTCCGGAAGACGTGCTCGCTTCGCTGCGCGCGACTTCCGTGCTCGAATCGGCTCGGGGGCGTTTTCACTGCTCACCGCTCGGTCGCTACGCTCCCTCACGAGTTCGTAGGAAAATGCCGCCTCCCCGATTTGAAACGCGTGAGACTCCCTTCGGTCGTCTCACTGTACCCCGCTCGCTACGCTCGCGGGGACGGGGGACAGCTCGATCTTCAGTCGAAGCTCCCGAATGCGATCCGTGCGGAAAAGGTATGCCGCCTCCCCGATTTGAACTCCGGAAGACGGTCCGGGATGCTCGCTTCGCTGCGCTCCCGGGCTGCGACTTCCGTGCTCGAATCGGCTCGGGGGCGTTTTCACTGCTCACCGCTCGGTCGCTACGCTCCCTCACGAGTTCGCAGGAAAATGCCGCCTCCCCGATTTGAACGGGGGACAGCTCGATCTTCAGTCGAGTGCTCTCCCAGTCTGAGCTAAGGCGGCGCGCACTCTGAGCGATGGCCGATCCGGCATTAAGGATTTCGAAAAAACCGCGACCCGACGCCGATCAGTTGACGTTCCGGGTGTCCGTGAACACGTACGTCGCCTCGGCGGTCTCGACGTACGTCTTGATCGTGATCTCGCCGTCGTTCTGCTGGACCTTGTACGCCTCGCCGTAGCTGAGTTCGACGCGCTTGGTGTCGGTGTAGCGCTCGCCCGACTCCAGGACGCCCACGTCTGAGCTCCCCTGCCAGATCTTGTCGCCACCGGTGTAGATCTCCGACCGGACGGTGACCTCCTCGGCCGCCGTCGACTGCTGATTGACGATGCTGGCGTTCACGACCCGGCAGGTGTTACCACACTCGGAGATGTTCTGAATCACGAAGGCGAACGGATCGGGCTGCGGCGTCGCGGTCGCCGTCGTCGAGCCGTCGCCGCTCCCGCCGTCGTCGCTCCCGCCGTCGCCGCCGTTGTCCGCACCGCCGTCGCCGCCGCCTCCGCCGCTCTCGGTCCCCCCGACGACGACGGTGTTCTCGTACGGCGTGGCCGTCTCGGTACTCTCCCCGCCGAGCACGCCGCCGTCGTCGCCGCCCGGTGCTGGGCCGAACCCGGTCACCATCGCGCCGGCGATCGCGCCCAGTGCCACCACGACGACGAGCGCCGCGATAGCGATGTGTTTCCCCTTCATGTTCCTGCCCGTCGAGACTGCCCCCCGCCCAAAAGGTCTGTTGGCGGTTCGCTCGGATGGTTGACCGTTCCGGCGGCGTCGACGCTGTTCGGGCGGGTTCGGACCACCGAGACTGTCGCTCGCTCAGGGGTAGTAGCCTCGGGCGGATTTTTAACCGCGGTCGCTCCCGTTCGCTCCCTGCTTCAGAATCCGCCCTCGCTGTCACTGCGTCGTGCTCACTTCGTTCGCACAGAAGTAGTGGGCTCGGGCGGATTTGAACCACCGGTCTTCTCCATGTAAAGGAGACGTCATAGCCAACTAGACCACGAGCCCGTAGGCCGAATTCTGCGGGCCGGGCGAATAACCATTACGCTCTCGTCGCAACGCTTAGCACGCCGGAACCCCTCCCCCGACGCGTGCGTACCCGATCCCTGCTCACGGTCGTCCTCGTCCTCGCCGTCGCCGGCGGCGCCGTCGCGTTCCTTACGCTCGACGGCGCCGACCGAAGCACCGTCACCTTCGTCGACGGCGAGGACGGCAGCACGCTGGCGACCGTCTCGGTTAGCGTCTCCGACAACTGGTACGAACGCTACGTCGGGCTGAGCGACACCGACTCGCTGGCCGAGAACGAGGGGATGCTGTTCGTCCACCCGACCGAGGGCGAACACGGCTACGTCATGCGGGACATGGCGTTCCCCATCGACATGGTGTTCGTCGCCGAGAACGGGACCATCACGACGATCCACCACGCCGAACTGCCGCCGGAGGGCGAAGACAGCCCGATCTACGAGGGCTACGGGAAGTACGTCGTCGAACTGCCCTACGAGTACACCCTCGACCACGGCATCGAGGTCGGCGACCGAATCGAGGGGCCGGACATCGCCGCCACCGCCACCGACCTCGACGAGGGAGCGACGGCGACCGGAAGCGCCACGGACTCCAGTACGGGGACCACCGTCACTTCGACCGAAGCGACCTCCCGCGAACGGGCGACCGTCGGCTTCACCGACGCCAGTTCCGAGGGGACGCTCGCGACGGTCTCGGCCGTCGTTTCGGACACCTACGACGAGCGCTACACCGGCTTGAGCGACACCGACTCGCTGGCCGAGAATGAGGGGATGCTGTTCGTCCACCCGACCGAGGCCGAACACGGCTACGTGATGCGGGAGATGGACTTCCCCATCGACATGGTGTTCGTCGCCGAGAACGGGACCATCACGACGATCCACCACGCCGAGTTACCCCCTGAAGGCGAGAGCAGCCCCACGTACGAGGGCTACGGGAAGTACGTCGTCGAACTCCCCTACGAGTACACGCTCGACCACGACATCGAGGTCGGCGACCGCGTCGAAATCCCGCCCGAACACCGAAAGGTGGAGACGGCCACGCCCGCAACCACCGACCCGTGAGCGACCACGACGCCGTCGGTTCCCTCGCCGAACAGGAGGGCTGGACCGCCGAGGGGTTCGCCGCCCGCGCCCACTACCGCGGCGACGGCGACCGCTACAGCATCGAGTACTACGCGCCCAGCCACTGCGTCCTCTACTGGAAGGTCAAGGGCGACGGCGAGACGGCGGTTCCGGTCGGCCGCGACACGGTTCCGGAACCCCTGCGCGCGAGGATCCGTGCGGACCTCGACGCCGCCGGCGTCGACCCGGCCGTCGAGGACCGACCCCTGTGAGCGACGGTGGGTGAACCCACCACCCGAACGCGGTTTTTACCCCCCGGGGTGATCGACCGATACCGGCGATTTCGGCCGGCTCGACGCTCGACTGAGTGTTTCGATTCGTAAAGCCTTTTGAGGGTGGTGGCGTCGCCGTGGATAATGTCACATCCCTCCGACGAGGACGACCCGTTCGAGGATATCCGTCAGAAGACGGATAACCCGATGCGGCGTCTCTTCGCCGAGTACGGCGCCCGACACAAGGGCTACTTCGCGCTCGGCTTCTTCGGTAGCGTGATCGCTCGGATCCTCGACTTGCTCCCGCCGCTGCTGCTCGGGATCGCCGTCGACGCCATCTTCCGAAACGACGCGGCCTACGACCTCCCGCTCGTGCCCCAGTCGTGGCTGCCAGGGACGACGGAGGGGCAGTTCTGGTTCACCATCGGCGCCATCGCCTTCGCCTTCTTCGGCGGGTCGGTGTTCCACTGGATCCGGAACTACGGCTGGAACTCCTTCGCCCAGAACATCCAGCACAGCGTCCGTACCGACACGTACGACAAGATGCAGCGGCTGAACATGGACTTCTTCGCCGAGAAGCAGACCGGGGAGATGATGTCCATCCTCTCGAACGACGTGAACCGCCTCGAACGGTTCCTCAACGACGGGATGAACTCCGCGTTCCGGCTCTCGGTGATGGTTATCGGCATCGCGGGGATCCTGCTCTGGCTGAACCCCCGCCTCGCGGTCGTCACGCTGCTGCCGATCCCGATCATCGCCGCGGTCACCTACAAGTTCATCGACATTATCCAGCCGAAGTACGCCGACGTGCGACAGACCGTCGGCCACCTCAACAGCCGCCTCGAGAACAACCTCGGCGGCATCAAGGTCATCAAGACGTTCAACACGGAGGGCTTCGAGTCCGACCGCGTCGACGACGTCTCGATGGAGTACTACGACGCCAACTGGGACGCCATCAGCACGCGAATCCTCTTCTTCCCGGCGCTTCGGGTCATCGCCGGCATCGGGTTCGTCATCACGTTCGCCGTCGGTGGGCTGTGGGTGCTCGGCGAGGCGCCGACGTGGATCACCGGCGGGCAGGAAACACTCAGCGCCGGTGTGTTCGTCTCGTTCATCCTCTACACCCAGCGGTTCATCTGGCCGATGGCGCAGTTCGGCTCGATCATCAACATGTACCAGCGCGCTCGCGCCTCCAGCGCCCGGATGTTCGGCCTGATGGACACGCCCTCGCGCATCGTCGAGGACCCCGACGCCGACGACCTCGAAGTCACCGCAGGCGACGTCGAGTACGACGACGTCTCCTTCGGCTACGACGAGGAGACCATCGTGGAGGACATCTCCTTCGAGGTCGAGGGCGGCAACACCCTCGCGCTCGTCGGCCCGACCGGCGCCGGCAAGTCGACGGTGCTGAAGCTCCTCCTCCGCATGTACGACGTGGACGAGGGCGCCATCCGCATCGACCACCAAGACATCCGTGACGTGACCATCCCGTCGCTCCGGAAGAAACTGGGCTACGTCTCACAGGACACGTTCATGTTCTACGGGACGGTCTCGGACAACATCGAGTACGGCACCTTCGGCGCCGACCACGAGGAGGTCGTCGAGGCCGCGAAAGCCGCCGAGGCCCACGACTTCATCATGAACCTCCCCGAGGGGTACGAGACCGAGATCGGCGAGCGCGGGGTCAAGCTCTCGGGTGGCCAGCGCCAGCGCCTCTCCATCGCCCGCGCGATGCTGAAGGACCCCGAGATCCTGATCCTCGACGAGGCGACCTCCGACGTGGACACGGAGACGGAGATGCTGATCCAGCGCTCCATCGACCGGCTCACCGAGGACCGCACGACCTTCGCCATCGCCCACCGGCTCTCGACGATCAAGGACGCCGACCAGATCCTCGTGCTGGAGGACGGCCAGATCGCCGAGCGTGGCACCCACGACGACCTGCTCTCCCAGGACGGCCTCTACGCGCACCTCTGGGGTGTGCAGGCCGGTGAGATCGACGAACTGCCCCAGGAGTTCATCGAGCGCGCCCAGCGGCGGAACGCGCAGGCCGACGTGGACGCCAGCGACGACGACTGATCGTCGGGGCGATCTTCGCGCGCGGCAGGTTTATTGTTGCTACTCGATGAGGTCCGGCTATACCCTCCCTCTCACGCCGCGACGTGCTGCGGGCCGGCGGCGGCGTCGCCGCTGGCGTCGGTCTCGCGGGCTGTTCGTCGGGCCCCAAACCGGTCGAGTTCCGAATCCTCGATGTCGAACTGCTGAACACCCACGAGGAACCCCACTCCGGGACGCTACTGGTGGTCGAGGACGGCGAGCCCATCTATCGGTCGACCATCGACGCCGACGGCGCCGAGGACCCCCAAGCCGGCGGCGGCCTCTTCGAGGGTCTGCCGACCGAGCCCGGTCGCTACGAACTGTACGGCTGGCACCAGAACGCGGCGAGCGACGAGTGGGCTCACCTTTCGTTCGACGCCGGGTCACTCCCGGCCGACGGCGTCCCCTGCGTCGACGTGATCCTCATGATCGAACCCGGCCGCGAGGCCGGTGTCCGGTCCTTCTTCCTCAGAAGTCTGGGCTGTGACGAGTGAGCGGTTGGCTCGACCGCTCAGTCCTCGAGGTAGTCGCCGACGAACAGGTCGACGCGCTCGCGGGTCTCCTCCGGGATCGCGTCGGTCGGCGTGTTGATCGTCCCCTCCAGCGAGCTGTGGCAGTCACACTCGTGGTCCTCGGGGAACGTGCGGATCGCCTCCTGGATCGCGGCCTTGATGGCGTCTTCGTTGGCCGCGGCGTTCTCGAGCACCTCGTTCAGCGTCACCTCGTGGTCGTCTTTCCACACGTCGTAGTCCGTGACGCCGGCCAGCGTCGCGTAGCACATCTCGGCCTCGCGGGCGAGCTTGGCTTCCGGGATGGCCGTCATGCCCACCACGTCCCAGCCCTGCTCGCGGTAGAACTCCGACTCGGCCTTCGTGGAGTACTGGGGCCCCTCGATGCAGACGTAGGTGCCGCCCTCGCTCACGTCGGCGTCGGCGCCGGTGTCGTCGACGCTGCTCGCCTCGGCGGCGCTACTGAGGTGGTCGACCATCTCCGGGCAGTACGGCTGGGCGAACGGCTGGTGGACGACGATGCCGTCGCCGAAAAAGGAGAGGTCGCGGTGCTTCGTTCGGTCGTAGATCTGATCGGGGACGACCAGCGTGCGCGGGGGGAGTTCCTCGCGCAGGCTGCCGACCGCGTTGGTCGCGAGCACGTGGGTCACGCCGACCTGCTTCAGCGCGTAGATGTTCGCGCGGTAGGGGAGGTTCGTCGGTGAGTGCTGGTGGTCCGGCCCGTGTCGAGGGAGGAACGCGACCTCCCGACCCGTCTCGCCGAACTCGCCGATGGTGACCGGCGCCGACGGCGAGCCGTACGGCGTCTGGATCGTCACTTCGCGGGTGTTGCTGAGCGGCAGCGACTCGTAGATGCCCGAGCCACCGATGAAGCCGATGGTCATGTCCGCCTTTCTCCCTCCACCGGAATAAACGGCGGCGGTTCGGGGCGGTTCCGGCAAGCTGTGCTGGGTGTGACGTGTTACCGTCTGTTGCTCGCCTTCAAGACCCCCCACGACTTTCGATACGTAATGACCTCCACTCGCTCCGAACGCTCCTCGCTCACCCGGGGACCGCTGTTACGCCCGCTGATACGGCTCGCCTGGCCGCTGGTGGCGATCCAGCTCCTCCAGGTCGCGTACAACCTCGTCGACACCGTCTGGCTGGGTCGCCTCTCGGCCGACGCCGTCGGCGCGCTGAGCCTGGCGTTCCCGCTCGTCTTCCTCGTCATCTCCATCGGTGGCGGCTTCACCGCCGCGGGCGCGATCCTCGTCGCCCAGCACACCGGCGCCGGCGGCGACCGGGCGGCGGGCCGTATCGCGGGCCAGACGCTCGGTTTCGTCGGAATCGTCTCCGTCGTCGTCGGCGCGGTCGGCTTTCTCGCCACGGGGCCGCTCCTGTCGATGCTGCCGGCCGATCCCGCGACGACCGAGCGGGTGATCCCGCTGTCGGCGGAGTACATGCGAGTGTTCTTCCTCGGCTCGCCGGCGCTCTTTGGCTTCTTCGTGTTCTCCTCGCTGATGCGCGGCGTCGGCGACACGCGGACGCCGCTCGTGGTGATGTTCGTCTCGGTGCTGGTCAACGTCGCCCTCGATCCGTTCCTCATCTTCGGCTGGTGGGTGTTCCCCGCGATGGGCGTCGAGGGCGCCGCGATCGCCACAGTCACCTCGCGCGTCGTCGCGACCGTCGCCGGGATGTACGTCCTGTTCGGCACGGACCTCGGGCTGACGATCGAGCCCCGCGACCTGATCCCCAAGCCGGGACCGGTCCGGGAGATCGTCGAGTTGGGCGTCCCGACGGCGTTGGAGCAGTCCGGGACCGCGCTGGCGATGGTCGTCGCCACCGCGATGGTCGCCACCTTCCCGCCCGCCGTCGTCGCCGCCTACGGGCTGGGTAACCGCCTGATGTCGCTGGTCACGCTGCCGGCGATGGGGCTCTCACAGGCGATGGACACCGCGGTCGGCCAGAACCTCGGCGCCGACGAACCCGAGCGCGCGACCAAGGCCGTCAAACTCGGTATGGGTCTCGTCGTCGCCGTACTCGCGGTCGTGGCCGTCGTCGTCGCCACGTTCCCCGAACCGATCGTGACGGCGTTCCTGCCCGAGCAGAGTGCGACCGCCGCCGCCACCATCGGCCACGCCTCGACGTACCTCCGGATCATGAGCATCGCGTTCGTGTTCTTCGGGACGTTCCAGGTAGCGATGGGCACCTTCCGGGGCGCGGGCAACACCACGACCGCGCTGGCGCTCTCGCTGATCGCCCTCTGGGTGGTTCGGCTCCCGGCGACCTACCTGCTCGCGTTCCCGCTGGGCTGGGGGCCGACCGGCGTCTGGACCGCCGTCGCGCTGGGCGACGTGGTCGGGTCGCTTTCGGCGCTGTTCTGGCTCTCCCGCGGGACGTGGAAGTCCGCGGTCGTCGAAGTCGAGCCAAAGGAGACGACGAGCGACGTGGTCCCGGCACACGATTAGGGCCGGGACTCGGTTAGACCAGCGCGCCCGACTGCAGCACCGAGATAAGCAGCGTCAGTAGCGGCACCGACAGCAGCGTCGTGACCGCGACGACCGTCGAGACGAACTCCGGCGCGCTCACCCCACCGACCTCCACGTCGTCGGCGAACTCGATCAGCAACACCAGCGGCGTCACCGCCGCGGGCATCGACGACTCGAGCACGTAGGTCCGGGCGACTTCGGGCTGGTCGAAGCCGACCAGCAGCGCGATTCCGATGGCGAGTGCGGGCGCGAGGACCATCTTCCCGGCCGCCGCGACGCCGATCTCCGGCAGGGCGGCGCCGAAGTTGGTGTTCGCCAACTGGATCCCGAGGATCAGCAGCATCACCGGGATCGAGGCGTCGCCGACCAGCGAGAGCGTCTCCATCGCCGTCGAGTCGAGCGGGGGGACGATGTCGAGGGTCCTGGCGAGCAGGCCGGCGGCGACCGCGTAGATCAGCGGGATCCGGAACACGCGCCGCAGCGCGCCCAGTCCCGCGCTCCCGCCGCCCCGGGAGGCGACGTAGACGCCGATGGTGAACATCAACACCGACTGGACCGCGACGTACAGCACGGCCACGCTGCGGCCCGTCTCGCCGAACGCGAAGTCGCTCACCGGGATGCCGTAGTTGCCGGCGTTGGGGAACGTCGAGACCAGCACCAGCGCCGAGAGCGTCGACGTGCCCACGCCGATCAGCCGGCCGGCGATCTCGACGATCGCGGCCATCCCGATCGTGAACGCGGCGATGGCCGCCGCCAGTTTCAGCAGCGTCCCGCCCGAGAGCGTCGAGGCCATCAGGCTGTGCAGCACGAGCGATGGCGCGAGCACGTAGACGACGGCGGTGTTCAACGGGCCGGGCTCTACGTCCTTGAGTCGCCCGAGCACGACGCCGACGGTCGCGATGAGGACGATGGGGAGGATCGCCGAAGCGAAGATCGAGAACAGCGACACTACCGGTGCGTCGTCGGTGAGTCGGCAAGAACGGTTCGGTTTCGGCGGTTCCGGCCGGTCTCAGAGCCAGCCCTGCCGACGGAAGTGGGCGATCATCAGCGCCGCCACCAGCGTCATCCCGAGCATCGTCGCCGGGTAGGCGTACCTCCAGCCGAGTTCGGGCATCGACAGCTCCGTCCCCGCGAAGTTCATCCCGTAGACGCCGACGACGAACGTCAGCGGGATGAAGATGGTCGCGACCACCGTCAGCGTCTTCATCACGTCGTTTGTCGACTGCGAGACGGCGTTGAGGTAGATGTCCCGCGAGCCACCCGTCAGGTCGCGGTAGGTCTCGATCAGGTCGACGACCTGCACGAGGTGGTCGTACACGTCCCGGAAGTACTTCTCGTTGGCCTCGGCGACCTGTGGGATGTCGCCCCGGGAGAGCGCGCCGACGGCCTCGCGGGCCGGCCACGTCACCTTCCGGAACGCCAGTAGGTCCCGACGAACGCCGTTGAGTTCCTCGAGGATCTCCGGTTGGGGGTGGCCGAGCACCCGCTCCTCGACGGACTCGATGTCGTCCTCGATCTCGTCGAGCACGTCGAAGTAGTCGTCGACGATCGCGTCGAGGACGCGGTAGGCAAGGAAGTCCGCGCCCCGGTTGGCGATCCGGCCGCTGTTGCGGACCCACGCCGGCGCCGTCGGGTCCACCAGTTCGAGCTCCGGCGGCGCGAGAGTCACGAGCCAGCCGTCGCCGATGAACAGTCCCACCGACCGGGTGTGGACCTCCTTGCCGAACGCCACGTCGTCGCGCTGGCTGAGTCGCGTGGTCTTCAACAGGACGAACGTGTGGTCCTCGTACTCCTCGACCTTTGGGCGGGTGTGCTCGTCGAGTACGTCCTCGATCGCCAGCGGGTGAACCCCGAACCGCCCCTCGATGGTCTCCAAGTCCGCACCCTCGTCGACGGTCGCGTGGACCCACGTCTCCCCGGGGGCGTCGATGGCCGCGCCCACGTCGTCGTACTCTTCGACGCCGTCGGTCGTGTAGGCGACCGCCTGCAGGGTCATCGTTCGACCCCCGACCCTGGCACGCCCCCGATGACGACCAGCACGATGCCGACCATCAGCGCCGTCAGCGAGAACGCGCGGCCGGGGTAGGGGACGTACACCCCGACGAGGTAGCCGAGCAGGCCGGCGACGAGCAGCCCCCAACCGGCGAGTACGCGTCGTTGCATGCGCTGGCGTTCGGGGCTGGGGTAGTTAAAAGCGCCCGGGCTCTCAGACCGTATCCAGGAACGCCCGGATCTGATCGTTCACGACCTTCGACGCCTCGACGTGCGCGAGGTGCCCCGCGCCCTCGACCTCGAACAGCTCCGCCCGCGGGAGGTCGTCGGCCAGTTCCCGGCCGCGGGCGATCGGACAGAGGCGGTCCTCGGTGCCGTGGACCACCAGCGCCGGCTCTGTGATCTCGTAGGGCTTCTCGACGGCAAACCCCTCGAGCGCCGCGGCCTGCTTCTCCCACGAGTCGGGATCGGCGTCCTCGGCGGCGCGCCACTCGACGAACTGGGTGAGTGCATCGGCCTGTTCGTCGACGAACTCCCGGGAGAGCGCGGCTTCGAGGCCCTGTCGCAGCCCCTCGGCGTCGCTCGGTGCCGCGAACATCGGCTCGGGGTCGTAGCCGCCGCCGTTGAGTGCGCTCCCGATCAGCGTCAGTGACTTCACCCGGCCGGTGGTGCGAGCCAGTTCGAGCGCGACCATGCCGCCGAGGCCGGCGCCGACGACGTGGGCCGACCGGACGCCGTGGTCGCGGAGCACTTCGACCGCGTCGTCGGCGAGTGTCTCGACGGTGCAGTCCTCGGGCGGGTCGTCCGAGCGGCCACAGCCGCGGGTGTCGGCGACGACGACCTCGTAGGGGCCGGCGAGGGCGGCGTGCTGCCAGCCCCACTGCCACGCGCCCAGTCCGATGTCGCCACAGCACAGCACCGCCTCGCCGTCGCCGTCGGCCTCGTAGTACAGCGAGACGCCGTCGGTGTTCACGTAAGGCACATCGGGCGTTCGGTCGGGTCGGTGTTGACCGTTCCGGGAGCCATGCACAGTTTGAAACCCGCCCACCGAGTGGATACGCCAATGCCCGAGTGCGAACGTTGTGGCACCCATCTCGATGCGGTTTCCGGCGGTCTGAAGGACGCGCTTGGTCTCGCGAGCTACGACGGCTACGAGTGTGATCGCTGTGGCACGCTGCTCTGTTCGGACTGTTACAACAAGCGGACGGTGGAGTTGGCCGGCGCGGCCCCCGATAGCTGCCCGCAGTGTGACGGGCGACTGGAGAAGCGATAGTCGGCTCCGCCCGGAAAACGACCGGTCCTTACGCCGCCTGTGCCTGCTGGCGGAGCACCTCGACGGCGTCCTCCAGCGCCTCGTCCAGCGCCTCCACGTCGGGGCCGCCGCCCTGTGCGAAGTCCGGGGGGCCGCCGCCGCCGCCGCCGACCTTGCGGGCGAGTTCGCCGATCACTTGGCCGGCGTCGATGCCGACGCCGTCGGGGACGCCGACGACGATCTGGGCCGAGTCGTCGGCGCCGGAGCCGACGACCGCCACCTTCCCGTCGGCGACCAGCGCGTTCGCGGTCGCCTGTAGCTCGTCGGCGTCGGCGTCGATCCGCTGGATCACCGCCGTCACGCCGTCGATCTCGACCTCCTGGGCGTCCTCGCCGCCGCCGGCGCGGGCCTCCGCCAGCTGACCCTTGAGGTCCTCGATGGTCTTGCCGCGCTGTTTCCACTCGGTGAAGAAGCGCTCGGCGGCGTCGGGAACCTCCTCGGGGTTCACGTCGAACGTTTCGGCGGCGCCGTAGAGGGCGTCCTCGGTGCGCTGGGTCGCCTCGATGGCCGCGGGGCCGGCGGCGAAGACGAAGCGCTCGACGCCGTCCTGTACCGGCTCGGTGTTCAGGATCTTGATCGTCCCGACCTCGCCGGTCCGGCTGACGTGGGTCCCGCCACAGGCCTGCACGTCGTCGCCGACGTGGATCAGGCGGATGTTCTCTCCCGGCGGGATGCCGCCCTGATAGAGGTCGAAGCCGTGTTCGGCCTCGGCCTCGTGGCGACCGGGCCACTCCTGTCGGACCGGGCGGTTGTCGGTCACCATCTCGTTTGCGACCTGTTCGATCTCCTTGACCTCCTGGCGGCTCACGCGGTCGTAGTGGTTCACGTCCAGCCGGGAGCTATCGACGCCCTTCTGAGCGCCGGCCTGCCGGACGTGCTCGCCGAGCACCGTCCGCGCCGCGGCGCCGATGATGTGGGTCGCGGTGTGGTGCTGCATCAGGCGTCGACGCCGCTCGGGGTCGATCTTGCCCGTGACGAACTCGCCCTTGCCGGGGCTCTCGTCGGTGCGGTGGAGGACGACGCCGTTCCGGATCTGCACGTCGGTCACCTCGACGCTGCCGTCCTCCGAGACGAGCGTCCCGTGGTCGGCGGGCTGACCGCCGCCCTCGGGGTAGAACATCGTCTGGTCGAGCACCACGTCGTACCCCTCCTCGCGCTCGATCACGTCGAGGACGACCGCCTCGAACTCCATGCGGTCCTGGTCCTCGTAGTAGAGCTGGTCGGTGTCGGGCAGTTCGTCGGCGCGGTCGGCGCGCCGTTCCTCCTCCTCGAAGGCCTCCTCGGAGTCGTGCCGGGCGGCGACGAGCGAGTAGAAGTCGTCGGGCTCGTCGACGGTCGCGCCGCGCTCCTCGGCGATGTCGGCGACCATCGACGGCTGGATCCCGTGGGAGTCGTACAGTTCGAGCAGTTCCTCGGTCGGTATGGGCGTGCCGGCCTCGGCGTGCTCGTCGGCCAACTGCCGGACTTTCCGGCCGCCGCGTTCGAGCGTCTCCTCGTACTTGCGCTCCTCGGTGCGGACGATGTCGCGGATGGTGTCGCGGTTCTCGTAGTTCAGGCGCTCGGCCTCGCGGTCGACGAGGTCCTCGAGGGGCACGTCGATGCCCACGTCGTCGACGAGGCGCTTGGTGCGGCGCAGCACCATCCGGGCGAGGTAGCCCGTGCCGACGTTCGAGGGGACGATCTCGTCGCCGAACATGTAGGCGAGACAGCGCGCGTGGTCGGCGATGGCGTAGATCGCCTCCAGGGGCTCCATCAGCGCTTCGAGCCGTTCGACGGACACGTCCAGCCGGTCGGCGATGTTGTCCCGGGCGGCCTCCATGTCCTCGGCCTCGTCGATGTCCATGTGGCCGGCCAGCTTCGAGGCGCGGTGGACCAGTTCCTGCTCCTCGTCGGTCATGTCGATCCCGGCCTCACCCTTCAGGAACTCGATGGCCTCGGGGTAGATGGCCTCGTACACCGTCGGAGTGCCCTGACTCATCCACGTCCAGCGCTCGATGCCGTAGCCGGTGTCGACGACCCGCCGGTCCATCTTCGAGTACGTGTTGCCGTCCTTCATCTCGTACTCGCCGTCGGGGTCCTTCTCGAGCATCATGAACACGAGCGTGGCCAGTTCGAGCCCCTCGTAGATGACCTCGAAGGCGGGCCCGGCGTTGCCGCCGCCGACCCACGGGTCCTCGATGAAGGTGACCTCCTCCTTGGGCACGCCCATCGAGGCGAAAAAGTCCTCGCAGTACTCGACACACTCGTCCTTCCAGTAGACCTCGCCCTCGTAGGCGTAGTCGGTGCCTTCGTCGGCGTTGAACGCGTGGTGGCCGCCCATCTCGAAGGCCATCGTGTGCCGGCCCGTCTTCCCGACGTTGTCGATGTCCTGCATCCGGATGCAGGGCTGGGAGACGACGAGGGGGTTGGCCGGCGGCGGCGACTCGCCGCTGGTGACGTGGGGCTGGAAGTCGTAGATGGAGGCCTGGGTCAGCAGCACGTCGTCGCGCCAGCGGTTGGCGGCGACGGGTGCGGGGTCGACGCGTTCGTGGTCGTGGTCCTCGAAGAAAGAGAGGAACTGCTCGCGCATCTCCGCCAGCGAGTACGCGTCATCGAACCCGGGGTCGTCGATGAAACCGTAGTCCTCACAGGGGGGCTCGCCGCAGGTCTCGCGCTCCGCGCGGCTCCAGAAGTGGGCGCCACAGGACGAACAGGTCTGACGTTCGAACCCGTTCTCCGCGAAGTAGTCGAGACGGTACTCGCTCTCGAGCTCGCTCATTACCGGGTGTGGTCCACCGTCGGGCAAAAGGATTCCGGGGTCAGAGCGTGCCGGTCCAGTCTACCGAAACACATATGCGACTATCTTCCAAGGTATGGGTAACTGATTCGTCGCGTGACACACGCAACCGAACTCCTCGTCGTCGGCGACAACCCGTGTACGACGGCCGGTTCCCTCCTCGACCGGGGTGGGTTCGTCGGACGCATCCGAGCCGCCGGCTCGGCCCTCGCCGCCTTCGAGGAGTCCAGACCGGACTGTCTGGTCGCCTGTGGGGACTCGATCCCGGCGTCACTGGCCGCGGCGGCTTCCGAGGCCGGCTGTCCGATCGTCGACTGTTCGGGGGCGCCCGTCCCCTCCCGGAGCGCCGCGGCATCGGCGTCCGACACCGGCACCGACGCCGACGCCGGTGCCGACAGGCTGGCGAGGCGGGTTCACGGGGCCGTCGACGGCACCCCGAACCGCGAGCGGGTCGCCCGTCTCCACGAGGGGTCGGCGACGCTCGTCGGAACCGAGAACCGGGAGGAACTCCACCGCCGGATCGTCGAGATCGGATCCGAGGTGCTCGGCTTCGGGATCGCGGCGCTCTACCTCTACGACGGCGAGGGGTTCCGGCTCGCGGCGTCGACGGACCCGGACACGCCCGAGCGCGCCGACCCGGAGTTCGGCATCCTCGGACAGGTCCGCCGGACCGGCGAGCCGGCGATCATCGACGACATCGAGGAACACGCGGTCGCCGAGCAGCGAACGCCGGAACTCAACTCGGGGATCGCGGTCCCGTTCGGGGACGTTGGGGTGTTCGGCGGCCTCTCGTCCGAGCCGGGGAGCTACGACGCGGTCGACTTGGAGTTCGCCCAACTGCTCGCCAACCACGGGGCGCAGGTCGACGCCCGCATCCGCGCGGAGTCAGATCTCCGGCGGCGACAGGCCCGTATCACGAGGCTCCACGAGGCGGCCCCGTCGCTGATCGACGCCGAGACCGAGTCGACCCTCTACGAGCGCGTGGTCGACATCGCCGAGGACGTCCTCGACCTCGACCAGTCGGTGCTGGTGATGGAACGCGACGGCGAGCTCACGCCGGTTGCGGGGCGGACCGGCCGGATCTCGGACATCTCCACCTCCGCGGGGATCCTCGGCCGGACGTACAACGAGGGGCGCTCGTTCCTCGTCGACGACGCCGACGAGAACGCCGACGCCGAGCCGGCAAACGAGACGATCAAGTCCGCCATCTCGGTCCCGGTCGGCGAGACGGGCGTGTTCCAGGTTTTCTCCGACGCGACCGACACGTTCGACGAGGCGGACCTCGAACTCGCGGAGCTGCTGGTTGGCTACGCCGAGACGACGCTCGACCGCATCCGTTCTGAGCGGGCGCTGCGGGAGTCCCGCCGGGTGATCGAGCGACTCCACAGCACCGCCATGGAACTCGCCGGCGCAGAGACCGAGTGCGACCTGCTCGAGCGTGCGGTCGCGGCCGCCGAGGACGTCCTCGAACTCGACATGTGCAAGCTCGACCTCCGCGAGGGGGACATGCTCGTCCCCGTCGCCGAGTCCGGCGGCGTCCCCGCCGACGCCGGCCGGCCGATGCACGTCTCGGAGGGGCTCGCGGGCAAGACCGCTCGGACGGGCGAGTCGTTCCGGGTGGACGACCTCGGGGGCGACCCGGACTCCGCGCCGACCAACCCCGAGTTCCGCTCGGCGATTTCGGTCCCCGTTGGCGACCTCGGGGTGTTCCAAGCCGTCTCGACCGACCATGGGACGTTCGACCAGGAGGACCTCGAACTCGCGGAGCTGCTGATGGCCCACGTCGCCGTCTCGCTCCGCCGGGTGCGCGCCGAGGGGGACCTCCGCCGGGAGCGTGACAGCCTCGAAGCGCTGTTCGAGAACATCCCCGGGGCGGCCGTCTCCTACGAGATGACCGACGGAGAGCCGGTCGTTCGCCGCGTCAACGGCGCCTTCGAGCAGACGTTCGGTTACGACGCCGCGACCATCGTCGGCGAGTCCCTCGACGACTTCATCGTCCCGCCGGAGGACGAGCCGACGGCGGCGGAGTACAACGACCGACTCAGCGACGGCGAGCGGGTCCAGACCGAGGTCGAACGCGAGACGGTCGACGGCACCAAACACTTCCTGTTGCAGGTCACCCCGCTCGAAGTCGGTGAGGAGAGCGCGGCCGGCTACGCCATCTACTCCGACGTGACCGAACAGCGCGAACGCGAGGCCGAACTCCGGCGACAGAACGAGCGCCTCGACCAGTTCGCGAGCGTCGTCAGCCACGACCTCCGGAACCCGCTCAACGTCGCCACGGGCTACCTCGAACTCGCACGGGAGAGCGACGACCCCGAACACCTCGACCGGATCGAGGACGCCCTCGAACGGATGGACGGCCTCGTCACCGACCTGCTCCGACTGGCCCGCGAGGGACAGGACCTCGGCGAGCTAACCACCGTTCCACTCGAGGAGGTTGCCCGGGAGGCGTGGAGCCACGTCGCCACCGAGGACGCCTCGCTCTCGGTGCCGACCGACCTGACGGTCGAGGCCGACCGCGAGCGGCTGGTGGGGCTGCTGGAGAACCTCTACCGGAACACCGCCGAACACGGCGGCGACGCGCCGACGGTCACCGTCGGCGACCTCCCGGACCGTCATGGCTTCTTCGTCGAGGACGACGGTCCCGGCATCGACCCCGACATCGAGCCGTTCGACACGGGTTCGACCACCAGCGAGAACGGGACCGGCTTCGGGCTCCCCATCGTCAAGAGCATCGCCGAGCCCCACGGCTGGTCGGTACTGGTGACCGAGAGCGAGGAGGGCGGCGCGCGCTTCGAGTTCGTGTTCGATTAGTCCTGCATCGCGGTCCGAACCGAATCGATCGCGTTCGCCACGTCGGCGTCACCCACGTCCCAGTTGGTGGTGAAGCGGACGGTCGTCTCGCTGAACGCCACCGCGAGCACGCCGTGCTGTTCGATCTGCCCGACGAACTCGTCGGCGGTCAGGCCCGTGCCCGCCACGTCGGCGACGACGATGTTCGTGTCCGGTGCGGTCGTCTCGATCCCGTCGATCCCGGCCAGCCCGTCGGCGATCTCGGCGGCGCGCCGGTGGTCGGCGTCGAGGTGTTCGCGGTTCTCCAGTGCCAGCAGCGCCGGCGCGGCGATGATGCCGGCCTGTCGCATGCCGCCGCCGAACAGCTTCCGGGTGCGCCGGGCGCGGTCGATGAACTCCTGTTCTCCGACGAGCACCGAGCCGACGGGGGCACCCAGCCCCTTCGAGAGGCAGAACATCACGCTGTCGGCGTTCTCCGCGAGCGCGGCGGGGTCGGTGTCCAGCGACGCGGCGGCGTTGAACAGCCGTGCGCCGTCGAGGTGGACCGGCACGTCGTGTTCGTGGGCTGCCTCGGCCGCCGCGTCGATGTCGGCCTTCGGGACGGCGACGCCGCCGCGGTAGTTGTGAGTGTTCTCCAGACAGAACAGCCCCGTGCCGGCCTCGTGGAGGCCCTCCTCGACGATCCCCTCACGCACTTCCTCCGGGGTGGGGACCCCGTCGTCGCCGAAGTCGAGCAGGCGCGTCTGCAGGCCGCTGAGTTGGGCGACCGCGCCGAGTTCCCACTTGAGGACGTGGGCGTGTTCGTCGGCGAGCAGTTCCTGCCCGCGGTCGGTGTGGGTCCGGATGGCGATCTGGTTGCCCATCGTGCCGCTAGGGACGAACAGGCCAGCCTCCTTGCCGAGCACCTCGGCGGCGCGGTGTTCGAGTTCGTTGACGCTCGGGTCGTCCCGGTAGACGTCGTCGCCGACCTCGGCGTTCTTGGCTGCCTCCCGCATCGCGTCGGAGGGTCTGGTGACGGTGTCGGAGCGTAGATCTACGACCATGCCGTCGCTCGGAGTGGCTGGGGAATAAGGAATGCGGTGCCGTGGGGGACCTTCCGGTTCCGGCGCGTTCGCCGCCTCAGAGGTTGGCGTACGGGCCGCCCTTCGCCTCGGTCAGCCGGTCGACCTGCTCGTCGCTCAGGTCGATCGCGGCGGAGGCGAGGTTCTCCTCCAACTGCTCGACGGTGCGGGCGCCGACGATGGGCGCGGTGACGCCCTCACGGTGCTGGAGCCACGCGAGCGCGACCTGTGCGGGCGAGGCGTCGACCTCGTCGGCGACCTCGTCGAGCACGTCGTGGACGTCGAAGTTCGTCTCGGTGAGGTAGGCGCTCTCGAAGCGACTCGACTCGGCGGCGCGGGACTCGCCGGTCAGGCCCTCCTCGCGGTCGTACTTCCCGGTCAGGAACCCCTGACCGAGCGGGCTCCACGGGCAGACCGCCAGCCCCTCCTCGCGGGCCATCTGGAGGTAGTCCCCCTCAACCTCGCGGTCGACGAGGTTGTATCGGGGCTGGAGCACGGTGAACGGCTCCCAGCCCTCCGCGCGGGCCAGTTCGTTGGCCTTCGACACCCGCCAGGCGTTGGGGCGGAGCGTCGAGGCGCCGAGGTAGTGGACCTTCCCCTCCTCGACCAGCGCGTTCAGGGTCTTCATCGTCTCGCGGGTCGGCGTCTCGCCATCCCAGCGGTGGAGGTAGAGTACGTCCACGTAGTCGGTGTTCAGTCGGTCGAGGATGGCCTCGACGCGGTGGCGGATGTTCTTCCGGTTGGTCCCTCGGCTGTTGGGGTCGCCCTCGCGGATCTGCCAGTAGATCTTGGAGGCGACCGTGTAGCGCTCGCGGTCGCGCTCGGCCAGCCAGTCGCCGATCCACTCCTCTGCCTTCCCGCCGCCGTACACGTCGGCGGCGTCGATGTAGCGCCCGCCGGCGTTCGCGTAGGCGTCGAGCAGGGTCTTTGCCTGCTCCTCGTCGATCTCCACGTTCCCCGCCTCGGTCTCGCGGCCGAAGCGCCACGTGCCGAACTGGAGTTCGCTCGTTTGGAGGCCGCTCTCGCCGAACCGGACGAAGCCGAGGTCGGTGTCGCTCATGATCGTGTCCCCCTGTTGGGCCGAACGTGGCAAAAGCGTTCAGCTATCGGCGGCCGCCGGGACCGCGGGGCAACGTTATCCGCCTCCGGGTGTCAGATCCGCCATGACCGAGCGCCGCTTCGCCGTCGCCGACGCCCCCGAACCGGACCACCGACTCGCCGACGACCCGGCGAACCGCCACTACGCCTGGGACGCCGACCTCGACCCGGCGCTCACCGTTGCCCCCGGTTCAGTCGTCCAGTTCGACTGTCGGGACGCCTACGACCGGCAGCTTCCCAGGGAGCCGACCGTCGACGACGTGGCCGCCGTCGACGCCGACGGTCACCCGCTCGTGGGGCCGGTGGCGGTGGAGGGTGTCGAACCGGGCGACACGCTGCGGGTGGACCTACTCGCGTTCGAACACGAGGGCTGGGGCGTCTCGACGGTTCCGGCCGGCGAGAGCGGCGGCGGCCTGTTACCCGAGGAGTTCCCCGAACCACACGTCCGTGCGTGGGACCTCGACGGCACCGCGACCGTCGGCGGCGAGGAGCGCCGGGTGGCCCGCTTCGCCGCGGACGACGCCCCCGACGTGACGGTGCCGCTCGCGCCGTTCCCGGGCAACCTCGGTGTCGCCCCGGCCGCCGACGAGCCACAGAGCACGATGCCCCCGCGGGCCGTCGGCGGCAACATGGACGTGAAACACCTCACCGCGGGCGCGACGCTCTACCTGCCCGTCGAGGCCGCGGGCGGGCTGTTCTCCGTCGGCGATTGCCACGGCGCACAGGGCGACGGCGAGGTCTGCATCACCGGGATCGAGGCACCGATGCGCGTCACCGCCCGCCTCGACGTGACCGACCGGGCGATCGACCAGCCCCAGTTCGAGACGGGCGGGCCGTTCACCCCGACCGGCCGCGACGAGCCGATGTACGCCACCACCGGGATCGCGCCGGACCTGATGGACGCCACCAAGCGCGCGACCCGGGCGATGATCGACCACCTCCACGAGCGCCGTGGGTTCTCCCGGCCCGACGCCTACGTCCTCTGCTCGGCCGCCGTCGACCTCAAGATCAGCGAGGTCGTCGACGCCCCCAACTGGACGGTGACGGCGTACCTCCCCGAGTCGGTGCTGGCCTGAACACGCCGCGGGATTGATTCCGGGCCCGACCGACCGGCGAGCATGGACTGGAGCCCGCGCGTGATCCGCGCCTACGTCGACCACTTCCTGCCCCGCGACGTGGTGGGGCCGGTGATCATCGTCTTCTCGCTGGAGGGGGTGATCGACGGCGTCTTCTCGGAGTACGTCCCTCCCGGCTACGAGACGCTCGGCTGGGGGTTCGTCTTCCTCCTCTCGCTGTTCGTCGTCGCCTACTGGGGCGCCGTCGACGAGGAGGACCTCGACGACCTCCACGAGCAGATCGACGAGATCGAGGCCGAGGAGACGGCTGCGGCGGCCGAAGCGGAGCGAAGCCCGTAAACGGCCGGACCGCCCAGTACCGCCAAGATGGCCCGGAAGGACGACTACTACAACAGAGCCAAACAGCAGGGCTACCGCGCGCGGTCGGCCTACAAGCTGAAACAGCTCGACGACAGCGCGAACCTCTTTACCGAGGGTGACACCGTCGTCGACCTCGGGGCCGCCCCCGGCGGGTGGCTTCAGGTCGCCGCCGAGAAAGTCGGCCCGCGGGGGAAGGTCGTCGGCGTCGACCTCCAGCGCATCGACGACCTCGAACCCCACCAGGTGACGACGATGCGTGGGGACATGACCGAGGAGCGGACCCGTGACCGCCTCCGACGAGAACTCAACGCCGAGGAGGGCGAGGGAATCGTCGACACCGTCATCTCGGACATGGCGCCGAACATGACCGGCGAGTACGAACTGGACCACGCCCGCTCGGTCCACCTCGCCCGGATCGCCTTCGAGACGGCCCAACAGTACCTCAAGCCCGGCGGCGACTTCGTCGCCAAGGTGTTCCAGGGCCGGGACCTCGACGACCTGCGCGAGGAGATGGGCGAGTCGTTCCAGTACGTCCGGACGATCACCCCGCCCGCCTCGCGTGACGCGTCGAGCGAGGTCTATCTGGTCGGGAAGGGGTACACCACCGCTCCCGTCTCGGAGGGAGAGACGCTCACCGTGGATATCGTCGACACCGGCGACGAGGGCGACGGGATCGCCAAAGTCGATGAGTTCACGGTCTTCGTCGGCGGCGCCGACGAGGGCGAGACGGTCGAGGTCTCGATCACCGACGTGAAGCCGAACTTCGCGTTCGCCGAGCGCCTCGACTAACTCGATATCCAGGCGTAGGTCTGGAGCGAGCCGAACAGCAGGGCCAACACGCCGTTCTGCACCAACAAGACGTTCTCGGCGTTCGCCGGGGGCGCCGTTCGGACCCACACCGCCAGCAGGCCGAACAGCGTCGTGAGGACGAGGTTGTACTTCGCCAGCACCGTCCACGTGTCCTGATCGAGGTCGATCAAGCCGTCGCTGCCCATACGTCGTTGACGCGCCCCAGCGGGAGGAAGCTGGCGGCTGCTACAGCCGCAGGTACGTCGTCCCGGCGCGCCAGTTGTACAGTTCGACGAGCGTGCCGATAGTGCTAAAAACGACGAGAATCCCGACGAACAGCACGCCGCTCCGGAGGTAGGCGACGACACAGACGCCCGTCGCCGTCGCGGCGCCGAGGGCGTTGTAGGCGTCGTGCTCCCGCACTCGCGGTGACGAACTCAGCCCGAGGAAGACGATCCCGAGCGCCACGAGCGCGTATGCCCACGGCGCGGGCCCGCCCGGGCGGACGGCGAAGACGACGCCGACGATCGCGAGTAGGGCCGCGGCGCCGGCGTAGAGGAGCGTGCCGACTCGCTGTTCGTCCATCGGCGCCGACTCGGGGCGCCGGCGAGAAAAAGCCGCGGTCAGCCGATTACGCCGTGAACAGCCGCCGGTCGCCCTCGCGGTTCCGGACCGCCCGGACCACCGCGTAGACGAAGGGCGTGTCGATCAGCGCGATGGCCAGCTTCAGCACGTACTGGCCGACGATCAGCGCGGCGACGCTGGGGACGGGCCCACCACCCACGAGGGGGAGCTCCATCCCGGCGCCGATGCCGAGGTTCGGCAGCACCCAGAACGCGACGCCGACGAAGATCACGGTGTCGATCAGCTGGCTGCTGGCGGTCGAGCCGATGTTGCGCAGCCAGAGCTTCTCGCCGTCGGTGTACTCCTTCAGTCGGTGGAACGCGATCACGTCCCAGTTCTGGCTGGCGACGTAGGCCAGCAGGCTGGCGGCGACGATGTTCGTCGCCGAACCCAGCACCGACGAGAACGTGCTCGCGAACTCGGGGTCCGCCGCGGGGGCGGCGATGGTGCTCCAGACGAGCGCCAGCACGACGAAGTTCATCAGGAACGCGACGTTCACCAGTTCGCGGGCGGCCTGCTTGCCGTACAGTTCGGCGTAGCAGTCGGAGGCGAAGTAGGTCACTGCGTACGCGAGCGCGGCGCCGGGAAGCGTGAGCGCGCTGCCGGCGATCGGGATCGAGAACGGCAGCGAGAAGCTGAGCAGTTTCGCGGCGGTCAACTGGGCGGTCACCAGC
Source organism: Halolamina litorea (assembly GCF_026616205.1). Taxonomy (NCBI): domain Archaea; kingdom Methanobacteriati; phylum Methanobacteriota; class Halobacteria; order Halobacteriales; family Haloferacaceae; genus Halolamina; species Halolamina litorea. The sequence goes on from NZ_JANHGR010000001.1 coordinate 468,810, forward strand.
GCCGTGACGAACAGCGCGACGAGTAGCAGGCGGTCGACGGGAAGCGCGCGGCGCTCGGCGCTCACGCGTCCTCCTCGAGTCGCCCCTGTCGCTCGTCGATCTCGTCGAGTTGGTCGAGCGTCTTGCGGATCGACGCCCGGATGGCGTCGCTGCGGTTCACGAACTTCGCGTCGTCGCCGACGTGCTCGTCCAGGTCCGCGAGCAGTTCGTCGGGGATTTCGACGGATACCTTGCTCATCGCTGCTCCCCCGCCCGTGTCGCTGGCTGATCGCCGGCACGGGGTGCCGGCCGATTCGGTGTTCGCGTAGTCATCGCTGGGGAGTACCTGAAGCACACCCAAAAGCGCACCGTTCGGCAGTGTGGTGGGGTCGAACAGCCCGGCTACTGCTTCTCGAGGCCCTTGGGACCGATCGTGGGCTTCCGGAGGTTCCGCCGCCCGCCGAGCGTCAGCACGTAGAGCACGCCGATCCCGACGCCGTAGGCCGCCATCAGCGGGATCGTGACCATGAACATCGTGAGGATGTCCGCCGGCGTGAGCAGCGAGGCGGCGAGCAGCATCCCGATCATCACCTCGCGCCAGCGGCTCCGCATCGCCGTGTAGGAGACGCCGGCCGTGTTCAACAGCACCATCAACACCGGCACGTCGGCGAGCAGGCCGATCCCGGCCGTGGTGAAGAAGATCAGCCAGAAGAAGTCGGTGATCCGGTAGCTGATGGTCATGTTCGCGTCCAGCGCGTCGGTCACGAGGAAGGAGATCACGCGCGGCGCGACCTCGAAGTAGCCGAACACCATCCCGCCGAGCAGGCCGGCGGTCAGCAGACCGACCCAGCCGAAGATGACCTGTCGGCGACCGCGGACGAACCCGAGGTCACGCAGTGCTGGCCACGCGAAGTACGCGATCAGCGGCAGCGTGGCAGCGACACCCAACAGCGCCGAGAACTTCACCTCGAACACCAGCGCCTCGACGGGGTGGAGCGCGATGACCTTCGACGCCTCCGCGGCGGTCTGGCCCGGCTGCAGCACCTCCCCCGGCACGCGGGAGAGGAAGTCGGCGTAGACGTCCTTGATCCCGCCGGTGTAGAGCCAGAAGAACGACCCCGCCATCACGACCATGAACGTGCCGACGATGTAGAACAGCCCCGAGGTCAGCGAGCCGAGGATGAACTGGATGTCCTTGTAGTAGCCGCCGATGTCGTCCTCGTCGGTGTCCTCGGCGAACTCGCTGAGGAACGTGCTGCCGGCGCGCTGGGTCCGGTCACCCATGCTTCCGGGCTCGCGCTTCTCCTCGCTCTCGGCTTCGGCCTGCTCGACGGCGTCGTCGTAGCGCTCGAAGATCAGCCGCGCCCGGGCGTCGTCGCCGGCTTCGAGCGCACGGTTGGCGTAGAAGTTCGCCGCGGGCTCCTCCAGCGCCGCGAACGTCGCCGGCGGCGCGCGTTCGAGCTCCTCGGTCGTGAGCTCGCCGACGTTGACCGCGGTCGGGTCAGTCCCCGCGAAGTAGCTCGCGAGCAGCGCGTAGATCGTAACGAGGACGGCGACGAGGCCGAGCGCGATCCCGGCGGCGGCGCCGGCGGCGACGGCCGAGGAGAGCCCGTAATCGGGCACGGCGACGCTGAAGCCGACCTGCGAGAGGAGGCTGTTGACCTCCCCCGGGTAGCCGAAGACGGCGTAGCTCACGGCGAGGACGAGCACGCCGAGCGCCGCGAGCGGGCCGCCCTGTTCGCGGACGCGCTGGCCCCAGTCGATCCAGCCCCGGCCGCGGCTGATCGCGGCGACAGGGTTGACGGGCGTGAACAGCGGGTCGGACTCGTACGTCGGTGGTTCGGGGGCGTCGGGGTCTGGTTCGTGAGCCTCGTCGTGCCGGTCGAGGATCGCTTGGGCCTTCGCGTGGTGGCCCTCGTCGATGGCGTTCTGTGCGGCTTCGAGCGCCTCGGGTTCGCTCATGGCCTCGAACGCCTGGATCGGCGCCGCACGAACGCCGGCCTCGTCGAGTTCGTCGAGGTCGATCCCGGTCGGGTCGCCCGTCTCGGCGTCGGGGGCGACCGACTCGTCGAGTTCGCGGTAGGCGAACGTCAGCAGGCCGACGACGGCGAACAGCAGGCCGATCACGAGTCCCGCGAGAACCACGTTCGCGGTCGCTGAGAGCGAGGTCAGCTCCGAGAGGACCGGCGCGCGGTAGCTGCTGCCGATCGCTTCCAGCGCGGCGTCGGCGCCGCTTCGCCCGCCGGCGTTCTCGAACAGCCACGCGACGGCGACGCCGGCGACGACGAGCGCGGCGAGGGTGTTCCAGTTGCCGCCGACGAGGCCGCCGAGCGTCAGGCGTTCGCTGCCGCGCTTCATCGTGACCGCGAACTTCGCGAGGTAGAGGCTGAACGCGTAGAGCACCAGCAGCGGCACCGCCCACATGATCTGGGTGAACGGGTCCGGCGGCGAGAAGACGGCGCCGAAGACGAAGATGGCGACGACGGCGTAGCGCCACTTGTCACGGAACTGTTCGTAGGGGACGACCCCGGTGTAGGAGAGCCCGGTGATCGCTAGCGGCATCTGGGCCGCCAGTCCGAAGGAGACCGTCAGCAGGACGACGAACTGGGTCCAGAGGACGATCGACCAGTACGGCGCGAACCCCGCCGCCAGCGCGTTGCCGGCGAGGAAGTTGAACATGATCGGGAAGAAGAGGAGATAGCCGTAGGCCATCCCGCCCATGAACAGGAGAAACGAGAGGAAGACGATGGGAACGACCTTCCACATCGGGATCGGGACCTCCGGCCAGCGCCCGCGCTCCTTGAGCGCGTCACGGGAGAAGTACAGCAACACGGGCGCGGCGACGACGATCCCGACGACGAGCGAGATCTTCGCCTGTAGCAGGATCACGTCGAAGGGCGTCTGGGCGATGATGTCGAACTGTGAGGCCAGCTCGTCGGGCATCCGCGCGGTGGTGACGCCCTTGAGCCAATCCCAGATCCCGCCACGGAGGGCGTAGAAAGCACCCAGGAAGCCGATCAAGAAGACGATGAAGACCTTCTGGAGGTCCTTCTGTGCGGAGCGGAGCATCGCCCCGGCCGTCTCCCGGCCCTCGGCGATGGCGCGCTGGGTATCGTCGTCGAGCGCGCTGGACATGGGACGAAGGAGCCGCCTCGGAGTTATCAACCTTTCCACCTCGCGTGCGAGCGATCCGAAAAGGCCTATAAGACCGCGCCGGCGATAGCGAGCCATGGCCGAGGAACCGGAGGACGATGGGGGCCGTGAGCCGTCCGGCTCGCCGCCGACCGGTTCCGACGAGGAACGAACCGAGTCAGAGTCGGACGCCGAACCAGAACTGACTGACCCGGAAGGTCCGGGACCACACGACAACGACCCGGAAAGCGACGGGTCGACCGACGGACCCGACCCGAGCGAGAACGGCGACGCCCCCGACGAGGACATCGACAGCGACGACATCATCGACGACGATGCCGATCAGCCGCCCGCGTCCACGGACGTCGAGGGGCTGGGTAACGATACTGACGCTGACGACGACGCGTCGACGACGGATGTGGATGGGGACGAAGACGACGAGGGGTACATGTTCGAGGACTACGACCCCAACGCCGCCCCGGACGGCGACATCGCCACGACAGATCCCTCGGCAAACGGCGCGTCGGACGACGACGACCTCAGCGAGGGACTGCTCGGTAGTGGCCCCGATTCGGACCAAGAGATGCCGCTGGCGGCCCACATCGAGGAGATGATGACCCGCCTCGCGGTCGTCTTCGCCGTCGGCGGCGCCGTCGCGCTGACGCTGCTGGGGTTGGGCCAACTGTTCGAACCCGTTCCGACCTCCGTGGAGCTGATCGACATCCTCTGGAACAACGCGATCCCGGGCGCCCCCGAGATCGCGGGGCGCCGCCCGCGGCTCTACAGCCCGCTCGAACTCATCCTGACCGAACTCAAGGTGACCGCACTGGCTGGGCTGCTTGTCGCGCTCCCGGTGTTCGTCTACGAGACGTACCTGTTCATGCGGCCGGGGCTCTACCCCCAGGAACGCCGCTACTACCTCTCGGCGATCCCGACGAGCCTGATCCTCGGCACCGTCGGGATGGCGTTCTCGCACTTCGTGATCATCCCGGCGATCATGCGGTACTTCACCCTCTACACCGACGAGAACGTCGCCACCGTGGCGTACGGGCTCTCGGACACCTTCTCACTGATCCTCGTCCTGATGGGCTACATGGCGGTGATCTTCCAGATCCCGCTGTTCATCATGCTCGCGATCATGATGGGGATCGTCACCCGGACGTGGCTGGAGGACAAGCGCCTGCTCTTCTGGGGTGGCTTCCTCACCATCGCGTTCCTCGTCAACCCGGACCCGACTGGGATGACCCCCTTCATCATCGCGGCGACGATGATCGTCCTCTACGAGGGGACGCTGGCGTTGCTGCGCTGGACGGGGAACTGACCGTCGGGCTGGCCTCGGACTGATTCTTCGCACTTCCTCGATGCCCCTGCCCATCGGTGTCGCTTTTCTACCGTTGCCGCCAACCCCGCGTGGCTCGCTCCCGGGCTGACTGTGCTGCGCGATCGAGCCACCGAGTGCGATGCTGTGGTCGCTGTTCGTCGTCACCCTGCTGCTGGGTCGCCCCGAACCCGGCATCCACGGCAGGAGTGGCTCCCGCTCTAGGCTGGCTGTGAGTTTCGCGTCCGTCTTGGGCCACACGAACCGTCCCCGTCTCGGGACCGCTCGGCTCTGTGCTCGCTACTTCGTTCGCCTCGGTCGGTCGTCGTGGCGGTTCCACCGCGTCCAGGGGAGGCCGTCGTCCGGCCGACGCCTCGGCCAGTCCACCGGGCTGCGAGCGTGTCGGCGCTTGGAGGGCCAGTGTCCCTCTCTTCCCGCGTGCATCGCTGCGGGCAGCGCCGTTGCTGGTGGATCCGTGGTGTCGAACAGCTAGGGCTGGGCCACTCGTCGTGAACCTTCCTGTCGCAGTCGCTCAGTACCGAGAAAGAACGCAAAAAAGAACGCCCGACAGAACGCTTACTGCGGCGTCGGGTCCGAGCCGCCCGTCGGGGTGGTGACCTCCGAACTCTCCTTGAGCGCGGAGCCGGTGATGGTCTTGAGGCGGCTGACGAGCGAGTCCTTCCCGCCCTCGCCCTCCAGGGCCACCTCGAGCACTTCCGAGATGTGTGAGACCGGAATGATCTCGATCATCTCCTCGTACTCCTCCTCGATCATCACGTCCTGCTCGTTGGCCTGCGGGATGATCACGCGGTCACAGCCCGACTTCGCGGCCGCCTCGATCTTGTGGGTAACCCCTCCCACGGGGAGCACGTCGCCCCGCACCGAGAGCGACCCCGTCATCGCCAGGCTCTGGTCGACGCCGATGTCCTCCAGCGCGGAGATCACCGCCGTCGCCACCGTGATCGACGCCGAGTCGCCGTCGACGCCCTGCTGGCCGGCCTGGACGAACTGGATGTGGATGTCCTTGTCCGATATCTTCTGGTCGGTGTACTTCTTGATGATCGCCGAGACGTTCTGTACGGACTCCTCGGCCATCTCCTTGAGCTGTCCGGTGGCGATCACCTGCCCGCCCATCCCTTGGGAGGGGGTGATCTCGGCCATGACCGGGAGCATGATCCCCGAGTCCTGACCCATGACGGCGAGCCCGTTGACCCGGCCGACCTGGAACCCTTCCGAGACCTGCAGTTCGTAGTCCTTGCGGCGCTCGATGTAGTCGTCGGCGAGCTGCTGCTCGATCGAGCGGCTGCGGCCCTTGGCCTCCATCACGTGTTCGCGCGTGGTGGCCTCGGCGCCCTGCCCGCGGGCGACGTCGCCCGCGACGCGGACGAGTCCACCCAGCGAACGGAGTTCGAGCGTGAGGTGGTCCTTCCGGCCGGCACGGCGCCGGGCTTCGAGGATGACCTCCTCGACTGCCTCCTCCGTGAAGTGGGGGAGGCGACCGTCGTTCTCGACCTCCTGGGCCACGAAGCGCGCGTACTTGCGGCGCATCTCGGGCGTGTCGCGGATGGTGTCGTCCATGTACACCTCGTACCCGTAGCCGCGGATACGGTTCCGGAGCGCGGGGTGCATGTTCTCCATCGCGTCCATGTTCCCGGCCGCGACCATGACGAAGTCGGTGGGGACCGGTTCGGTCTGGACCATCGCACCCGAGGAGCGCTCGGACTGGCCCGTGATCCCGAACTCGCCCTCCTGAATCGCGGTCATGAGGTGCTGCTGGGAGCGAACGTCGAGCGTGTTGATCTCGTCGATGAACAGCACGCCCTTGTTGGCTTTGTGGATGGCGCCGGCCTCGACACGGTCGTGGCTCGGCGTCTCCATCCCGCCGGACTGGAACGGGTCGTGGCGGACGTCGCCCAGCAGGGCACCGGCGTGGGCGCCCGTGGCGTCCTCGAACGGCGCCGTCTTGGTGTCGGCGTTGTTGACCAGCAGGTTCGGGATCATCGCGTCGCTGCCACGCGAGATGTACTGGAACCCGATGTAGATCAGCACCGCCGCGATGACGGCGATGATGGGGTTCCCCATCGCGAGGATCGCGTAGCCGGCGACGACGGCGATGACGATCCACATGAGGAGGCTGCGAAGCTGATCGCGCTTCTGGGCCTCCTCCTTGTGGGCGTCGATGATCTGTTCGCCCTTGCCCGCAGGCACCGTCCGGACCTTCGGCTCGTTGCCGTCGTCCGGGTTGTGGTAAACCAGTACGTCTTGGAGGTCCTCCTGAGGGAGGAGTTCGGCCATCGCCTTCGCGAGCATCGACTTCCCCGTCCCGGGGGAGCCGATCATCATCACGTGTCGGCGCTGCTTGGCCGCCTTCATTACCACGTCACGGGCGTGTTCCTGCCCGATCACTTGGTCGACCAGCCGCTCGGGCACCTCGATCTCGGAGGTGGAGTCGATGCGGAGCCCGCCGAGGAGGTCGTCCTGATCGATCTCCTCGTCGTCGGCGATCTCGGCGTCGAACTCGACGTCGCTCCCGAGGTCGTCGATGCTGGGGGCCTCCTCCTCCTCCTCGCGGTGCCGTTGCTCCGCGGGCCGGTCGGGCTGTTCTCCGGGGTCGCCCTGGGGGGTATCACCGTTCAACGGGAAGGGATCTTCCTCCCCCTCGTCGGGCACGTCGGTATCGTCCGTTTCGTTGCTCATAGAACGCTGTCGCTACGTCAAAGGTGGCTCGCGCGCCTGATATACTTTCCCCCATCTGAGGTTCCCGTTCGACTGTCGAAAATGGTCTTTTCAACGCCTACATCGGGCGATTACTCGACACAGCCGACGCACGGTCTCTTATAAATGAATGCCCCCTTCCGACTCGCCGATTTTATCCCCCCCGGGTGTGAAGCCGCGGTTATGCGGGGGTTCTACATCGGACGCTTCCAGCCGTACCACGACGGCCACCACCGAATGGTGACTGAAATCGCCGAGGAAGTCGACGAACTCGTGGTCGGTATCGGCTCGGCCGGCGACTCACACACAACCCGGAACCCCTTCACCGCCGGCGAGCGGGTGATGATGGTCACGAAGGCGCTGAAGACCCTCGACATCCCCACCTACGTCGTCCCGATTGAGGACCTCGAACGCAACGCCGTCTGGGTCGGGCACGTCCAGTCGATGACGCCCCACTTCGACGTCGCCTACTCCAACAACCCTCTCGTCGTCCGGCTGTTCCGGGAGGCCGGCGTCGACGTCCGGCAGTCGCCGATGTTCCAGCGCGACGTACTCGAGGGGACCGAGATCCGTGACCGACTCGTCAACGGCGGCGACTGGGCGTCGCTGGTCCCCGACCCCGTCGCCGACACCATCCGCGAGGTCGACGGCGTTGACCGGATCCGGCAGGTCTCCGAGACCGACTCGAACTCGAACTGATGGTCGAAGCCGGCGCCGCCTTCGCTGTCATGAACGCGGTCGGTCTCGTCGCGTTCGCCGCCGTCGGCGCGCTGAAGGGTAGCGACGCCGGCCTCGACCTCTTCGGCGTCGCCGTGCTCGGCTTCCTCACGGCGCTCGGCGGCGGCACCGTCCGGGACCTCCTCGTCGGGCGCGTCCCGACCTCGCTCCAGTCGAACGTCGAGGTGCTGTTCGCCGCCGCCGGGATCGTGCTCGCGGTCGTGCTTGCTCAGCGCGTCCAGGGCGACCTGATGGAGAGCCCCGCGGTGCTCCTGCCGGACGCCATCGGACTCGCGGCGTTCGCTGCCACCGGCGCCGCGGTCGGGACCGAGGCGGGCCTCTCGCCGTTCGGAATCGTCGTCACGGCGACGCTCACGGGCGTCGGCGGCGGCAGTCTCTCGGACCTGCTGCTCGCCCGCGTGCCGGCAGTTCTGCGCGAGGACTTCTACGCGACGCCGGCCGTCGCCGGCGGCGCCGTCGCCCCCCCGGCCACCGCCGTTGGACTCCCGCTGGGGGCGACGACGCTCCTCGCCGCCGGGGTCGTGCTCGCGCTCCGCCTCGGCGCGCTGCGCTACGGCTGGCGGCTGCCGACAGTCTGAGCCTCAGCGAGTCAGGCTTTCCCGAACGCGTTTGTACAGCCCCGGCCGTCGGAAGTAGAGCACCTCCACGCCGACGACGAGGGCGGCGACGATCACCACCGTTCGGAACGTCGCCGGCTCCTCCCTGAACAGTCGGAGGAAGACCAGCGGGAGGAAGGCGCTACAGCCTACCAGCCCCACGGCCGGCGGGAGCCGCGACCGGTCGAGTTCGTCGGCGTGGCCCAGCGCGAGCGCGCAGGCCCCGCCGAAGACGACGATGAACGAGAGCGACGCGAAGGCGGTGATCCCCTGTAAGCTCCCGAGCACGGCGAAGGCGCCCGTGATCCCTCCCAGCGCGAGAACGGCCGAGGTCGGCGGCGCGCCGTCGACGCCACCGTCGGGTGCGCCGATTCGGGGCGGCAGGAGGTCGTCCGTCACGAGCCGCTGGGTCAGCAGCGACGACGAGAACAGCGTGGCGTTGATCGCCGACGCGGTCGAGACCAGCGCCGAGGCGCCGATCACCGCCCGCCCCAGCGGGCCGAGGAACTCCCCGGCGGCGACGGTCAGCGCCGTTTCGGGGTGTTGCTTCACTAACTCGGGAACGAGCGCCACCGTCACCAGCGCGACGGCGATGTAGATCACGACGGCGACCGGGACCGCGACGTAGACCGCTCGGGGGAGCGTCTTCCGAGGGTTCTCCATCGAGTCCTGATCGTAGAACAGCAGCTGCCAGCCCTGAAACGCGACGAACGACGACGCGGCGGCCGTCACCGCACCCATGCCGGCCACGCCGCCCAGCCCGAGCGTCAGGCTCTCCTGCTGCCAGCCGTAGCGCAGTCCGACGAGCGCGAACACGCCGAGTACCCCGATCTTCGCGGCGACCAGCAGGTCCTCGACGAACCCCGTCTCGCGGACGCCGACGACGTTCAGCGCGACGAACGCGCCGACGATGGCCAGCGAGGCCACGGGGCGAGCTATCGACACCGACCCGACGACCGGGAGCGCCGCCGCCAGCCCGAGCCCGGTCAGATCGACGAAGTAGCTCCCGAACGCGAAGGCGTACATCGCCATCGAGCCGAGGTAGCCGACCAGCAGCGTCCAGCCCACCATCCCGGCGACCGTCGACGAGTCGAGGTACTCCTGCACGAAGACGACGGCGCCGCCGGGGTGGCCGACGCGGCGGTTCAGCCCCACGTAGGCGTAGCCCGCACAGAGCGCGACGACGCCGGCGAGGAGGAACGCGAGCCACGCCGCCGGGCCGGCCGCGCTCACGACGATGCCGAGCACGGCGTAGATGCCGCCGCCGATCATCCCGCCCAGCGCCATCGAGACGGCACTCCGGAGACCGAGCGTTTCACCCATTCATCGGGAGCAGGGCGTCGACCCACTTCAGGCGAGTGGCCGAACCGCTATGGCACCGCGGCCCCACTCGACCCCATGGACTCCCACGATTTCGACCACGAGGCACACATGGAGCAAGCGATCGATTGCGCCCGCGAGGCCGCTGCCCGCGGCGACGAGCCCTACGGCTCCGTCCTCGTCAGGGACGACGAGGTGGTGATGCACGCCCGGAACGCCGTCGTCACCGAGAACGACCTCCGGGCCCACCCAGAACTCACGCTGGCCAAACGGGCCGCCGCCGAGCGCGACGACGCGTCGGAACTGGTGATGTACACCTCGACTGAACCCTGCCCGATGTGTTCGGGCGGGATCGCCATCGCCGGCCTCGATGCGGTCGTCTACAGCGTCTCGGGCGAGCGCGCCGCCGAACTCCGCGGCGGCAGCCCGCTGCTCCCCTCGACGGAGGTGTTCGCGCGCGGCAGCGACGTGGAGGTGGTCCCGGACGTGCTACAGGAGGAAGGCGAGATGGTCCACCGCGAGCACTGGTAGCTACGGCGATCGTTCACTCGCTCGCCCGCCCGCTCGCTCGACCACCGCTCGCGCCAGCGCCTCGAAGTCGGCCTCGTCGGGGACCACGTCGACCTCGATACCGGCGTCACGGGCCGTCGCCGCCGGCCCGTCGGCGATGGCGCCGACGACGGCGTCGTTCAGTCCCTCGATGGCTTCCTCGCGGATGCCGCGCTCCTCGGCGGCGGCGAGGAACCCCTCGACCGTCGAGGAGGAGGTAAAGGCCGCCCCGTCGAGTTCGCCGGCCGCGGCCAGTTCGGCCGACCGTCCGGCATCCTCGGGCCGTTCGAGCCGGTAGAGCGTCGTCTCGCTCACGTCGGCGCCCGCATCGCGCAGCCCCTCGGGCATGGTCGCACTGGCCCGGTCCGAGCGTGCGAGCGCGACGGTCTGTCCCGCCACGTCCTCGCGCAGTTCGGCGACCATCCCCGCGGAGTCGTACTCGTCGGGCACGCGCTCCACGGTCCAGCCGGCAGCCTCGGCGGCCTCGGCGGTCGAGTCGCCGATACAGCACAGCGTCGCGTCGCCCGGCGCCCAGCCCGCGTCGTCGAGCACGGCGACGCCCGTCGCGGACGTGAGCACGACGAAGTCGGCCCGGGGTGGGCTCTCCCCGGTCGGCTCGATGGTCAGCATCGGGTCCGGAACCGGCTCGGCGCCCAGCGAGTCGAGTAGGGCGGCGGCCTCGTCGATCCGACCGTCGTCCGGACGGAACGCGGCGATGCGGGGTGGGGTCATCTACTCGTTCTCGGCCGCCGCTCGGGCGACCAGGTCGTCGGCGCCACGCCCGGCCAACTCCGCGGCGAACTCCGCGGCGGCTTCGGCGTGGTTCTCGATGGGGAGATCGCGCGTCCCCTCGACGACCTCGGTGCCGTCGGTCGAGAGCACCTGTGCCCGGACAGCGACGGTGTTGCCCTTCACGGTCGCGTGGACGCCGAGCGGGGCGACACAGCCGCCGCCGAGTTCCGCGAGCACCGTCCGCTCGACGGTGACGGCGACCCGCGTGGGCGCGTGGTCGAGCCGCGACTGGAGCCGACTGACCGTCTCCTCGTCCTTGGCGGTGACGGCGACGGCCCCCTGTGCGGGCGCGGGGACGAACTCCGTCTTGGGGAGTCGGCTGGTGCCGATGTGGTGGATCAGGCCGCTGCGCTCGAGGCCGGCCTCCGCGAGCACGAGGGCGTCGTACTCGTGGTCGTACTCCCGCCCCAGCGCGCCGCGTTCGAGTTCGCCGAGGCTCTCGAACCACTCGTCGACGCTCTGGTCGAACTCGTCGTCGTCCTCGGTGTCGCTCAGGTCCTCGTTCTCGTCGTCGAGGACGCCCTCGGGGTCGAGGTTGTACTTCCGCATCTCCTGGCTGCTCTCCTTTTTCTGCTCCTCCTCGACGGTGCCCATCCGGCGCTCGTGTTCGCGCTGGAGTTCGGGCGCGAGCAGTTTCTCGATCCGGGTGTCGACGTTCCCGCGGAGCGGGCGCACGTCGAGGTCCGGTCGCGCGTGAAGCAGTTGGGCGGTGCGGCGCAGCGACGAGGTGCCGACGACGGCCCCCTCGCGCAGGTCGTCGAGTTCCTTCCCGTCTTTCGTCACCAGCACGTCGCCGGCCGGCGCCCGCTCGGGCACGGCGGCGACGACGATGCCGTCGGCGAACTCCGTCGGCATGTCCTTCATCGAGTGGACCGCGGCGTCGCAGTCACCGTCGACGACCTCCTGATCCAGCGCGTGGACGAACGCGCCGATGCGGCCGAGGTCGGCGATCAGTTCGTCCTGGATGCGGTCGCCCTCGGTCTCGACTTCGACGAGTTCCACCGGACGGCGGCGGGTTCCCACCCGGTCTTTCACGTACGCGGCCTGTCGCATGGCGAGGTCGGACCCGCGCGTGGCGAGGCGGAGGGTCCTGTCGGTGCTCATGGGCGGGAATGAGCGACCGGTGGGGAAAAGGGGTACGTTCGCGCCTCGGTGCGGCCGTCGTCGGTCCTTCGGCAGCCCGGCGGCGACGGCCGTCGACGCCCGACAGCCGGCCTACAGCGCCTCGCGGTAGGCGTCGAGGGTCTTCTCCACGTCCTCTTCGGTGTGGCCGTAGGAGACGAACTGGGACTCGAACTGGTTCTGGGAGAGGAACACGCCCTGTTCCTTCATCTCCGTCCAGAACAGCCGGCGCCAGCGGTCGGTCTCGGCGGCGCCCACGTCGGCGCCGGTCTTCGGGCAGTACTCGAAGCGTGCACAGTCCTCGTTCTGCCGGCAGCCGCCCGAACAGGTGTCGGAGACGTCCTCGGGCCCGTCCCGCGTGAAGATCACCTTGAACAGCGAGTCGGTGCCGACGACGGTGTACTCCGGCGCCCGCTCACGCAGGATCTCGGTGAGGCCGGTCCGGAGCTTCTCGCCGAGCCCGTTGACGTGGTCGTACACGTCGTTCTCGGCGGCGAAGCGGAGCGTTTCGAGTCCGGCCGCCATCGTCACCGGGTGGCCCGAGAACGTGCCGGCTTGGAACACGTCGCCGGAGGGGCTGAACTGGCCGATGATCTCCGACTTCCCGCCGATGGCGCCGACGGGGAAGCCCCCGCCGATGATCTTCCCGAACGTGGTCACGTCGGGTTCGATGCCGAACTTCGACTGGGCACAGCCGAGGCCGCCGACGCGGAAGCCGGTGATGACCTCGTCCCAGATGAGCAGCGAGCCGTAGTCGTCACAGAGGTCCCGCAGGGTCTCGTGGTAGCCGTCGACGGGGTGGACGATCCCCTTGTTCGCGAGGATCGGTTCGACCATCACCGCCGCGATGTCGTCGCCGTGTTCCGCGAAGACCTCGGTGACGGCCTCGGGGTCGTTGAACGGCACCGGGATGGTGTGCTCGGCGAACTCGGCGGGAACTCCGGCCGAGGAGGGCCCGCGCTCTTCCACGTCGCCCTCGACGAGCGTCGAGTCGTTGGCACCGTGGTAGGAGCCCTGCATGACGACGATCTTGTTCCGACCCGTGTAGCCCCGGGCGAGTCGCGTCGCCGACACCGTCGCCTCGGTGCCGGAGTTGACGAAGCGGATCATCTCGACGCTCGGCACGTGACGCGCGACGAACTCGGCGTGCTCGACCTCGATCTCGGTCGGCATGCCGTACATCGGCCCGGCGCTGGCGTGGCGCTGGATCTCGGCCTGCACCGGCTCGGGGGTGTCGTGGCCGAGCAGTAGCGGACCCAGTCCCATCACCCAGTCGACGTAGCGGTTGCCGTCGGCGTCGATCAGGTGGCCGGCTTCGCCGCGCTCGGCGAACGGGGGGAACGGCTCGATCGCCGCCCGAACCGAGGAGTTGACGCCGCCGGGCATCACCGACAGCGCGCGGTCGTAGAGTTCGCCCGATCGTTCGTGGTTCATGCGCGGAGAATGGTTCCGGCGCGCGAAAGAAGCTAACGGGTTCGGCACGGCGGGCCGCTTTTTCCGGGTCAGGCCGGCGGCAGTCGCAACGTCACCACGGTCCCGCCCTCGTCGGGGACGCCGAAGTCCAGTCGGCCGTCGACGGCGTCGACGACGGCTTGTACGACCCAGAGCCCCAGCCCGGAGCCGTGGGTGAGTTGGGTGATCTCGCTCTCGCCGGTGACGACCTGGTACTCCTCTTCGGGGATCCCGGGCCCGTTGTCTCGGACCTCGATGGCGATCCAGTCGCCCTCGTCGACGGCCGTCACCTCGACTGCCGGCTCGTCGGCGCCGTGGACGACGCCGTTCTCGACCAGTTCCTCGATAGCCTCCGAGAGCGCCGGGTCAGACCGCGCCCGTAGCCCCCCGGGTACGTCGATGGAGAAGTCGGCCTCCGGGTACGCCTCGCTGACGCGGCCGACGGCCTCCTCGGCGTCGGACCGGACCGGCCGGTCTTCGAGCCCGCGCCCCTCACGGTCGTAGACGCTCATCACCGTGTCGGCCTCCTCGGCCAGTTCGCCGACGATCTCGACGTGGTTCTTGAGCGTCGCGGCGGAGTCGACGACGCCCTCGTCGTCGGCGGTGGCGGCGATGTGTTCGGCGTGGCCCAGCATCACCGTCGCCTCGTTCCGGAGGTTGTGTCGGAGCACGCGGTTCAGCACCGCCAGCTTCCGGCGTTCGGCGGCGAGTTCCTCGGCCCGGACACGCCGGGCGTCGTAGACGCCGATGATGACGTGGGCGGCGGCACCGATGGCGAGCAGGTTCGCGATGGTGAACACCCGGTCGACCGGCTCGGCACCGGCGTTTGACTGGTAGGCGAACAGCCCGACCATCACCAGCCCGAGGACGACGAGCCCGAGCACGTTCCAGATGGCGATCCGGATGGCGTTCCGGTCGCTGAAGTTGCTGTGATAGAGGCTGTAGCCCGCCGCGATCAGCCCGGTCGAGACGACCGACCCGAGCAGCGACAGCACCGTCCCGACGGCGTCGTTCGGCGGCGTCAGCAGCACGGTGATGTTCGGCACCAGCAACACCATCCCCGTCAGGACGATGATCACGCTCGACACCAGCCGGGTGGCCCCCCGCTCGGGCTCTCTGTCGGACTCGACTTCGGGGTTGAACCCGATCTCCCGGAGAATCGCGTCGACGACCCCCTGCATACCCCCGCTCGTAGACATAGTTCTGGCCGTACTGATGCCCACCCTACCAATCAAGCTACCGGCAGCCCGCGCCACAACGAACCCGATAAGGCCCTCCCCGCGCCAGTTCCGGCCATGACCGAGTACTTCGAGGTACACGGGCGCGACGGCGCCGCCCGCCTCGGCGAACTCCGCCTCGCCGACCCCGTCACGACGCCGGCCGCCGTCGACAGCGTCGTCGACGACGCCGGCTCCCTCTGGGCCCAGGAGCGCGAACTCCCCGAGGGCGCCGACGACCGCCTGACGATCCTCCCCCACCGCGCGTTCCCGCCGGGCACCCGCGAGCCCGTCCGGGAGTCGTTCCGCGTCGACCACCCGGAGATCGACGCCCCGACCGCCGCCGTGATGTCGAGCGAGGAGGCCCGAAACGTCGGGTCGGACGCCTACCTGCTTTCCGACGCCAACGGCTTCGTCGGCCACGCCTCGGCGTTCAGAGACGCGGTCGTCCGGACCCGCGAGGCCATCCCCGCCGACACCGCACTCTACCTCTCGGGGGTCGCCACACCCCTGAACGTCGCCACGCTCGTCTACGCCGGCGTCGACCTCGTCGACGCGAAGAAGGCGAAGATCCGTGGCGCCGAGGGGTTCTACCTCACCAGCGAGGGCGAGCGCTTCCTCGAGGACCTCCGGGAGCTACCCTGCTCCTGTTCGGCCTGCCAGCAGCCCATCGAGGAGTTCGACCGCCGGGACTGCGCCGAACACAACGCCAACGCCCTCCGCACCGAACTCCGGGTCGTCCGCGAGCGGATCCGCGAGGGGCGCCTGCGTGACTACATCGAGGGGCAAGCCCGCCACGACCAGTGGCTCACCGCGGCGTTCCGGGAGTTCGACCAGCAGTACGGCTACGTCGAGGAGCGGGCGCCGGTCGTCCGGGACAACGAACTGGCCGCCGCCAGCGGCGACAGCATCCGCCGGGCGGAGATCCAGCGCTTCGCCCACCGCGTGACCAACCGCTACGAGACCGAGTTCGACGGCCCGCTCGTGCTCGTCCCCTGTTCGGCGACGAAACCCTACAGCGAGTCCCAGAGCCACCGGCAGTTCCACGACGCGATCCAGTGGCGCGGCCACCACGCGTCGATGACGTCGCCCATCGGCGTCGTCCCGCAGGAACTCGAACTCACCTACCCCGCCCAGCACTACGATACCGTCGTCACGGGACGCTGGAGCGCCGACGAGCGGGAGTTCGTCGCCGAAGTCCTGCGTCGGTACCTCGAACGGAACGACTACGACCGCGTGATCGCCCACGTCCCGCCGGGCGGCTACACCGACATCTGTGAGAGCGTCGAGCCGAGCGTCGACGCCGACTTCGAGTACACCGTCGCCGACCACCCGACGACCGACGAGTCCCTCGCGGCGCTTTCGGATGCGCTGGCCGGCGTCGAGACCTACCAGAAGCGAACCCGGGAACACCGGATCGTCCGCGCGATGGCCGACTACCAACTCGGCGAGGGTGCCGGCGCCGAACTGTTCCCTAGCGACGAGATCCAGACCACGAGTCGCTACCCGAAGATCCAAGTCCGCGACGACGACGGCGAGCAGTTGGCGACGATGGTGCCCAACTACGGCGTGCTCTCCTTTACCACCGCGGGCGCCCGGAAGTGGGAGCAAAGCGACGCCCCGAGCAAGGTCGTCGAGATCGACGGCTTCGTGCCGCGGGGCAGCGTGCTCGCGCCGGGCGTCGTCGACGCCGACGAGTCGATCCGGACCGGCGACGAAGTGATCGTCTCCGGCCCGAAGGCGTTCGGCGTCGGCCGCGCGGCGATGTTCGGCGACGAGATGACTGACTCGACGCGCGGGATCGCCGTCGAGACCCGCCACGTCGACGAGATATAGGGTCGGCGACGGCCGGGAACGGTCCGGCGTGTGGTGTTAGTTCTCGGCTTCGGGAGACCCGGAGCGTTCACGCTGTGGGCCGAAGTCCCGGTCGGCGGTGTCGTTTCCGACTTTACACGCCACCGTCGAGAACAGCGCGTTGGCGCGCTTCTCCTCGGTGTCCTCGATGCCGTCCGGTGCGAGCACGAACCCGTCGTCGGTCCACGTCATCTCGACGCTCTCGCGGTCGACGTGGGGTGGGTTGGCTCCGGCCTCCTCCCAGTCGTCGGCGGCGTCGTCGGTCCACTGCATACCCCGTTATACGGGTGGGGTTCATGAATAGGCGAGCGATCCGAGTACCCACATCGGCTCCCGGGTGGCGTCCGTACGGAACCCGAGGGTTCAAGTGACTGATCGGGAACACGGCAACCCTTTTTACGCCCGGCAGCCCCTCGAAGTGGCATGGAGCGGCTACCGCTCGGCGTCGCGCGAATCGACAGTATCTTGCAGGGCGGGGCGCCGCCGGGGAGCACGCTGCTCGTCGCCGGGGAGTCCGGCGCGGGCGCCCGTGAGTTCGCCCACACCGCGGCGGTGATGAACGCCCTCTCGGAGGCCGATCCGGAGCTGTTCGACCTCTACTACGGCGACCTGCCCAGCCGATCGATGGTCCCCCCGGAGATCCACTACGTCTCCTTTACCGCCGATGGCGACGAGATCGCCCGCGAGATGGGCCACACGATGGACGAAGACATCGTCGAGGCGGCCGTCGAGGAGATCCAGTTCCGGGACCTCTCCCCGGAGTACTTCCAACTCTCGCCGATCCCCCGGGAGTGGTACATGGGCGAGGCTCGGACCATCGAGGACCTCGGGAAGGCCGAGGGGACCGACGACGTTCTCGGGGCGCTCGGGGACTACCTCAACGAGAACGCGGCGGGGAACCTGGTGGTTCTCGACTCCATCACCGACCTCGTCGGCGCGATGGGCGACGACGTGGAGTGGAACGACATCACCACCCTGATCCGCGGGCTGACGAAGGCCTCCCACAACTGGGACGGGCTGATAATCCTGCTCGTCAACCGCGACACGCTCTCGCGCACGGAGTTCGGCCAACTGATGGACGCCGCGGAGGGCACCTTCGAGTTCTCGTGGGAGTCCGGCGGCTCCCAGCGCGCCCGGACGATGATCGTTCGGCAGTTCCGCGGCGTGCTCTCACAGTTGGAAGCCGAGAACATCGTCCGCTTCGAGACCGAGATCCACGAGGGCGGCTTCGACGTAAGCGACGTGCGGAAGATCCGCTGATCGGCCCCGCTGCCGAGCGCTGTCCCGCTGACATGTGAAGCTGCGCGTATATCACCTCGGGTGACGTACTGTGGGGTATGTCCAACGTCACATCCACAGAACCGACCGTCCGCCAACCCTCGCTTCCGGTCCGCGGCGCCGTTGCCGTCACGCTCTCCGTCCTGCTGAACGCGGCGCTGGTCCTCCTCGTGAGCACCCTGGGGGTCGCGCCCGGCTTCCAGCCGCTCACCATCCCGCCAGTCGTCTTCCTCTCGGCCGTCGGCGCCGCCGGTGCGACCGGGGTCTACTGGCTGCTCCGGCGCCGCGTCGACGACGCCGACCGGACGTTCGTCCGCGTCGCGGCGGTGGTGCTGGCGCTGTCCTACCTCCCCGACGTGGGCCTCCTGTTCGCCGATCCGGCCGCCACCGTCGTCGGCGTCGGCGTGCTGATGGTCATGCACGTCGTCGTCGCTGCCGCCTCGGTCGGTACCCTCGTCTTCTGGACCGGCACTCGATGACCGACACCGTTCTCGTCACCGGCGCGACCGGGACCGTCGGTCGGCACGTCTCGAACGAACTCGCCGAGCGGGACTACTCGCCCCGAGTCGGACTCCGTGACCCGGGCGTCGTCCCCGAGTCCCTCCCAGATGTCGCCGATGTCGTCGAGTTCGATTTCGTTCGCCCCGAGACGTGGGGCGCGGCGCTCAGGGGCGTCGACGGCCTGTTCCTGATGCGACCGCCGACAGTCGACGCCGACACTGTCTCCGCGTTCGCGGAAGCGGCCGCCCGGGTCGGCGTCGCCCGGATCGCCTACCTCTCCACCCTCGGCGCCGAACGGAACCCCCTCATTCCTCATCATCGGATCGAGCAGCGCGTCGTCGCCACCGACGCCGACCACACGCTGCTCCGGGCCTCGTTCTTCATGCAGAACCTCGCCGAGGTCCACCGCGAGGACATCGTCGAACACGACGAGATTTTCGTCCCCGCCGGCACGGGCGAGACCAGTTTCGTCGACGCTCGCGACATCGCCGCCGTCGCGGCGACGGTGCTCACCGAACCCGGCCACGAGAACCGTTCGTACGACATCACCGGGCCCGAGGCGCTCAGCTACGCCGACGTTGCCGCCGTGTTCTCGGACGTCCTCGGTCGTCGGATTACCTACCCCGAGCCGTCGCTGGTGGCGTTCGTCCGTCGAAGCCGCGGCCGTGGGTACCCCCTCCCTTTCATCGCGGTGATGTGTGCCATCTACACCACGGCTCGGCTGGGGTTGGCCGACCGCGTCACCGACGACACCCGGGAGCTACTCGGGCGCGAGCCACGCCGAATACGGGCGTTCGTCGAGGACTACGCGGCGGAGTTCCGGCCCGAAACGGCTCAGTAGCGTTCGTAGCCGTCGGTGTCGAGGTAGTTGTGCGCCACCGTGATCGTGTGGTCTGCGTGGAGCAGTTCCGGCCCGACACGGACCCGTCGCTCGGCCTTCTCCGCCAGTAGCTCCGCCTCGGCGTCGGCGAAGTCGTGGTGGTCAGAGAGCACGAACAGCGGTTCCTCGGGCGGTTCGGCGTCGACCAGCGGCTCGCCGTCCTCGTGGAGTTGGACGACCGTCGCGTCCCGGGCGACGCGCTCGAACGTGGCCTCGAAGCCCATCCGGTAGAGCGAGACGCCGGGGCTGGTCTCGACGGGCTGGTGGCCGATTGCCTCCCGCTTCTCTTCGAGCGCGCCCTTGACCAGCGCGGCCGTCGAGCGCTCGTCGGGGTTGAGGCGACGCAGCGTGGCGCCGTCGAAGCTGACGGTGTACTCGTTGCCCAACACGAGGTGGACTTTCACGTCCTCGCGCAGGTCGTGTGAGAGGAAGAAGGCGGAGTTGACACAGCGACACAGCACGTCCAGCCGGCCCGCGCCGCCGGCGATGTCGTCGAGCGAGAAGTCGGCGTCCGTCGGCGCGTCGTGGCCGACGACGAGGAACTGGCGCATACCGGCCGTCGGCGGGCCGTCCGGGAAGCCGTTGCGCTTTCCCGCTCAGTACCCCTGTGCGTTCCCGTCCTTCCGGGGCTCGGTCGCCCCCGAGAGCACGCCGTCCTCGTTCCGGACGATCTGGGCACCGCCGAACAGGCCGGGGTAGAGAACGCGCACGTCGTGGCCCTTCCGGGTCAGCTTCGTCAGCAGTTCGTCGTCGGCGTCCATGCGCTCCTCGACGGCCAGCGTGCCGTCCTCGCGGTAGCGCCAGCGCGGTAGGTCCAGCGCGGCCTGCAGCGGCAGGTCGTAGTCGACGATGTTGGCGATCACCTGCAGGTGCCCCTGTGGCTGCATGAACCCGCCCATGACGCCGAAGGCCGCCCAGTCCTCCTTGTCGGGGTCGTCGGCGGCGAAGTCGGCGATAGCCGGGACCAGCGTGTGGAACGGTCGCTTGCCGGGTTCGATGCGGTTCGGGTGCTCCTCGTCGAGCGAGAAGGAGGCGCCGCGGTTCTGCAGGGCGATCCCCGTGTCGCCGGCGACGACGCCGGAGCCGAAGCCGGCGAAGCGGGAGTTGATGAACGAGACGACGTTCCCCTCGCCGTCGGCGACACAGAGGAGGACGGTGTCGGCGTCCTCGGCGTTGCTGTCCTCGACGCCGAAGGTCACGTCGTGGTTCGCCTCCTCGCCGATCAGTTCGGCGCGCTCTTTCGCCCAGTCCTTGGAGGCCAGCGGCGGGTGGCTCTCGTACTCGGGGTCAGTGATGTAGTGATGGCCGTCCTCGAAGGCGACCTTCATCGCCTCCGCGAAGTAGTGGACGCGTTCGGGCGAGTCGAGGTCGTACTCGCCGGCGCCGATCTCCTCGGCGACGTTCAGGGCTTCCAGCGCGATCAGGCCCTGGTTGTTCGGCGGCAGTTCGTACACCTCGGCGCCGTTGTACGTCGTCGACACCGGGTCCAGCAGTTCCGGCTCGAAGTCGGCGAGGTCCTCCGTCGTCATGAAGCCGCCTTTCGACTGGATCTCGTCGGCGATCTGCTCGGCGATGTCGCCCTCGTAGAAGGCGTCGGCACCCTTCTCGGCGATCGTTTGGAGCGACGCGCCGAGTTTGGGGAGCGTGACCTGCTGGCCCGTGCTCGGGGCCTCGTCGTCGAACAGGAACGCCTCGCGGGCGTGGTCGTCCTGGAACAGTTCCTCGGCGTGCTGCCACTGCGCGGAGACGACCTCCGAGACGGGGTAGCCCTCGGTCGCGTAGCGGATCGCCGGCTGGAGCAGCTCCCCGAGGTCCTTCCGACCGAACTCCTCGGCGGTGAGCTCCCAGCCGCGGGCGGTCCCGGGAACTGTCACCGCCTGCGCGCCGGTCTGGGGCATCTCGGCGTCCTCGGGGTCGATGTCGTCGTCGGACTCCTCGGCAACGGCCTCGCGGACGTTCTCGAGGGTCGCGTCGGCGGGGGCGCCACCGCAGGAGCGCATCGCACCCACGTCGCCGTCGGCGGTCTTGTAGAGCGCAAAGACGTCGCCACCCAGCCCGGTGGAGGTGGGTTCGACGACGTTCAACGCGGCGGCGGTGGCGACGGCGGCGTCGAAGGCGTTGCCCCCGTCCTGTAGCACGGAGATCCCCGCCTGCGAGGCGAGGGGCTGGCTGGTGGCCACGACGCCGTCGGCGCCGTAGACCGTCGAGCGTCGCGAGGTGAATCGGTCGAGGTTCGGTTCGGACATTGCCGACGCTTGGGGCAGGTAGGGCAAAAAGGAACAGGACATGGCGGGCTCTGCCGGGGTCTCCAGCCGCGGATCGCCGACGGCCCGCGTGAGGGCGGGGTACTCGAACTTACTCGCCGACCCGCCCGAACTCCGTGCCGCCACAGTCCGGGCAGGCGTCCCAGTGTTTCGGGTCTCGGCTGGGGGAATCGGCCGCGGCGAGCACGAACCCGCAGTCTCGACACTCGACGTAGTCGTTCATCCCCCGTCCGTAGGTAGCCGGCAGGCGGGGGTATTCGTTGTGGCCGTGAGCGGCGCTGGCGGCGCGAACGACGGCGGTTGCTCCGGGCACTCAGGAGAATCGACGAACGTCGATCCGACGAGGGGTTATCGGACGACCGTCACCGGACACGGCGCCCGGCGGACCACCGTTTCGGCGACGCTGCCGAGCAGGATGCGCGTGACGCCGGTCCGGCCGTGGCTCCCGATGACGATCTGGTCGATCCCCTCCTCCTCGGCGTAGTCGACGACGGCGCGGGCCGGTCGGTCGGTGACGCGGACGGTCTCGATCTCGCGGTCGTGCTCCGCGGCCTGCTCGACGGCGTCGTCGAGGATACCGTCGGCACGCTCGTGTGCCTGCTCGATCCACTCGCCGGGGTAGCCCGCGGTATCCGGTCCCGGGGCCGCCGCGTAGCCTGCGGCGACGGGGTCGACCGCAGTCAGCGCGACGATGTCGGCGTCGGGGAACTTCGTCAGCGCGTGTTCGAGCGCGGCGTCTGACTGTGGGGAGCCGTCGACGGGCACGAGTACGGTTTCGGACATGCTCCCGAGAACGGAGTCCCGCGGCGAAAAACTACCGGACGGTGCGGTTCCGTGTCGCGATCGGGCGTTGTCGGTGCCTCAGGCGTCCAGATCGTTGTACGGCCAGCGCCCACCCATCTTGAGTTCCTGCACGTAGCCCTCGTCGATGGCGTTTCGCGTCTCCTTGCGCGTGCGCCCCTCGACTTCGAAGCCGTCCCGGGCGGCGCGGTAGGCGGCCTCGGTCACCAGCGTCGCCACGTCCCGGAGGTCCCGCGAGTCCAGCTTATCGAGCGTGTCGGCGTGGGTGTGGCCCCACCCCCGGCCCGACTGATCCGACGTGGTCGCCGTCATCGTCGCCGGCACGCCCTCCTGGACGAACGCCCACTGGTCGCCGTGGGGCGAGATGGTCGACCCGGTCGAGATGGGGGCGTCGAAGTCCTCGGCGACCGAGCGGAACAGCTCCCCGAGCGCGCCGAAGCCGTTGGTGCCGACCCGGAGGTTCCGGGAGCTACAGGCGCCGTCGAGGTTGATCACGCACTTCACGTTCCCGAGGTTGATCGAGTCTGCACAGTGGTAGGCCCCACGCAGGCCGATCTCCTCGGAGCCGAACGTCACCAGCCGGACCCGGCTGTCGAGGTCCGCTTCGACCTGTGAGAGGAGGCGGCCGACCTCCGCGACCAGCACCGAGCCGGCGCCGTTGTCGTTGGCGCCGTCGGCGATGTCGTGGGCGTCGACGTGGGCGGTCACGAGTACCTCGTCGGCGTTCCCGCCCTCGTCGGGGCCGGCGGGGCCGACGAACGCCTCGACGTTCCGCGAGGTCGCGGGTTCGTTCCGGCAGTCCACGTCCACGGTCACCTCACACCCGCCGTCGGCGGCGTAGCGTTCGAGTCGGGCGCCGACCTCCTTGCTGACGCCGACGGCCGGGATCGGGCCGGGGCGGTTGTTGTAGCCGACCTCGCCGGTCGGCGGGAGCGCGCCCTCGATGTGGTTCCGGAAGACGAACGCGGCGGCGCCGTGGTCGGCGGCGTTGACGTACTTCTCCATCCGGTGGAGCCAGCGGTCGGCGGTGTCGGGCGTGTCGCTGGAGGCCATGGCGACGGCGCCCTCCAGTTCGGCGCTCTTTGCTTCGAACTCCTCGTAGGTGCCGTCGCCGACGTCGACGACCGGCGCAGTCGCCGTACCCGCGGGCGTGCCCGGAAGGGCGATGACCTGATGGCTGCCCTCGTGAACGCGCTCGGCCGGCGACTCGACGGTCAGCGAGGACTCGCCGCGCCACCAGCCGGGGATCTCGAACTCCTCGATGCCCACGCCGCGGAGTCCGGCGTCCTCGAAGGCGTCGCGGATGATCTCGGCGCCCTCGGCCTCGCCCTGTTGGCCGGCCATGCGGTTGCCGACGTCGACGAGTTCTTCGAGGCGCTCCCACGCGAACGCGCTCGTCTGTGCGTCGCCGACGACGGCGTCGGGTAAGTGAACCATATCCGGCCCTGTTCCGGGCACGCGGTAAATGTGTGGATGGAGGCGAATCGGGCGACGTGGGAAACCGCACAACCCGGGCCGAGGCCACCCCTCGCCGCTACTCGGCGGCCGTTTCGAGTACCGTCCGCACTCCCTCGACCTGCAGCGCGAGCGGGAGCGACGCCGGCACGCCCCCGCCGCGCTCGGGCGCTTGGGCTTCGGCGACGGCCCCCTCGGGCGTGTGTGGCAGGTGGACGAACCCGGCGGACACGTCGTGGTTTTCGAGCAGCGAGTAGAGCGCGTGGTTGCAGCAGTGCGTGCCCGCGGAGTTCGACACACGGGCCGGGATGCCGGCGTCGAGGAGCGCCTCGACGCTCTCGACCACCGGTATCGTGGCAAGGTGGGCGTCGGCGCCGGCGGCGTCGATGGGCGCCGCGTGAGGCGAGTCGTCGGCGTTGTCCGGCACCGTCACGGCGTCGTCGACGTTGATGGCGACGCGCTCGACGCTGACCGTGGTTCGGCCGCCGGCCAGCCCCGTCGCGACGACGGCCGCTGGGTCGTGTTCGTCGATCAGTGCCGCCAGTTCGTCGGCGACGCGGTCGAACTCCACCGGGAGGACGGCGCCGACGACTTCGTGGCCGGCGACGGTCCTGCCGTCGAGTTCGCGGGCGACGCGCTCGCTGGGGTTGGTCTCGTGGTCGCCGAACGGCTCGTAGCCCGTACAGAGGAGCGTCATACCGGCCCGCGGGCGCCCGGCCGCTTCGCCGTTTCGGTCGCCACCCGTGGCCTTTCTTCGCGCTCCGGAGCGCTCGAGCGGCGTGGCCTCCCAGCGACGGCGACCGAAGGGTCTCCCGTCGAGGTCGCGCAGTTCTCGGCGGGGAATACCCGTACTCTGCTGCACAGCCCCGTTAGCGTCGGAACTCGCCGTCGACGACGACCGGCCGCTCCGTCGCTTCACACAGCGCCTCGAAGCTGTCGGCGTCGAGGGTCTCCGGTCGGCGTCGGGCGGCCGTGAGCGCCCACCGGCCGTCGAGAGGTGATCGGACCCGGCTCCCGAGCCCCGCGGTATCCGTCGCGTAGCCCCGATACTGAACCGCGTAGCCCGAGGAGAGCGACTCCGCGACCAGCGCGACCGGCGGCCGGCTGCCGGTCCCCGCGAGCGTCGACGCCCCGTCGCCGGCGACGAGGAACCCCTCCTCCTCGAAGCCGGCCGCGGCGGCCAGGTCGACGCTCCCGGCGAGCGGGAAGCCGTCGGCGAGCAGGCGGGCGAGGGCTACGCCCACGTCGGTCCGCTCACCCGGGGACTCGTGGAACGCGGCGACGCCACCCAGTGCGCCGTTCTCGACCAGCGCGGTCGCCTGTCCGTGGGCCGAGCAGCTGTCCATCACGAACAGGTCACAGCCGACGGTCCCGTCGAACCCCTGCAGGTCGAGCCAGCCGTCTGCGCAGGCGACGCCGTCGGCCCCCACGTCGCCGACGAGGTGGAGCAGCGCGGCGTCCCCGCGAAGTCGCTGCCGGAGTTCGTGTCGGGGGAGGCCGGCAACGACGGTCGGATCGTCGTACGCCGCGCCGATGTCCCGTGCCGCGTCGACCTCCTCGGGGTCGGGTGCGAGCACCGTGACGCCTGCGTCTGCCCGGTCGGCCGACCCGTCGAAGCGGTTGCGGTAGCTCTGGGCCATCCCTTTGGTCGCGTTCAGGGGCGTCCCCTCGCCGAACCACGCGTCTTCGACGGCGCCGGAGCGTTCCGGTCGGACCTGCTCGTCGGGGCCGTCGGCGTCGGCCCACGGCGTCGGCCCGGGCCGTCGGCTGGAGACGAGCGGCGGCGAGCGGATCGTCGCCAGATCGCCCGCGAGCGTCGGTATCGCGTCGAGGCTCTCGGGCGTCGGCTCGACGTGAGCACACGTCGGCCACTTCGGGATCGCCGGCTCGATCTCGCCGTAGGGCATCGAGAGGTAGGCGTCGAGGCGCTCGACGGGATCGGCGTCGTAGAGGCGCTCCCAGTCCAGATCGACCGCTTCGACCGCCCGCGCTTCGTGGCTCTCCCCCGGATACGGGCCGGCGCCCCGACAGATCGAGTCGAGCGTGAGGGTTCGCTTGAGCACGCGGGCGAGGGCGTCCTCGACGCCGCCGCGCCCCGAGAGCGCGTAGCTCACGTCGCCGGCGACGAGGTGGGCCCGCTCGGCGGGTTCGACTGTCGCGCCGAGGTACGTCGCCAACGGCGCGGCCGCGTAGGCGTACGCCCGTTCGGGCGGGAGTTCGATCGTCGGTCCCGTCTCCGGCGGTTCGAGGCCGTCGGGGATCCGGAGTTCGTCGCCGCGAGCGAGCGCCGGCGGGTGGCGGCGGAACGCGGGGAGGGACCGTTCCGGTCCGCGCGTGGTCGCGGCGCTCCCGAACGTCGAGATCGCGGCCATCAGGTCTTCTGGACCGTCCGTCGTCGTCACCGTCGCCGTCGGTCTCGGCTGTGCCGAGCGGGCGCCGACGCGGACCGTCGTCGGTTCCTCGAACGAGATCCCCCGCTCGTCCGGTGCGAGGGTGAACCCACCCTCGAACGCGAGTACGCACGGAACCGCGCCGTGGAGTTCGAGCAGGTAGCGACCGCGGGGGAACGTCCGGAAGGCCACGTCGGCGATCCGGGCGACGTGCCCCCCGTCGCGGTCACGGACCGTCGCGGGGGCGTCGGGGAGCGTGAGGCCGTCGGCTCGGAGTTCGACGGCGGTCTCGACCGGGACGGGGAACGCTCGGGCGACGATCGACCCCTCGACCGAGCGCAGCCCCTCGACGCCGTCGACACCGAGGTGGCAGCGCTCGCGGGCGTTCCGATCGAGGAGGCGAAGCCCCGACGCCGTCGGCGCCACGTCGACGGCCGGAGCAGTCGCCGTCCCCAGATCGACCGCGCTGCGATGCATTTGCCGACTGAACACAAGGCTGACGGAAATGTGTGTTCCCGGCGCTGATCGCCGAAACCCGGAAACGGAACGGGGGTCGGATGCGCCCGGCCGCCTACCTTTAAGTGAATACGGCCGCCAGCATCGAACATGAACTATCGAACGATCGTTCAGTCAGACCCGGCGGTGATGCGCGATGAGTAGCCCGATGGGGGGCGCCACGACCGAGCCCGGACTCGTCCAGCGCTTCGAGGCGGCGGCGACGCGGCGTAACACCCTCGTCGCCTTCGGGGCGTTCATCCTCGCGACGGTCCTGATCCAGACGGTCGGCTTCCGGCCCGAAGTGACCGAGATGGCGAGCGGTCCGCTGCCCGAGACGGCGTTCCTCTACTCGACCGAGGACGTTTCGACCGTGCTGGACAGCCTCGGTTCCGAGGGCCGGAGCCTCTACGTCAACGCGCTGCTGATCGACTTCGGGTTCGTCGTGACGTTCGCGTTCGGGCTGGGGCTCCCGCTCGCGAACCTCTTGCCGCGGCTCACCGACAACATGGCCGTGCGCTCGTTCGCGCTCGCCCCGGCGGTCGCCGGCGCCCTCGACGCCGTCGAGAACGTCGTGCTGCTCTACGCCATCAACACGTTCCCCGACATGCCCGGCGCGGCGATCAGCGTGGCCAGCATCTTCACGACGGTGAAGCTGGTGCTCCTGTTCGGTTCGCTGCTGGTGCTGGTCGTCGCGGCGCTGGCCGTCGGCGTCCGCTCGGTGATGAACTGAACGCCGGCCCGGCGGCTCCGGGCGGGTCGGTTACCGGAGGAAGATAGCTTTTTGTGCTGACTCGCCCGAACCTCGGGCATGATCCCCGGCGCAACCGACCCAATCTCCCGTGACGGTAAGATGCTGATCCTGGCGTACGACCACGGCCTCGAACACGGTCCCGTCGACTTCGAGGCGGTGCCGGAGTCGATGGACCCCAAGCACGTCTTCGACATCGCGACCCACGACGCGGTCACCGCACTCGCTGTCGGCAAGGGCGTCGCAGAGGCCCACTACCCCGACTACGAGGACGAGGTCAACCTGCTGGCGAAGATCAACGGCACCTCCAACCTCTGGATGGGCGAGCACGACTCGGCGGTCAACTGGAGCGTCGACTACGCGAAGGAACTCGGCGCCGACGCCATCGGCTTCACGCTTTACGGCGGCTCGAACCACGAGGTCGAGATGGCCGAGGAGTTCCGCGACGCACAGGAGGCCGCCCGCCACCGCGACATGGGCGTCGTCATGTGGTCCTACCCGCGCGGGCAGGGCGTCAAGAACGACACCAAGCCAGGAACGATCTCCTACGCGGCCCGACTCGGCCTCGAACTCGGCGCCGACGTGGCGAAGATCAAGTACCCCGGCGACCCCGACGCGATGGCCCACGCCTGCGAGGCGGCGGCGTCGACGGACGTGGTCATGTCCGGCGGCTCGAAGGCCTCCGACGAGGCGTTCCTCACCAACGTGAAGGAGGCGATGGACGCCGGCGCGAAGGGGCTCGCGGTCGGCCGGAACGTCTTCCAGCGCGAGAACCCCGAGGCGCTGCTCGACGGCCTGGAGAAAGTCATCTTCCAGGAGGCGTCCGTCGAGGAGGCGCTCGCGGCCGTCGAGAGCCACGGCGCACAGGCCACGCTCGACTGATGGCCGACTACGAGGCCGTCGACGACGTGATCGAGACGGTCGCCGCCGTCGCGCCCGACGTGCGCGCGGGACTCCCCGGCCGCCGACTGACCGAGGCCGGCGTCGAGAACCCCTCCGGCGAGACCGTCACGGCCGCCGACGTCCACGCCGACGAGCTGTTCTTCGAGGCGCTCGGCGCCATCGACGGCGTCGTCGAGTTCGCCAGCGAGGAGCGCGAAGCGGCCGTCGACGTCGCCGACGGTACCGCGGGCGAGGACGGCCTCGCCGTGGCCATCGACCCACTCGACGGCTCCTCGAACCTCGCGTCGAACAACGCGATGGGGACCATCGTCGGCGTCGCCGACGCCCCCCTGCCGGCTGCAGGAACGGACCTCGTCGCCGCGGCCTACGTGCTCTACGGCCCGATCACGACGATGACCGTCGCCCGCGAGGGGACGGTGACGACGTACGTGATCGACGGCGGCGAGATGACCGCGGTCGAGGAGGACGTGGAACTGCCCGACGAGCCGGTCGTCTACGGCTTCGGCGGGCGAGTGCCCGACTGGCCCGACGCGTTCCACGACTACGCCCGCGAGGTCGAGTCGGAGCTCAAGCTCCGCTACGGCGGCGCGATGGTCGGCGACGTGAACCAGGTGCTCTCCTACGGCGGGATCTTCGCCTACCCCGCACTCGACTCGGCGCCGAACGGCAAACTCCGCCTGCAGTTCGAGGGCGCACCGATCGCGAAGATCATCGAGGCCGCCGGCGGCGCCTCCTCCGACGGCGAGCGCTCCCTGCTCTCGGTCGAGCCGACGGACCTGCACCAGCGCGTCCCGGTCCACGTCGGCACCGCGGAGTACGTCGAGCGGCTGGAAGCGGCGCTCGCTGACTGACCGACTCCTCCGTCAGTCGTCACACCTCCGCGGCTGGCCGTCGCCGCGTCAGTCGTCACACCTTCGCGGCTGGCCGTCGCCGCGTCAGTCGTCCGCCCGCGCGGCTTCGGCTCCGTCGGCGCCGGTGTTCGGCTTCGCTTCCTCGTCGGCGCCGCAGTGCAGTCGCACGTCGCTCTTCTCGGCGACGACGTAGACGCCGTCGTCGAGCCCCGGCTCAGCGAACGGGTAGTCGCCGTTCAGCCGCCCCGGCGTTTCGGGGGCGTCCGGAAGCCCGCCAGCGGGTGCGAACGAGCCCAGTGGGTCCTCCGGCGAGCAGTCGTGCCGGTCGAAGAAGGCGTGGTAGCGCTCGTAGTACGCGGTGGCCTCCTCGGGCGGGAACTCAAGCAGTTCGCCCCAGCCGTGGTTGATGAACGTCCACGTGCCCTGAATGTGGGTGATCTCTCGGGCTTGGGACTCCGGGAACCCCTCGTCCAGCGCTTCGAGGTAGGCGTCGATGGCCCCCTCGAACAGCGCCGCAAACAGCGGCCGGCGGGCCGCGGCGTCCCGAGCGCTGTGTTCGGTGAAGAAGTCGGCGTGCATGCCGACCAGCCACGAGCGCATCCGGTCCGAGACCACCGGGATGTCCCGTTCCAGCACCACTTGGGCGGCGTAGTTCCGCCACGTTTGGTAGAGACGCATGTGGGTGACCACACGAGCGAGACGGGAGTAACTGGGGGCAACCCGAACGTATTTGGAGTCGTGAAATCATTCCGACCTATGGACGTTTCACGTCGCCGACTGTTGGCGACACTCGGTGTCGGGAGCGCCGTCGGGACAGCGGGCTGTAGCGGCGTCGACCGCGCCCGATCGCTCGCCGACGGCGCCATCGGTGGGGACGGGGCCGCACCGCCTTCCGGCGAGCTTTCGGGGTCGATGAGCGACGCGATATACGCGCCCGGCAGCAGCGTCGACATCGGGCACCGCTTGCTGACCGTCCGGGACGTCGCCTCGCTGCGCGAGCACGACGAAAGCGAGGTGGCCGCGGCACTGATCGACCTCCCGACGACCAAGGCCGAGAACGGGTACGACCTCGACCCCTCGACCGTCGAGACGTACGGCCGGTACGGCCGCACCGAGATCATTTTGGGCTCGTTCACTCGCGAGGCGCTGGTCGAGAGCTTCGAGTCCGATAACTGGCAACACAGCGAGACTCACCACGGTATCGACGTGTTCCACCACCCCGAGCAGCCCGAACGCTGGGCGGCGGGCGGGGGCGACGGCGTCTTGCTGACGACGGGCCGGAACTGGGCGACCCCGCCGGAGGCGTTCATCCGCGCCCACGCCGAGGCGATTGCGGGGGAGACCGACCGCTACCGCGACGATCCGGACATGGCCGAACTCCTGTCAGTCGTCGGCGGCGGCGACTACGTCGCGGCGGTCACGTCGCCGCCCGACCTCGGCGACCGACCGCCCCACACCCGCGCCGTCGGGCGAGCGCTCGAAGTCGGTGACGACGGCGTCACGGACACGATGGCGTTCCGCTTCGACGAGTCGGCACCGAAGAGCCCCCGGCAGTACGCCGAGACGTGGGGCGGGCGCTGGGGCAAGCAGGCCAGCGACGACGGGAGTTCGAACGCGGTCCCGGGCACGGCGGGGCGCGTCGGCTACTTCTCGGCGAGTCGCCCCGAACGCGCCTTCACCGAGACCGAGGAGGGGGGCGTCGTCGCCGCAATCAAGCAGAACGACCCCGCGGTCATCATGGGCGGGCGGGTGAGTCGGCGATTCGCGGAGGCGAACGCGATGGAGGCGCCCGACGTGTCGTTCTCGGCCCGCCGGCTGTCGGACGTCGACGCCGACTGCGGCGGCGGTTCGAACGTCATCGAACTCACCCACCGGTCGGGGCCGCCGGTGCTCGCACGCCGACTCCGGGCCGTTCTCGCCGGCGCTGAGGAACTGTACCGGCTGGATCGGTGTGGCTACGGGTTCGGGGAGGAGATCGTCAGGGGGGCGTCGGTCCGGGTCGGGTTCGAGGCGTCGGACGGGGCGCCGTTCCTCGTCCTTTGGGACGGTCCGTACGGCACTCGTAAGCGACTTTCAGTCGAGTTCGAGTGACCGATCGCGTCGTGATAGGATCGTTTTTGTGTCCGGGTCGCATCGGGTCGACTGCGACGCGAGTCCGGTCGCGTCACGGCGCGCGGGTTGCCGAGCCAGGCCAAAGGCGTAGCGCTTAGGACGCTATCCCGTAGGGGTCCGCCGGTTCGAATCCGGTCCCGCGCATTTTCCGACTCCACTCTCGGGAGTGTCGCGAATCTCCTCAGAAGGATTCGCGGCCCAGAGAACGAACAGAGTGAGTTCTCGTGGTTCGAATCCGGTCACGCGCATTTTCCGTCCGAGCGACCGTGATCACTCGCCGTCGTTCGACCAACTGTTTCGGATCCGCTCGCGAACGCTCTCTCGAACCCCCCGGTCCTCCGAGAAGTCACTCAGTCGCATCTGGTCCGAGGACACGCCCTCGTCCTCCTCGTCGGCGCCGAGCAGGCGCGGCAGGGCGGTCTGGCCGAAGGTGAGCCCGACCACCAGCATGATCGGGGCGAAAAAGAGCCCGTAGAACCCCAACACCACCGGGCCGAGCGTGTACGCGAGCATCAACAGTCCGACGTGAGTGTTCTCGCCGCTGAGGATCGGGCGCAGCAGGATGTCCGGGATCGTGTCGACGACGACGACGGCGACGACGAGGAACCCCACGATGTAGGGCAGCAGCGACTGGTCGCCGCCGAGGAGGATCGGCAGCGCGGCGACGGCCGTCAGCGGGAGGTAGACGATCTTCATCCCGACCACCGGGATCAGGCTGGCGATCCCCGTGAGCGTGCCGGCGAGGGTGGGGTACGGCACCTCCGCCGGCGCGGGGGCGACCGCGTTGTACGCCGTGAAGGCCGCGATGGCGATCAGCGAGATGGCGATGACGTTCAACAGGTTCCCGAAGAGCACCGACTCCAGTTCCTCGTCGACGGCCTCCAGGTACTCCCGGATGATCGCCTCGTCGTCGAACCGGAGCAGCCAGTTCCGGACCCGCCCGCCGTCGATCAGCAGGTAGTAGGTGACGATCACGACGATGAAGAAGTTGAGGAAGAACCCGGAGACGAGGCCGGTGAGCAGTTCGGCGTGGCCGCTGGCCACCTCGATGAACGGCGTGAGATCGCCGGACTGGTAGGCGCCGTAGAGCCCCTGCAGGGTGAACTCCGGGACGCTGTCAACGCCTTCGAGCCACCCGACGTTCGTTGAGGCGACGTCGAGCAGGGAGTACTCCGTGACGAACGCGCGAGCCTCGATCAGGAGTAACACGACCGCGTAGCTGAGCAGTAAGACGAGCGGGATCGCCAGCGACGCGAGCACGGTCACCGCTCGGAGGCGCGCCGGCAGACGGAGCCGCCGGAGGAACTTGAAGTACCGCCGCGTGGAGTAGTAGAGGAACACCGAGACGGTCAGCGGGGCGACGAAGCGGTACGCGAGCGCGCCGAGTACGGCCATGACGGCGACGCCGAACAGCGCGATAACCGCCCGTCGTTCGTCCATGGTGGGTTCACTCGACCCGCGAATGTAAAGTATCCGGGACGACCGCCGGGCGGGCGCTCGTGGCCGCCGCGGGCCTGACGAACCCACAAACCCTTTGATGCGCCGGGAAAACTATCTCTGATAATGTCGACCCCTGCCGATCTCCTCGACGACCTGACGGCTGACTTGGACGCGCTGTTCGTGTTCTCGCCCAGCAGCGGATTCTACGAACGGTTCGAGGAGAGCGAGGAGGAGGTCGTGGTCGTGGCCCCGGAGAACTCCGTCGACGCGGAGACGTTCGTCGAACTCCCCCTCGAGTTCGACAACGTTCGGGACCGCATCCGGTTCGGTATCGAGGGGGCTATCGACCGCGGGATCGTCGACGACGGTGACGACGTGGCCTGCGTGGTTGGGGTCTTCGGCGACGACTACGACTCCCTGGTCCGGGTTCGCGTCGACGAGTCGATCCACACCGGCATCTACGACCTGTTCGTGAACTCGCGTGCGGACCCCGGGGTCATCCGTGACGTGTTCGAGGTCGTGATGGAACTCGGCAAGAAGGGCCAGAAGGGCAAGCCAGTCGGCGCGCTGTTCGTCATCGGCGACGCCGGGAAGGTGATGAACAAGTCCCGCCCGCTCAGCTACAACCCCTTCGAGAAGTCCCACGTCCACGTCGGCGACCCCATCGTGAACGTGATGCTCAAGGAGTTCTCGCGGCTCGACGGCGCGTTCGTCATCAGCGACTCGGGAAAGATCGTCTCGGCGTACCGCTACCTCGAAGCCGGCGCCGAGGGCGTCGACATCCCGAAGGGGCTCGGCACCCGGCACATGGCCGGGGCGGCCATCACGCGGGCGACCAACGCGACCTCGATCGTGCTCTCGGAGTCCGACGGGCTGGTTCGGGCGTTCAAGGGCGGGGAGTTGATTCTGGAACTCGATCCGGAGGACTACTGATGGTGGAGCCGGTGGCGATCCAGTTCGGCTTCGAGCTCGGCGGCCCGCTCGGAGCGGTCCCGGAGCGGATCTGGCTCGCCTTCGCGGTGTTCCTGCTCTCTGCCGTGCTGGCGTGGGCCGTCGTGAAGGTCAACGCCGGCCTGCTCGAACGGGCTGGCCTCCCCGAGAGCATCGAGGGGACCGCGTTCGAGCGGACCGCTCGCGGCGTCGGCACCTCGACGGTGGCCATCCTCTCACAGCTCTCGGGCTGGTTCATCGTGATCCTCGGCGCCATCGTCGCCATCTCCATCGCGGAACCGAGCTACGCGGACCAGTTCTGGTCACAGACGACCGGCTTCCTCCCGAGCCTCTTCGTCGCGGTGTTGATCCTGATCGTCGGCATCGTCGTCGGCGACAAAGTCGAACTCTTCCTCACCGAACGGCTGCGGAGCGTCAAACTCCCCCAGATCGGGATCGTCCCGACCGCGGCGAAGTACAGCGTCTTCTACGTCGCGTTCGTCCTCGCCCTCGACCAGATCGGGGTCGCCACGTTCGCGCTGGTCGTGCTGCTGGCGCTCTACGCGCTGGCGATCGTCGTCTTCGGCGTCGTCGCCGGCAAACAGATGCTCTCCTCGGCGGCCGCCGGTATCTACCTGTTTCTGAACCAGCCGTACGGCATCGGCGATACGGTGAAGATCGGCAACCAGCGGGGTGTCGTACAGGAGATCGACGTGTTCGTCACCCACATCGAGGCCGAGAGCGAGGAGTACGTCGTCCCGAACGATCGGGTGTTCGACGGCGGCATCGTGATCATTCACGACGACTGAGAACATCGGTTCGACCGGTTTCACCGTTAAATATTTATTCAACAGGACGTTCCCATAGACACATTCATGCGGGACGATGCAGCGGCCGAACACGCCACGTCTGAGGTCACCGCTGCCGGCCCCGAGGCGGTTTCCGCCGCCGAGTCGGTGTTGGACGCGTTCTACCAACAGGACCAACGCGAACTCCACCTGATCCGTGGTGACGCCGACGCGGCGATGCGTGCCCAGGAGCGCGCGAACGTCGGCATGACCCGAGCGTTCGCCGCCGAGTTTCCGACTATCTCCACGGCGGCCGCCGAACAGGCCGGGACCCGCTTCATGCACGCACTCTACTTACAGGACGAGATCGAGAACTGGGAGTACGTCGTCGAACAACGGTCGAACCCAGGAATCGAGGAACTGCTGTTCACCGAGGGATCGGTGCCCGCCGAGACCCGCCAGTCGAGTGATCCCCGGTGGGACTGCGTCGAGGGCTGCCTCGAGGAGGTCTGTTCGTACACCGGCATCGACCCCGAGTACGCCGTCTGTCAGACGCGGTTCTGGAAGCTCCACGGCGGCGTCGAGGACTACTGGCGACAGGACGCCCTCGACGCCCACCGGCTGAAGCTCCGGTCGATGATCCCCGGCGCCGCCGAGTCGACGATCGAGTCGCTGGCCGAGACGTTCGTTGACGGCGTCGCCATCCACGACGACTGGACCCACCAAGACCGCGAGGCCGACCTCGAGCGTGTCCTGGACATGGTCGCCAACTACTACCAGCGAGTGTTCGACGTTCGGGCGGTCGAGGGATGACCGACGACACTGACGACTCGCCGACGCTGATGCCGGAGATGTACCGGCGAGCGTTCAAACACACCGCCACGCCGGCGCTCATCACCGACGAGTCACTCGCCATTCGCGAGGTGAACGACAGCGGACTCGCGTTCGTTGGCTACGACTTCGAGGAACTCGAAGGGCGGTCACCGGCCGCCATCTCCGCCGACGACAGCATCTACGGCGAGATCGTCGAACACCTCCAGCGTGGGGAGTCCTGGCAGGGGACGTTCAAACTACTCACCGCCGACGGCGACGTGGTCTTCGGGCAGGGGTCGACCTCCGCTATCGAGTTCGACGGAACCGTTCATGGCTACGTTGCCGTCTTCACTGACACGACCAAGGAGCGCCGCTACCGCGACGCTTCGGAGGTGCTCGGGCGCCTCCTCCGGCACGACCTCCGGAACGAACTGAACCTCCTCTACGGCCACATTCAGCGCGCCGAGAACCGCATCGACGACCCCGATGCCCGTGAGTCCCTCCAGCGTGCCAAGGACGGGCTGGCGGACCTCTCCCAGAAGTCCGACCGAGCCCGGGACCTGCGTGAGGGGCTGGAACGCTCGTGGGACGCCGAGACCGAGCCGATCCGGTTGGACCTGCTGTTGCAGGACTGTATCGTCGCCATCGACGACGAACACCGCGAGGCGGAGTTCCACTACGACCGCTTCCCCGAGGTCCGGGTCGCCGCCGACGACCTGCTCTCGATCGTCGTCGAGGCCGTCCTCGACAACGCGATCGATCACAACGACGCGTCGACGCCCCGCGTCACCGTCGAGGTCAAGGACGGCGAGGAGACGGTGACGCTGCGGGTCTCGGACAACGGTCCGGGAGTCCCCCAGGGGCAGGCCGACCTCATCTTCGGCCGCGAAGAGGTCGACCCGCTTCACCACGGTACCGGTATCAGCCTCTTCTTCGCGGACACGGTCGTCTCCAGTTACGGCGGCGAGATCTGGTGTGCCAACCCCGGCGCCGACGACGGCGCGACCTTCTGTGTCTCGCTCCCCCGGGCCTGATCGAGCGGCACCGGACTACTCCTCGCCGTCCCGCGAGAGCGGCTCCGCGGGCACCCCGGCGACGGTCTCGCCGTCTGGAACGTCCTCGACGACCAGCGAGTTCGCCGCGACCTGCGCGCCGTCACCGACTTCGACCCCCGGCAACACGATGGCACCGGCGCCGATCATCGCCCGGTCCCCGATCACGACGTCGCCCAGTCGATACTCCTCCTGCAGGAACTCGTGACAGAGCAGCGTCGCGTCGTAGCCGACGATGGCGTCGTCGCCGAGCGTGATCCGTTCGGGCCAGAACACGTCCGGGGTGGCCTCCAGCCCCCACGACACCCCCTCGCCTACGTCGGCGCCGAGACGGGCGAGCAGCCAGTTCTTGACCCGGAGGCTCGGCGACACCCGGATCAGCCAGACGACGACGTAGTTCAGCGCAACCCGGAGGGGTGACTTGGCGTCGGGCCAGTGCTGGAGGGAGTTCCGCGGGCCGGAGGTGGCGTGGCGTTCCAGCCGGTCGAACCGCGAGCCGTCGCTCATGGACGGAGTTGGGCGGGGGTGAACAAAACCGCTCGGGGGCGTCGACGGCCCGACGCGACCGCGAGCGCGTTCGCTACTCGGAGTGATAAACGAAGAAAGTCCGCTGCGAAGAACTGACTTTAAAGTCGGGTCAGGTTCGTCGCGCGGGGGCCCTTGTCGGCCTGTTCGATGTCAAACTCAACTTCTTGGCCTTCCTCGAGGTCAGGGCCGCCCACGTCTTCCATGTGGAAGAAAACGTCGTCGTCCGCGTCCTCAGTCTCGATGAAACCGTAACCGCCCGTATCGTTGAAGAAATCAACCGTACCGGTTGCCATTGCAAATGAACTGAGACCCGCCGGCGGGATAACCCTTTCGAGAGAACTACTGGCACGCACCCCCCCACGAACGCTTAAGGCCCGGCGTGCGCAATCGCTGAACGACATGGGCACCAAGAGCAAGACAATCTCCTTCCGCGTCGACGAGGACGCCTTCGAGACGCTGCGGGAGATCGCCGAGGAGCGGGAACTCTCGCTGTCGGCGGTGTTCCGTGACTACGTCGACACCCTCGTGGCCCACGACGGGCAGGTGGATCTGGTCCCGGCGGGCGCCGACGCCGAGGACGAGGGTGAGGGGTTCCCGCCGCGGGTGGAGGTGCCAAAGAGCTTCATCCGCGAACACGAGCGCCTGGAGCTCGAAGCCGACCACCTGCGCGAGCAGTTGGAGGAGCACAAACGCTACATCGACTACCTCCGCGAGCAGGCCGAAGCCGAGGACGAGGAGGTCGTCCAACTGGAAGAGCTCGACGGCGACCGGAACTCCTTCCAGTTGGGTTAGCCCGACAGCTCCCGTTTGGCTTCGCGGGCGCGCCGTGCGGCCTCGCGGTTGCCCTCTACCTCCGCCAGCGACTCGACGGCTTCCAGTTCGCGGATCGCGCTGTCGAGGAACGAGAGCACGTCGCCGGAGTACGCATAGAGCATGTACTCCGCCGACATCGTGTCGACGATGGCGTCGGGACCGAGCCCTTGGGCGCGCAGTTCCAGCAGGTACGTGATGAACTTCTCCTCGGGGTGGCCGCAGTAGGGGTTGTTGTCGCAGTCACAGTCGAGGAAGTCCTCCGCGAAGTCGAGCACCTTCTCCCGGGTCGCCTCGTCGAGTTTCTCCATGCCGTCACCGGTGAACAGCAGGTCCAGCGTCGCCCCCTTGAACGCGCCCTTCGGGATGGAGCGCTCCAGTTGGGAGGCGATCTGCCGGTGGTTCTTGACGTAGATCTTGTCGGTGATGGCCACTACCGGCGGCTACGTCGTTGGTCGGCAAAAGCCCCTCGCTCCCCTGAGTCGGCGTGTCACGGGCCCGGGAATGTCGTAACGTATTTCCCTGAAACCGTGGTAGCAATCAGTGTGTCCGGGCTGGGGTAGTGGTATCCTTCAGCCTTGTGGGGGCTGAGACGCGGGTTCAATTCCCGCGCCCGGACCTTTTCCGGCGACCGACGCGAGCAGTGAAACGTCCTCACACGGGAACTGATACAGGACGTGGAAAGCAGCGGTCAGAACCCGAGAAGGACGAACGTGACGTAGTACGTAACGATCCCACCGACGACGAGAAAGGCGGCCGTGATAGCGACGACGGTCTTTACGAACCGGGGGGTCAGTTCTCCCTCGTCGACGTACTCTACTGTCTCTTTGGGCTCCATACGTCAACTTTCGAGGAAAACACGCGGAAATGCTTTTTGATCGCT
The DNA here is from genome assembly GCF_026616205.1 of Halolamina litorea. Taxonomy (NCBI): domain Archaea; kingdom Methanobacteriati; phylum Methanobacteriota; class Halobacteria; order Halobacteriales; family Haloferacaceae; genus Halolamina; species Halolamina litorea. Next base: position 507,519 of record NZ_JANHGR010000001.1, read on the forward strand.
AACGTCCCCGGTCGGGCCCCTTGGACACCCGTCCCCGACGGTCCCGGCGCGGATAGGGAAAGAGGGAGCCCGTAGCACGTGGCACTGGCCCCTGAGCCGCCCTTACCGCCCGAACGGGGACACGTCGGGTCCCAGTGTGTCGTTGGCCATCGACCCGCTCTTCTGGATGATGTCGAACGCCGTCATCAGGTCCGTTCGAGAGACGATCCCACAGAGGTCGCCGTTGGCGTCGACGACCGGCAGCCGCCCCACGCCGTTGCCCTGCATCAGTTCGAAGGCGTCCATCGCCTCGGTCTCGGGCGTGACGGTGTATATGTCGGTGGCCATCACGTCCTCGACGCGCATCGCGTCACGCTCGACCTCGTCGACCGACTGGGCGTCAGAGAGCGTCACCATCCCCACCAGTTCGCCGTTCTCGACGACCGGGTAGCCCGTGTGGCGCTCGCGGAACATCCGCGACATCAAGGTGGCGACGGTGTCGTCCGGTGACACGGTGTGGAGGGCCCCCTTCCCGGTCATCACGTCGTCGACGGCGACGCCGCGGAACGCCGCCTTGAGCACGGTCTGTTGGGCCTCCCCGGCCGCGCCCATGTAGATAAAGAACGCCAGCGCGAGCAGGTAGAGGTTGATCCCGGTGAACAGCGCGAACAGAGCCAGCAGCACCGCGAACCCCTTGCCGACCTCGGCGGCGATCTGGGTCGCGCGGGCGTGAGTCCGGGTGCGTGCGAGCAGCGCCCGCAGCACGCGACCGCCGTCCATCGGGAACCCGGGCAGCATGTTGAACGCGGCGAGGACGACGTTGGCGAGCATCAGGTAGCCGAGCACGAACGCGAGTATCGGCTGGCCGGAGCCGACGATCAACGAGAAGCCGACGTAGGCGAGCCCCCCGAGCGCGACGCTCACGACCGGGCCGGCGACGGCCACCTGCAGTTCGACCTTCCAGTCCTCGGGCATCTCGGTGAACTGGGCGACGCCGCCGAGCAGCCAGAGGGTGATCGAGTCGATCTCGTAGCCGTGGTACATCGCGACGACCGAGTGGCCGAGTTCGTGGAGCAACACGCAGGTAAAGAGGCCGACTGCGGCGACCGCCCCGAGTGCGAAGGGGGTGAGGCCGCCGGTCAGCGCGCCGGCCTCGATGCCGGCGCCGAAGGTGGGGTTGAGAACGTCGGTCACCAGCGTCCCCACGTCGCTGCCGATGAGGTACGCGAGCAACGGCAGGATCAGCAGGAACGTGGCGTCGAGCTTGATCGGGATCCCGAAGACGCTCCCGAGTCGGATACCTCGCATACCGTTCAGTTGGGGCGACAGGGTGAAAAAGCCGGCCGCCGCGGCCCGTGCCGCCACGGTTTAGCTCCTCGGCGTCGAAGCCCGGCGTATGAGCGACCCGACTCCCGTAGTGAAGCGCAGCGACGAGATCGAGTACGACGCCGTCGGCGCCGCCGACGGGATGCGGAAGGGCGTCCTCCTCGACGACTCCGACGGCGCGCCCAACTTTGCCATCCGGCGCTTCGAACTCGACGCCGGCGCCTCGGTCCCCGAACACACCAACGAGGTCGAACACGAGCAGTACGTGCTGGAGGGTGAGTACGTCGTCGGTATTGGTGAGGAGGAGTACACCGTCTCCGCCGGCGACTCGCTGCTGATCCCGGCGGGTGTCGTCCACTGGTACCGTAACGAGGGCGACAAGCCCGGCGCGTTCATCTGTGCGGTTCCGAACGGCGACGACGCGATCGAACTGGTCGAGGAGTAGAGACGCGGTCCGTTTTCGCGGTCAGTTTCTTCCCGGTCGACCGTCGCCGGTCAGTCTGTGCCCTGCCCGGCCGACCGTCGCCGGTCAGTCTGCGTCGACGACGGTGTCGACGCTCCGACCGGCGTCGATCGAGCGCCGCGTGATCGTCGTGCCGCAGTCTGGACAGGAGAGCGCGAGCCGCGCGCCGAGGTCGGTCGTCGTCTGGGATTCGGTCCAGTCGCCGTCCGGAGGGCTCCGGTGGCCACAGACCGCACAGAACAGCGTCGTCTTCGAGAGGGAGGTCGTCATTACCGGGTTCTACTGGGCCGAGACCCCTAAACGTACTGTGAGGGGCGCTCTCAGGCGGACAGGCACGGGCTCACACGCCACAGCACCGTGTGGCTGAAGTACCCGTTTCGCCTACGGTCACTCGTGTCTCAGCAGGTCGCCCGCGTCGACACCCTGTTCCTCCACGAGGCCGGCGACGATTTCCTCGTCGCCGTGCTCCGTGACGGCTCCCGGGTGTTCCGCGGCAAACTGGAACTGAAGGAGACCGACGCCGGCCCACGCCCGCGGCGGTTCCTGCAGTCCGACGACGACGGCGGGGAGCCCATGCGCCCCGAGGAGTTCGTCGAACTCGCCCGCCGCGCCGAACGGATCCGTATCTCCGAACAGACCTCACGCGGGGGCCGCGAGCGCCTGCAGGCGATGCTCGACGGCTACCAACTGGAAGCACTGGCCGTCCGCACCTGTCGCTACTGTGCCAACGCCGCCCGCTACTCCCCCATCACCGAGGAGACCGCCGTCTCCGCCGATCGGGACTTCATCTGTCAGGACTGCGCCGTCGAGGAGTTGGAGCGCGAACTCTCCTACAAGGGCCAGTTCACCGGCGCCGCACAGGACCGACTGGAGGAACTCCTGCTCGAAGTCGGCGACCTCGACCGGATCACCGACATGCTCAAGGGGGAACTCGACCCCGACCTCACGAAGTTCGACACCATCTCGGCGACGACTGACGAGGTCGACCCGTTCCCCACGAGCGACCTCGACTTGCACCCGTGGCTCCAGTCCGACGTGGAGGAGCGCTTCGACAGCCTCCTGCCGGTCCAGAGCCTCGCCGTCGAGAACGGCCTCTTCGAGGAGGAGGACCAACTGGTCGTCTCCGCGACGGCGACGGGGAAGACCCTCGTCGGCGAACTCGCCGGCGTCGACCGGGCGCTGAAGGGCGACGGGAAGCTACTGTTCCTCGTCCCGCTGGTCGCGCTGGCCAACCAGAAACACGAGGACTTCGAGGAGCGCTACGGCGACGAACTCGACGTGACGCTGCGCGTCGGCGGGTCCCGCGTGACGGATTCGGGGGCGAAGTTCGACCCCGGCGCCGACATCATCGTCGGCACCTACGAGGGGATCGACCACGGCCTCCGGACCGGCAAGGACATGGGCGACATCGGCACCGTCGTCATCGACGAAGTCCACAGCCTGAAGGAGGGCGAGCGGGGCCACCGACTCGACGGGATGATCTCCCGGCTCAAACACTACTGCGAGCAGCGCGAGAAGTCCCGCTCGGGCTACGACGGCGCCCAGTACGTCTACCTCTCGGCGACCGTCGGCAACCCCGAGTGGCTCGCGGAGAACCTCCGGGCGACCCTGATCGAGTTCGAGGAGCGCCCCGTCCCCATCGAGCGCCACGTCACCTTCGCCGACGGCCGGGAGAAACTCCGGATCGAGGACCGCCTCGTCAGGCGTGAGTTCGACAGCAAGTCCTCGAAAGGCTACCGCGGCCAGACGATCATCTTCACCAACTCCCGGCGGCGCTGTCACGAGATCTCCCGGAAGCTCGACTACGCCTCGGCGCCCTACCACGCCGGGCTGGACTACGGGAAGCGAAAGCAGGTCGAACGGAAGTTCGGCAATCAGGACCTCGCGGCCGTCGTCACCACCGCCGCGCTCGCGGCGGGTGTGGACTTCCCCGCCTCGCAAGTCGTCTTCGACTCGCTGGCTATGGGGATCGAGTGGCTCTCGGTCCAGGAGTTCTCCCAGATGCTCGGCCGCGCGGGCCGCCCGGACTACCACGATCAGGGGACGGTCTACCTGCTCGTCGAACCCGACGCCGCCTATCACGGCTCGATGGAGGCGACGGAGGACGAGACCGCGTTCCGCCTGCTCAAAGGGGAGATGGAGGACGTAGCGACCGTCTACGACGAGGCCGCCGCCGCCGAGGAGACGCTGGCCAACGTCGCCGTCGCCGGCAAGCTCGCAAAGCGGCTCAACGACCGCATGATCGGCGACGTCCCGACCAAACACGCCATCGGGAAGCTGCTCGAGTGGGGGTTCATCGACGGTTTCGACGCGACGCCGCTCGGGCAGGCCGTCACCAGTCACTTCCTCTCGCCCGACGACGCGTTCCGCATCCTCGAAGGCATCCGGAACGACCGCACGCCCTACCAGCAGGTCGCGGCGCTCGAACTGGCCGATCAGGAGCTGTAGCCCCCCTGGCAACCCTTTTCGCCGTTCCACGCGTTCGGTGCCTATGAACGACCTCACCGACGGCGCCGCCGTCGACGCCGACGAGGCCGGCGACTCCAGCGCGCTGTTCATCGCGATGGGGTTGGCCATCGGCGCCGGGCTCGGCGTCACGTTCGGCACGGTCGTCGGCTCACTCACCGGCGACCTCGGCTTCTGGATGGCGCTTGGCCCCTCGATCGGGGCCGGCTTCGGCCTCGTCGTCGGGCTCCTCCTCTCGTCGACGGGCTGGCAGTTCGACTGAACGCTTTTCCCCTCCCTCGAACTCCCCTACGTATGAGCAGTGACGAAGCACCCGACGGCGAACCGACCGAAGGCACGTCTCCCGACGATATCGCCACCGACGACGCCCCGACCGACGACGGCGACGACGAGATGGACGACGGGCAAGCGATGGCGCTGGGAATGGGGGTGGGGATCGCGCTCGGCGCGGCGATGGGCACGGCGATGGACGACCTCGCGCTCGGAATGGGCGTCGGTATCGCCCTCGGAGCCGCCTTCGGCGCGGCGTTCTCAGCGCAGGAGTGACCGGGAACCCGCACCCTTTTGCCGGACGGCGGCGACGCCGTGTTCGTGGTAGCGATTTCGCCCGGAGTGCTCGTCGTCGGCCTGATCGTGCTGGCGGCGCTGGTGCTGTTCGCGACCGAGCCGGTGCCCGTCGACATCACCGCGCTGGGGGTGATGGTGACGCTGATGGTCGTCGAACCGATCAGCGCCCGCCTCGCCGACGCCGGCCTCATCGCCGCGCCGGTGACGATGATCACCGCCGAACAGGGCATCTCCGGCTTCGCGAGCGCGGCGACCATCACGGTGCTCGCGATGTTCATTCTCAGCGAGGGCGTCCGTCGGACCGGCATCGTCCAGTCGCTGGGTGCGTTCATCGGCCGCGTTACCGGCGACAGCGAGACCAAACAGCTCGGGGCGATCACCGGGATCGTCTCGCCGGTCTCGGGGTTCATCAACAACACCGCGGCCGTCGCGATCCTCCTCCCGATGGTCATCGACGTGGCCGACCGCGGGGGCACGTCGCCGTCGAAGCTCCTGCTCCCGCTCTCGTACGCCTCGATGTTCGGTGGCACCCTCACCCTGATCGGCACCTCGACGAACGTCCTCGCAAGCGACGTGGCCGCGCGGCTGGCGCAGGCCCCGGAGTACGCGAACACCGACCTCCACGAACTCGGGATGTTCGAGTTCACCGGGCTGGGCGTCGTCGTGATGCTCGTCGGCCTCGCGTACCTGATGACCGTCGGGCGCTGGCTCACCCCCGCCCGCATCGAGCCCAGCGACGACCTGACCGAGGAGTTCGGCATCGGCGACTACCTCACCGAGGTGACGGTGCGTGAGGACTCCCCGCTCGTCGGCCGGAAGGTCCGTAACGCCCTCGTGGAGGGCGATTTCGACGTTGACCTGCTCCAACTCATCCGCGACGACGAGGTGTTCCTCGAACCGCTCGGCCCCAAGCAGATCCAGGCCGGCGACACCTTCACGCTCCGGACCGACCGCGACACGCTGCTCTCCCTGCTGGACGTGGAGGGCCTCGACCTCCTCGACGTGCCCGTCGACGAGGCCGAACTCGAACAGGCCGAATCGGGACAGAACCTCGTCGAAGTCGTCGTCGCCCCCGGCTCGCCGCTGGTCGGCGAGTCGATGACCTCGATCAGTTTCCGGCAGCGCTACAACGCGACCGTGCTGGCGCTCCGACGTGGCCGTGAGGTCGTGCGCCGCCGGATGGACGAGATCCCGATGAAGGTCGGTGACACCCTGCTGATCCAGGCACCGACCCAGACCATCGAGCGCATCGAGCGCGAACGGGAGTTCATCCTCGCCGGCGAGGTCGAACAGCACGACTTCCGCGAGGAGAAGACCGGCCTCGCCATCGGTATCGTCGCCGCCGTCGTCGCCTTAGCGGGGCTGGGGATCCTCCCCATCGTCGTCTCGGCGCTCGCCGGGTCGCTCGCGATGGTCGTCACCGGCTGTCTCAAGCCCAGCGAGATCTACGAGGCCGTCCAGTGGGACGTGATCCTCCTGCTCGCGGGCGTGATCCCGCTGGGCATCGCCATCGAGCGCACCGGCGCCGCCTCGCTGCTCGCGGAGGGCGTCGTCGCCTCGTCGGCGATGCTCCCGACCCTGGGTGTGCTCGCGGTGTTCTACCTGCTCACCGCGCTGCTGACCAACGTGATCAGCAACAACGCCAGCGTCGTGTTGATGATCCCCGTCGCCGTCGAGACCGCACAGGCCGTCGGCGCCAGCGCCACCGCGTTCCTCTTCGCGGTGATGTTCGCGGCCAGTACGGCGTTCATGACGCCCGTGGGCTACCAGACGAACCTCTTCGTCTACGGCCCCGGGGGGTACCGCTTCACCGACTACATCCGGGTGGGCGGTCCGCTGCAACTGCTCCTGATGGGCGTGACGACGATCGGGATCGCGGTGATGTTCGACATGCCACTGCCGGTGTAGCCCGAAACCCTTTACCGGCACAGTCGCGGAGGGAGAGGTGCGGGACCGTGGGTTAGTCTGGTATACTTCGGGCCTTGGGTGCCCGTGACCCCGGTTCGAATCCGGGCGGTCCCACTTTTTGCCGAGATCCAACGGCGCCTGAGCGGCGGCCGTCTCAGACGACGAACCGCTCGCGGTCGAACCTCGTGAGGCTCTCGGCGCCGTCGGCGGTCACGTGGACCATGTCCTCGACGCGGAGGTAGTACTCGCCGTCGTTCCAGAGCTTCGGTTCGAGACAGAACACCATCCCCTCCTCCAGTTCGTCGTCGTTATCCGGGCGGAGCCACGGGCTCTCGTGGACCTCGACGCCGATCTGGTGGCCGACGATACCGGTCTCGTGTCTGTTCCGCAGGTACTCGCCGTAGCCCTCGCGGTCACAGACCTGCTCGACGTAGGGGAAGAGGTCGTCCACGGTCTGTACCTCGTCGCCGATGGCGTCGATGGTCTCGACGACGGCCGTCATGAGCGCCTCGTAGGCCGACGCGATGTGCTCCGGTGGCTCGCCGAAGTAGACGCTCCGGCCCCAGTCGCTGCAGTAGCCGTTGTGGACGAACCCCACGTCGAAGGCGATGCTCGTGCCCGACTCCAACGGCTCGTCGGGGTCGTAGTTGAACACCTCGCCGCTGGGCTCGACGCCGGTGTGACAGAACCCCGCCGTGCTTGAGAAGCTCACGTCGCTCGCACCCGCCATCCGGCCGCGGTGTTCGATCTCCAAGCCCACCTCGCGCATCGTGTCGCCGGCCTCGACGTTCTCGACCACGTCGGCCATGATCCGGTCGGTGAGTTCGGCGGCCTCGCGAAGCGCTTCGATCTCCTCGGGCGTCTTGATGGCCCGCATCGGCCCGACCAACCCCTCGGCGGAGACGAGGTCCGCGTCGGGACACGCCTCGGTGAGCGCGAGCGTGACCGAGCCCTCGGTGTAGTCGCCGACGGCGACGGTATCGCGGGCGTCGGCGACGTCGTCGATGACCGCTGCGACGGCCGACCCGGGGTCGTCGAACAGCCCCATCCCGCGGACCGCACAGGGCAGGTCCGACTCCTCGCCGGCGAACGGCCCGGCGAGGAGCACCGGTTCGCCCTCCGCCGGGAGGAACAGCGAGGTCACCCGCGCCCCGAGGTCGGCGTAGCGCCGCCAGTCGATGCTTGATCCGGTCAGGTACTGCAGGTCGGGACCGGCGCCGAAGACGGCGAAGTCGATGCCCGCGTCCGCGAGTTCGTCCTGTACGGCCGCCTGTCGGCCTCGATAGTCCATCATCGAGCCAACCATTCGATGACGCCCGTAAATAGGTTTCGCGGGTGTCGGCCCCCGAACGCTTGCTCCGTGTCGCGGCTCAGCGCTCTGCCAGCGACCGAACCACGAGCTGCAGAACGTGGACGAACACCCCGGCGACGGCGACGTACAGCCCGACCGACTGCATCGCCGGCCGCCCGCGGCTCTCCCGGATCTCCCACATCTCGTAGCCCAGTCGCAGCAGGAAGCCGACGAAGATCAGGGCGAAGCCGGCGACGCTCACGATCGGCACGAACGTCCCCACGAGGATCGCCCCCAGCCCCCCGAGGAAGGCGTAGGTCGCCCAGCGGCCGTAGTGGTCGAACTGCGTGTCCGAGCGCAGGTAGACGTACGTCCCGATCAGCGCCGTCATGGCGACGACGATGGCGCCGGTAACCGCCAGTGCGGTGACCCGGACACCCTCCGAGAGGAACGAGAGGACGCCGCCGCCGAAGGCGCCGAAGGCCAGTTCGAGGACGACGACGCCCGCGAGCGCCATCCCCATCGAGTCGTTCTCGAAGCCGCGCTGGGCGATCATCTGGCCGCCGGTGATGAGCGCGCCGTAGAGCAGCGCGCCGACGATCCCGACCGAGAAGACGATGCGATTGATCCGTGCCAGCGGCGTCGCCGCCATCACGTACATGACGAGGACGTTCAGCGCCATCAGCCCCGTCGCGCCGCCGACGACGCCCCACTCCCGCGTCGAGAGGAGGAACCCCCGTTCGGTGGTCGTCTCGTAGCTCATGGGGCGGCGTTGGCCCAGCGCACCGAAAAGCGTTGTCGCCGATGTGTCCCCGTTCTCACGTCGTCCCGGAGCCTCTTGTAGGAGGGCGCGCCAGCCCCGGTATGCCCACCGAGAGCCGATGGCCGAAACCGCAAGAAAGCGGCGGCCTCACACCCCAACGGCAACGCTTAACCGTCACCTGTGCCTCCCTCCGCCAAACATGAGTGCCATCGAGGACGTCCACGAGGAACTGGACGCCGACGTCTCCGCCGAGGAGTTCGAGGAGATGGTGGCGGAGAAAGTCGAGGAGATGGGTGGCCTCGCGGACGACGAGACGGCGGCGATGCTCGTGGCCCACGAACTCGAGGACGAGGGCGGGGAGGTCGAGAGCGTCGCCGACATCGAACCCGGCATGGACGACGTGAAGTTCCTCGCCAAACTGGTCTCGATCGGCGAGAAGCGCACCTTCGAGCGCGACGGCGACCAGCCAGACGGACAGGTCGTCAACACCGAAGTCGCCGACGAGTCCGGCCGCATCCGGCTCTCACTCTGGGACGAGATGGCCGAGTCGGCCCTCGAGGAACTGGAGGTCGGCGACGTGCTCCGCATCGCGGGCCGCCCCAAGGAGGGGTACAACGGCGTCGAAGTGTCGGCGGACAAAGCCGAGATCGACCTCGACGCCGACATCGACGTCTCACTGACCGACACCTACACCGTCGAGGACCTCTCGATGGGGCTCTCGGACGTGACACTCGTCGGGAAACTACTCGATGTGGACGACGACTACCGCACGTTCGACCGAGACGACGGTTCGGAGGGCCGCGTCGGGAACGTCGCCATCGGCGACGAGACCGGCCGGATCCGGGTCACCCTCTGGGACGAGGCGACCGACCTCCTCGACGAACTCGAGGCCGACACCGTCGTCGAAGTCGTCGACGGCTACGTCCGCGAACGCGACGGGGACCTCGAACTGCACGTCGGCTCCCGTGGCACTATCGAGCCGGTGGACGAGGACGTGGAGTACGTCCCCGACACCGCCGACATCGGCTCCGTCGAGATGGGCGACACCGTCGACATCGCCGGCGCGGTGATCGAGACCGACGACAAGCGCACGTTCGACCGCGACGACGGCTCGCAGGGACAGGTCCGGAACGTCCGTGTCCGGGACGAAACCGGCGACATCCGGGTCGCGCTCTGGGGCGAGAAGGCCGACCGCGACATCACGCTCGCCGACCGCGTCGCGTTCACCGACGTGGAGATCCAGGACGGCTGGCAGGACGAACTCGAAGCCTCCGCCGGCTGGCAGTCCACGGTCTCGGTGCTCGACGGCGAGGCCGACATCGACGCCGGGGGCGACGACGGCGGCGAGAAGACCCCACCGGCCGCCGATCAGGGCGGGCTCTCCGCGTTCGGCGAGGACGGCGACGGGGCGGACGAACTCCGCGAAGAGAGCGACGACGCCGGCGCGGGCGAGGAAGTGGAGTTCACCGGCACCGTCGTCCAGTCGGGGAGCCCGGTCGTCCTCGACGCCGGCGGCGAGACACGGAGCGTCGAGACGAGCGAGAGCGTCCGCCTCGGCGAGGAGATCACGGTCCGGGGCATCGAACGCGACGGCACCATCGACGCCGAAGAGATCCTCTGAGCGGGGAACTCGGCCCCCCGATTCGGAGGAACACACTTAGGTTTCGCCCACCACTCTCGCTGATCGATGGATCGCTCCGCGTTTCTCGACTCCCTCCACCGGGCCGACGACACGGTCCGGACCGTCCTCGCGATCACCGTACTGGGGCTGCTCGCTCGGCTGCCGCTTCTCGGTCAGCGTGTCGCTCACTTCGACGAAGGCCGCGTCGCCTACTGGGCGCTGAACTACCTCGAGACCGGCGAGATCAGCTATCGCTACATCGTCCACGGGCCGCTGGTCCAGTACGTCGACGCGTGGGTGTTCGCCGCCATCGGGACGAACGACCTCTCGATGCGCCTGTTCGTCGCGGTCGTCGGCGCCCTCCTCCCCCTGACCGCGCTGCTGTTCCGGGGACGACTGCGCGACGCCGAGACCGTCATCGTCGCCGGCGTGCTCGCGTTCAACCCGATTCTGCTCTACTACTCCCGCTTTTTCCGCAGCACGATCCTCGTCGCGGCGTTCATGTTCGCCGCGTTCGGCTTCGGCCTGCGGGCGCTCGACGACGCCCGGCCACGGCTGCTCTACCCCGCGTTCCTCTTCGGCGCGCTCGGGTTCGCCTCGAAGGAGAACGCCGTTGTCTACCTCATGTGTTGGATCGGTGCCGGCGCGCTGTTGCTCGACTTCTCGCTGATGAGTCCCCGGAGCGCTGATTCCGGACTGGCGGCCGTCGCCGGGCGACTCCGCCCCTACGTCGACGCCCTCGCCGCCCCCAACCGCTCGACGGACGCGCTGCTGTGGCTCGGCGTCTCGGGACTCTCGACTGCCGTGGTGGGGTACGCGGCCGTCGTCGGCTGGGGGGCCATCGCCCTCGCCGCCGCGCTGATCCTGCTGGTCGCGCTGACCGTGCTCGTCGACGTGGTCCACCCCGACGGCGACGCACTCGAGTGGGGCGGGGCGCTGCTCGGCGCGCTCGGACTCTTCTTCGCCGTCTCGCTGTTCTTCTACGCGCCCCGGGCTCCCGGCCCGGCCGTGGGGCTCTGGGACGCCGTCCTGAACCCGCTCCGTTTCCCCGCCCTCCTCGACGCGACGTGGGGCGACGTTCGGCCGGGCCTCGAGTACTGGTTCGGCGGCAGCGTCGAACCGAAGTGCGGCGAGGAGACGATCATCGGCGGCTACGTCTGCTTCCTGACGGACACCCTCGGCGTGCTGGCGAACTACGCCATCGTCGTCGTCCCCTTCGCCGTCCTCGGGTTCGTCGTCGCCCGCTACGGCGGCGACGGGCCGCGGCCGCTGGTCATGTTCGCGGGCTACTGGGGGTTCGTCAGCATCCTCGGCTACCCGCTGGCGACGGACATCCGCGCGGGCTGGATCATGGTCAACGCGGTCGTCCCGCTTTCGATCCCCGCCGCCGTCGCGCTGGCGATGGTCGCCCGCTGGGGCTGGCAGTCCTTCGCCGAGGAGGACCGCGTCGGGACCGTCCTGACCACCGCGCTCGTACTGCTGGTACTCGGCGCCGTCTTCGTGCCCGCCGTCTCGGCCTCGTACGTTGAGCCCACCAGCGACGACAACGAACTCGTCCAGTACGCCCAGCCCCAACAGGAGTTCCGCGAGACGTTCGACGACATCGGCGCCATCGCGCCGACCCACGAGGGGACCGACCTGTTGGTCTACGGCGACGAACTCGTCGCCGAATCCGGCGGCGGCATGGCTCCACAGTGTCTCAGACTCGCCCGGGCACTCCCGATCCACTGGTACGTCGCCGCCGACGACGTGGAGGCCGAGTGCGCCTACGACCAGTCGGCGCTCGAAGAGCAGGTCGCGGCGGACTCCCCGGCGGTCGTGATCGCACACGTCAGCAAGGACGGCGCGCTCACGGCCACACTCGACGGTGACTACGAGCGACGCCAGCACCACCTCCGGACGATGGGTCGGGAGGTCGTGATCTTCGTCGACGAGGACGCCCTCGCGGAGGCGAACGAATGACCGACCACTCCGCCGAGCCGACGACGGACGACGCCGTCCGCGCCGGTGTCGCCGCCCACAACGTCGGCGAGTACGACCTCGCTCGCGGCATCTGGGCAGGCGAGACGCCGCTGGCCGCCGCCGACGACCAGCCCCCCCTCCGGTCGGGGCTCGCGGCGTTCGCAACGGCAGTGTTCGACGGCCGACGCGGGAACTGGGACGCCGCACTCGCGGCGGCCGAGGAAGCGCGCTCGGCGCTTGCCGACGCCGGGTCCGGGAGCGTCCAGCCTGCCGACGTCGATATCGCCCCGGTTCGCCGCTGGCTGGCGGCGTTCGAGGCGGATCCGGAGTTCGCCGAGCGCTCGCCGCCGCCCACGCTCATCGTCGACGGCGACCGACCGACGCCCGGTGAACTCCCGCTCTCGGCGGCATCGCTCGTCGCCACCGCCGTCGCGACCGGGATCGGCGACGACGCCGAGGTACTGCTCGACGCCGTCCGCTTTGCCGAGGCACACGACCAGCCCGAAACGACGCGCTACGGAACGTTCATCCGGGACTACGCGGGCGCCGAGACGGGACAGCGCGGGATCGTCTTCCAGCGACTGTCGGCGCTCGTCGAGCGCGAACGACGCAAGGAAGACGACGTGTCGGGACTGTTCGGCTAATCCACGACGGACACGGGATCGCCGACACGGATCGACTGCTCGCGGTACTCCTCGGGGACGTCGGCGATCAGCATCAGCGTGTAGAACTGCTCGAAGGCGTCACGGTCGGCGAACTCGGGGAACGTCGCCTCCCGCTTTTCGACGAAGCGCTTCCGGAACTCGGGCGTCGGCTCGCCGGTCTCGGGGTCGCGCTCGGGCACGACACACCGAACACAGGGTGTGACACCCTCGAAGCGAACGTCGCCGGCCTCGAACGCCGGGGCGTCGTCACCGACGAACTGGTCCTCCCAGAACGCCGGCACCCCGGATATTTCGACGTTGGCGCGGAGTCGCCGGCGGGCGTTCTCGACACTCATCCCCTCGAACCAGGAGGCGACGGCTTCGAGCGTGGCCGTGCTGACGACCGAGGGGCCGGCCCCGCGCCGGTCGACGAAGCTCCGATCGGTGTCACGCAGGAGGACGAGGTCCCGGTCGAAGAACGCCGAGAACCACGCCGCGGCGGTCTCCCGGTCGGCGTCGAGGTCGAAAGAGTCCCGTTCGCCGTCGGCGGTCTCGACCCTGAGCGTCGCCGTCTCCGGGTCGTACTCGCTGTCGAGTTCGTGGAAGCGCTCGCTGTGTTTGGCGTTGAACACGCCGTTCGCGTGCGGGCTGCCGTTCTCGATCTCGCCCGGGTCGGCCTCGGCCACGGCCATCGCGTCGAACAGCGCGAACTCCCGGTCGCCCGCGAGGACGCCGCTGTCGAGCACTGTCGCGGCGTCCACGTCGGCTCCGGCCAGCCCTTTCACCGGGTAGAGCCGGATGCCTTCGAGTCGGGCCATCACTCCCCCTTCGGCTCGCCCTCGAAAGTGAACTCCGCGGAGTTGTCCTGTGGGGCGTAGTCGAGGACCGCCTTGGCCCGGTCGATCGAGTAGTACTTCCGGTCGTTGTCGGAGATGCCGTAGACGATCTCGTAGCCGTAGTCGGCCTGCAGACAGCGGTCGAACAGGTGCGCACAGTCCCGGTGGGAGAGCCACATCGCCTGTCCGCGCTCGTACTCCCGCGGCGGGTGACCCTCGGTGAGGTTCCCGATCCGGACACAGACCACGTCGAGGTCGGCGTGGTCGTGGTAGTAGCGCCCGAGCGTCTCCCCGCTTGCCTTGGAGACGCCGTAGAGGTTCGACGGCCGCGGGAGTTCGGTGCCGTCGAGGCGGTAGTCGTCGTCGTCCCGGTACATCTCGGGGGTGCGTTCGTCGGTCTCGTAGGCGCCGACGGCGTGGTTCGAGGAGGCGAAGGCGACCTTCTCGACGCCGGCGTCGACGGCCGCCGAAAAGACGGTCTGGGTGCCGTCGATGTTGTTCGCGAGCACCGAGTCCCACGGCGCGTTCGGCCGAGGATCGCCGGCGAGGTGGATCACCGCGCCACAGCCCGCGACGGCCTCGGCGATGGCGGCCTCGTCGGTCACGTCGGCGACGATGGAGGCCGACTCCGGCACGCCGTGTCGGCGCTCCGCGGGGATCGGCTCCCGGTCGAGCAGTCGCCAGTCGTACTCGTCGGCGAGTCGCGAGAGGATCGCCTGCCCCACGCGGCCGCCAGCACCCGTCAGCAGGACCGGGTCGTCCATTGGGTGGGTATGTGGTGAGGGTGGGTAAATACGGTGCGGTCCGGCCCAGCGGTCGTTCCCGACACGGCTTTCCCGGGTCCCCACCCACTCCCGGCCATGACTGACGCGCCCACCGACGCCCAGCAAGCCTGCTTCGAGGCCGGCATCAAGTTCGGCTCGCTCTACCACCAGTTCGCGGGCACGCCCGTCTCCCCCGACAGCACGCGGAGCCTCGAAACCGCCATCGCCGAGTCGATCGAGAACCAACCCTACTGTGAGTCCGTGACCGTCGACGTCCTCGACGACCGCGTCGCCGACGCCATCGACCACGAGAACGGCTACACCGAACTCACCGGCGCGCTGATGGAAGTCGAGATGCGCATCGAGTACGAGGGCGTCGTCGCCCGCACCCGGATGGAGATGGAGGACGGCTACCCGCTGATGAAACTTCAGTCAGTCGAACAGTAATCCGCCGACACGGGCGCGGTGAAACTGATACGCCGCTCCCGAGGAAACCGCACCGTTGGACGATTTCGGCCGGGGTTTCAGTTTCACCCCGTGGCGACCTTTTTACATGCCGGGTGTGCAAACAGTCCCCATGAGCCAGTCCACGTTCGACGAGGACGACCTGTTCGGCGAGGCCGCCGCGGAGATGCGCAGCGAGGTCGAGAGCCACCTCGCGGACGCCCGAGCGGCGCTGCCGGGCGCCGACGCGGTCTGGGAGGTCGAGGCCGACAACGCGCTGGGGGCGTTGAACTCCCTCAAGTCCGCCCTCGACACCGGCGACGCCGCCGACCACCTCCGTGCCGCGAAGAAACAGTACGTCATGGGCGAGCGCGCCGACGCGTTCGAGGACGCCGACGACCTCGAAGCGGAGATCGAGGAGATGGAGGAGCTACTGGAGGACATCGAGGACGCCCACGAGGACGTGAGCGACCTCGCCGGTACGCTCCCGGCACTCCGCTCTGCCCTACAGGACGCGGAGGGTGAGGAGGACGACGCGGACGAGGACGAGTAGTCAGTCGGTCCGCTCGTCGAGTGCCGCCAACAGGTCCGCGAGCGCCTCGGTCGCCAGTCGTTCCAGCTCTGCCCCCCGCTCGGCGTCGCCCTCCCCGGGGTCGCCGACGACGCCGTTCTCGCTGAAGCTGTCGCTGTCGTAGGCCAGATTGACGCCCGCCACCCAGTCTCCCCAGCGGTCGCTCCCGTTCTCCCGGGCGTCGTCAACCCGCTCCTCCCTGACTAGGGCTGGGTGTTCGTGGCGCAGGAGCGCCGTCTCCAACGGGCCGGCGTGGCCCATGTCGCTGCTGTGCTCGCCCACTGCGTTGAACCACGTGAACGGCGCGACGAGTGCCGTTCCGTCCCTAGTGAGCCGGGCCGCGACCTCCCGCAGCGCGTCGACGTTCCCGCCGTGGCCGTTGACCAACACGACGCCGTCCGGGCCGTCGCCGGCCGCGAGGCTCTCGACGGTCTCGCGGACGTACGCGCGGAACGTGTCCGGCGACACCCAGAGCGTCCCGTCGAACGCGCGGTGTTCCTCGCTGACCCCGACCGGGACCGTCGGCCCTACGAGCACGGACTCGTCGGTTTCGCTCTCGTAGGCCTCGGCGCCGGCTTCGGCGATGGCTTCGGCGGCGAGGCTGTCGGTGCCAAGCGGCGCGTGCGGGCCGTGGCCCTCTGTGGAGCCGACCGGGAGCACCGCGAGGTCGGCGTCGGCGTCACGAACGTCGGTCCACGTGGCGTCGGCGAGCTGCATGGCCGGTGTTGGGGATGGACGGCGCTTGTAGGCTGGGGGTTCGCCCGTCGACGGCGCTCGGTTTCGAGTCGTCGTCGGCTCGGCACAGCCTCCCTCAGAGCGACACGGCGGTCGCTCTCGGTCGCGTGCCGTGGCTGGTTAGAAGAACGTCAGGACCTCGATCAGCCCGAGCGTCACGAGCAGCCGACCGACGCTCCCGATGAACGTCGCCAGCGCGAACCGGTAGTAGTCCTCCTCCAGCACCGAGAACGCGTAGATGGAGAGCGTGTCGGGGAACGTCGGCACACAGAGCGCCAGCGCCAGCCCGCCGTAGCCGTACTTCTTAGCGAGCACGACGACCTTCTTCTCGGACCACTCGATGATGTTGAAGCGGGAGCGACGGAGCGCCCGAGTGACTGGCCCGGACTCCTTGGCCTCCTGGCCGATGTGGAACGCGAACACCGAGCCGGCGGCCTTGCCGAGCCCGGAGACCAGGATGATCGCCGCCAGTCGCCCGTTTTCGCTGAGCCCCAGGTCCAGCGGCGCCGCCAGCACGACCTCGCTGACACCCGGGAGCGCGAACGCGATCAGGAACGAGTAGACGAAGATGGCCACGAGGCCGAGCCACCCGGTCGCGCTCTCGATCAGCGGTCCAAGCGGCCCCGCACCGGTCGTGTGCTGGAGCACCAGCGGGGCGAGCGAGCCGAGACCGGGGACCGGTAACACACCAGCACATCCGCCGCCCGCTGACCTAAGTCTTTCAGGTCAGGGCCGCTCCGCTCACTCGCTGCTGGCCGACTCGCCGTCCCGATCCGCCCCGGCCATCGGGACCTCGGGCTCCCCTGATTCACCGAATCCAGCCGAGAGCACGCGGGTCAGCGCCTCCTCGACGGACTCGTCGGTCTCCTCGTACTCGTCGGGTTTCACTTCGACGACGTAGCCCGTCGTGATGTTCGGGGCGGTGGGCAGGAACAGCACGTCGCGCCCGTCGGCGGTCGTCTGGCCGGTCTTGAACGCGGTCATCCGCATCCCGTTCCACGGCTCCAGCTTCACGGGCTGTTGGAGGTCGCTGGCACCCGAGACGGCCGTCTCGACGGCCAGCTTCGAGGCGTTGTACAGCACCCTGACCCCCGGGAGGCGGTTCACCACGTCGTCGAACAGCCCCTCGGCGATCCGCCCGAGTTGGGTGCGCATCAGGTAGCCGGCCGCGAGGGTGACCGAGAGGAACAGCCCCAGCGTCAGCCCCAACTCGAGCGCCATCGCCACCGCCTCGGCGGTGATCGGTTCGGGGACGAACTGCGGCGGGATACGGTCGGGCGGCACGCTCAGCGGGAGGCCAAGCAGGTGGCCGATCAGCCACCGCAGCACCAACAGGAGCACGAGGACTGGGAGGACGACGATCAGCCCGCTCGCGAAGTCACGCTTCCACCGGCTCATTCGTCCGAACGTGGCCGCCCGAGAAGTAAAGCGCTACCGCTCCCATCGTCGTTGTGGCCGCCGAGGGGTCCTCGACGGCCGACCGTTAGGTCCCGGATCGCGCGTGCTCGCGCCGGCTCAGACGCCGACGATCGCCCGCAGCGCGAACAGGGCGTTCTCCTTGCGCTCGCGCACGCGGCGGTAGAAGTACGAGAGCCACTTGTCCCCGTAGGGGGCGTACTGCCAGACCTCCTCGCCCTCGGCGGCGAGGTCCCGTTGCGCGTCCTCGCGGACCCCCATCAGCATCTGGATCTCGAACTCCCGGCCGTACTCCTCACGGAGGTCACGGGCGTAGTCGATCATCTCGGGGTCGTGGCTCCCGACGGCGATGTCGCCCTCGTACTCCGCGAACAGCGTCTCGAGGTCCTCTCGGTAACGCTCGTTGACCTTCGACTTCTCCTTGTAGGACACCTCGGGGGACTCGTCGTAGGCGCCTTTCACCAGTCGGATCTTCCCGGGCACGTCGGCGAGCCGTTCGAGGTCGTCGGCCGTGCGGCGGAGGTTCGACTGTACACACTGACCGATACCGCCGTCGAACTCCTCGGCGAGCGTCTCGAAGGCGTCGAGGGTGGTGTCGGTGGTGTCGACGTCCTCCATGTCACACCAGACGAAGACGCCGGCCTCCTGTGCGGCCTCGACGATCGAGCGGAAGTTCGACTCGAAGGTGTCGGCGCCGATGTCGATCCCGATCTGGGAGGGCTTGATCGAGATACAGGCGTCGACCTCGCTGTCGGCGATATCCCGGACGAGCGCGCGGTAGGCCTGCGTGTCCGACGCCGCGGCGTTCTCGTCGTGGTAGTGCTCTCCCAAGAGGTTCAGGATCACGTTCACGTCGTCGGCGTTCTGCTGGGCGACGTGGTCGAGTGCGGTCGCCGGGCTCTCGCCCGCGACGAAGTTGCTGGCGATGGGGGGGATCACACCAGTAGAGTTTCCGTGGGGCCCCTAAAACCGTTGGGCTCCGGCCGCCGTAGCCGCTTCGGCCGTCGAGAGCAGACGGCTCCAACTGCTCGTCCCGGCCCGGAGCGCGACCAGATCGGTCGCTTCGACCGTGACCTCGACGGTTCGCCCGTGACGGCTGAGCGACGCCGTCGCTCGGTCGTCGTCGACGCCGCCGACCTCGGGTTCGAGACTCTCGAAGACGCGGTCGGCGCGGTCCGCAGAAGGGTACGAAACGGAGAGCGTCGCGGTGTGGGGCGCCGTCACTTCACGTCGACTTCCTTCACGTCGCCGCCGCGTTCCTTCAGGAGGACGCGGTGGCCACAGTAGGGACAGCGCACGCCGCCGTACTCGTCGAGTTCGACGTCGCGCTTACAGCGGGAGCACTTGTAGCTCATGAGTCTACTCGCTGTCTTCGGAGAGTGCTGCGCGGATGGATCGCTGGGCCGAGCGGCCGCCGGGCGTCTCCGGCCGGTAGGCGCCGCCGGTGAAGGTTTCGCCGGTCTCCTCGTTCTTCCAGATGCCGGTACCGATGCGCTTGACGGAGTCGCCGTCGACGCTGGCGTTCTCCATCGCGCTCTCGATCTCCGAGACGCGTCGCCGCGAGACACGCCCGTAGCGTGCGCCGAATCGGCCGGCGCTGCCGACGGACCGTGACTTCTGTTCAGCCATAGTGACCGGCAGTAGCCCCAGTACGCACAAAAACCCTGCGAGTCACGCTGCCCTCGTTACTCGTCCTGATACCCCGCCTCGACCAGCGCCTCGTTCAGCGCCTCCCGGACGCGTTCGCCGGTCTCACGGTCCATCGCCGTCGTCACGACGCGGTTCTCCTGCACGCTGGAGCCGTCACGGATCAGGAGCCGGACGTTCCCGCTCTCGCCGGCGCGAGTCGCCTTCGCCCGCACCCCACCGCGGGCGCCGCCGCCGCCGGCCTCGATAGGGCCCGGAATCAGCTTCTTCACGTTCGGGTGGGCGGCGACGGTGTTGACCACGTCCCGGCCGTCGCGGCCGCCGATGAGCGTGGTGTGGGAGCCCCCGAGCTTCTGGTCGGGCGGCGTCTCGACGACCTCCAGGGTGCGCTCGCCGCGCTGGCTCCGGACCCGCTCGACGGGGTCGTCGTCGGGAACGCGGTAGAACTGGTGGTGGAGTTGGGCGCGACACTCCCGAAGCGGTTCGCGCGCGCCGGCGGCGTACACCTCCTCGGGGCGCTTGCGCCGGATCTGGTCGGCGACCTTGCCGGCGAAGTTCCGCAGTTCGACGATCTCCGCTTCGGGGTCCTCCTCGGGTACGGTCGTCACCGTCGTCTCGCCGACGATCTCGGGTTCCGTGTCGTCGTCGGCGTGTTCCGGGGGGTCGCGGAGGAAGGTGAGCGTCGCGCGCTCGCGCTCGAACGCGACGACGACGGCGTCACAGTTGGCGGTGTCGCAGGCCAGACAGTAGTCGCCCGGCCGATCGAGTTCGGTGCCACACCGCCGACAGTCCATAGCGGGCGGAGGAGCGTGCCGGCCAAAAGGGGCCCGTTTGCGGCCGCCGTCACGGTCACGGCCGACAGTCGGCGGCGGGAGACCGACTTACAGCGTCGTCGGGTCCGTCTTCAGGTACTCCCGCAGCACCGTCGTCGCGTAACAGCCCGACGGGAGCGCGAACTCGAACGTCAGCGGGTCGTGGGAGACGGCCATCTCCGTGTCCACGAACACCGCGCGCCGGGTCCCCGTCGACTCGAAGTTCCCGGGGAGGTCGAACAGCTCCGGCTCCAACCCGAGGTCGTCGAACACCTCGCGCTCGATCTCGCCGGGCTCGCCGTCGGCGAACTCGGTTTCGGTGCCGATCAACGGCGCGGTGACGAACGCCCGACCGCGCTTGCAGTGGCGGGCAAGCACGTCGACGCGGTTCTCGTCGACGCGCTGGAGGCGGTCCGGGTCGGGCTTCCGGACGGCGTCGATCTCGTTGTCGGCGAAACAGCACACGTCGCCAGCGACCGGCTCGTGGAACGGGAGCCCGCGGTCGAGGCGTTCGCTCAGGATCCGGTTGAACGCGTAGGACTGAGCGGCGTTGACGAACAGCCGCTGGAGGTTCGACGGGACCGCTTCGAGCGCGTGGCGCCACGGATCATCCGCCTCGTCCTCGGCGCCGGTGTCGGCGTCGCCGCTCCCGGCCTGCCGCTCGCGCAGTCGGTGGAGCATCGAGCGCTCGTAGCCCAACTTCCCGGGCATCTCGTCGAGGCAGGCGTCCCAGTCGGGGTCGTCGCTCGCGGCCTGCTCGTCGACGAACGCGCGGGCTGCCTGGGTGTCCTCGGGCTCGGTGTCGAAGGGGTTGCCGGCGTAGGCCAGCACGGCCTCGCGCCACTCGCGGCGCAGGACCGCCAGCCCGACCTCGTGGGTGATCGGTCGACGGCTGCCGAAGCGCTGGTGGCCGAAGACGTTCGGGACGCCGATCCGGTCGGCGTCTGGGTCGCCCGCGAACGCCCGCAGTTGCTCGGTGATCCCGTCGGCGTTCCCGGGGTTCTCGGGGTCGCGGACGGTGATCTCGAAGGCGTTGCCCGCGAGGTCGCCGTAGGAGAGGTGGCGGCCGGCACGGCCGACGACCTCGATATCGGCGTCGCGGATCTCCGGGATGTCCGCGGGGTCGGCGTCGTAGACGGAGAAGAGTTGGGTCGTGACCGCGTGTTTGTCCTTCGTGCCGGCCCAGTCGACCCGCTCGCGGGAGGCGCCGAGGGCGTCGGAGAGGCGCCCCGCGAAGTCGTTGGTGTCCCAGCCCGTCAGCGTCACCCGAAGGACGAGGTACGGGTAGTCGCCCTCGTCGGCGTCGGCGGGGTTGGTGTCGAACGCTTCGAGTTCGCGCACGCGGAAGTCCTCGGGTCGGTCACGGAGCCGGCCGCCGACGCCGTCGGCGTCGCTGACGTACCACTCGACGCCGACCGTTCGCTCGCGGGGGTGGGCCTCACGCATCGCCCCGAGCTACCCCGGCTCCGGAGTTAACGCTGTCCGTCCCGGCCTCAGAACGCGGTCTTGGGCTCGTCGCTCTCGATGTCGCCGAGGGCCTTCTTGACCGAGTCGTGGTCCATCTCCATCCCGGTGTCCGTCGAGAGCTCCTCGGACTGCTGCTGCAGGCGGGCGTACTCCTCGCTCTCTTCGAGTTCGCTGTCGGGCTTGCGGGACTCCAGTGCGGCGCGTTTCCGTTCGACGGCGAACCGTTCGGCGACGGCGTCGTCGTACGCTGCGAGGTCCAGTAGCTCCTCGATCGTCCCGATCACTTCCTCACGCGTCACCGGCTTCGAGAGGTAGTCGTCGAACGGCATCTCCACGATGTCGAAGTTCGGGTCGACCGCCGTCACCATCGCCACGCGGCAGTCGTAGCCGGCCTCGCGCATCCGTGAGAGCGCCTCGTCGCCGGAGACGTTCGGCATCCGTCGGTCGAGCAGCACCACGTCGGTCGTCTCGCACACGGCGTCGAGCGCCTCCTCGCCGTTGTGGGCCGTCTCGATCTGGTACTCGCCGTCGAGCCAGAGCGAGTACGCCTTCGCGACGCTCGGCTCGTCGTCGACGACCAGCACGGAGGGGCGAGTGTCGTCCATTCGGTCGGAAAACACGACCGACCCGGATAACGCTGGGGGGCCGTCAGTACAGAGAGAGGTCGCCGGTGACCTGGTCCACGAGTTCGTCGTCGCCGGGGCCGATGGCGACCGCCGTGGCCGTCCCCGGATCCAGTTGGGTGTGGCCGGCGTCGCGGATCACCGCGTTCGGGAGGCCCTTGCGCTCGGCCCGGTCGGCCAGTTCGAACAGTTGGTTCTCGCCGCTGGCTTTCAGGACGACCTTCTTCTGCCCCTCGCCCTTCCACGCCTTGCGCGTCCGCTCGTCGGTGTCCTCGTACGCCGAGAGCGAGGCGTGTGCGACCTGTGCGGCCAGCTTGCCGGTTCCCATCCCGATGTCGGTCCGGGCGACGATGGCCTGCTTCATACCCGACTCTCCCCGTGGCGGCGGGAAAGCGCTTCGGGACCGACCGGGGCCTCGCCCGACCGTTCGACCCGTTGGTAGGTTGCCGCCCGGACCGCGGTGTTTAGGCACCCCCGGGTACTGCCTGTCGGATATGATCCTCTCGGACCGCGACATCCTGGCCCGGATGGAGGAGGGTGACCTCGTCGTCGACCCCATCGACGACCTCGACATGCAGCTACAGCCCGCGAGCCTCGACCTCCGACTCGGCGAGGAGTTCCTCGAGTTCCAGCGAACCAACATCTCCTGTATCCACCCCAACCGCGAGGAGGAGGTCGGCGAGTACGTCACCGAGACGACTGTCGCCGAGGGCGACGAGTTCATCCTCCACCCCGGGGACTTCGTGCTCGGTACGACCAAGGAGCGCGTCGAGGTGCCCGCGGACCTGATCGCCACCGTCCAGGGGCGCTCCTCGCTCGGCCGGCTCGCGGTCGTCATCCACGCCACCGCGGGCATCGTCGACCCGGGCTACCAGGGCCAGATCACGCTCGAACTGTCGAACCTCGGCACCGCGCCGGTCGCGCTCTCGCCGGGGATGCGCGTCTCCCAACTCATCTTCACGGAGCTCTCCTCGGCCGCCGAGCGGCCCTACGGCGTCGACCGGGACTCGAAGTACCAGAACCAGCAGGGCCCGCAGGCCTCCCGAATCGGCACGGATCCGGAGTTCGCGGGGCGCGAGGAATGAAGTTCATCGAGGAAGTCGTTGTCGACGCCTTCCTCCCGACCTACCGGGCGATGCTGGCCGAACGGCTCCGCGACCGCGGGCTGACACAGTCGGCCGTCGCCGACTTGCTCGGGATCAGCCAGTCGGCCGTCTCGAAGTACGCCCACGGCGACGTCGAGGGCCACCCCGACGTGGCCAACGACGAGCGCGTCCAGGCACTCGCCGACCGCGTCGCCGCGGGGCTGGCCGACGGCACCCTCAGCCGCGTCGGCGCGCTGGTCGAGGCGGAGGTGCTGATCCGGCAGTTGGAGGACGGGGACCTCCTCGCACGGCTCCACGAGGAGGCCGTGCCGGAACTCGCCGACGCCGACGCCACGTTCGCGGTCCACGACGTCGATTCGACGCTCCGCACGGGCGAACAGGTGCTCGCCTCGGTCCGCCGAGGGCTGCGGGTGCTGACCAACGCCTCGGGGTTCGCCGGCTCCATCCCCAACGTCGGCACGAACCTCGTCGAGTCGCTCCCCGACCCGACCGGGATCGAGGACGTGGCGGCGGTCCCCGGCCGGATCGTCGACGTGAACGGCGTCCCGACGGTCCCCGGCGATCCCGAGTTCGGCGTCAGCGAGCACGTCGCCGGCGTGTTGCTCTCGGCGCGTGCGGCCGGCGCCGACGCCTCGGCCGCGCTCAACATCGCCTACGACGAGGCGATCCTGACCGCCCTCGCCGACGCGGGCTACGAGACCGTCGAGTTCGACTCCGAGATCGAGGGCGACGCCGTCGAGGCGGCCGTCGCCGACGCGAGGCTCGTCGAGGGCGAACCGTTCGTCCTCTACCAGACCGGCGCCCACGGCGTCGAAGCGATCACCTACGTCCTCGGCCCGGACGCGCCGACCGTCGCGCGGGCGGTCGTCGACACGCTCCTGCGGTAGCTGGCAACGCTTGGCCTACCGGCGCCGCGGGCCGCCGACGCTCGCTTTATCCGCCGCGAGCCCGGCTTTCCAGTATGAACATGCTCGTCGAGGGGGAGTGGCGGAGAGACGCTTACGAATCCACGAACGAGGACGGTGAGTTCGACCGGCAGGAGACGAGTTTCCGGGACTGGCTCGACGGCGGCGTCGCCGCCGCGGGCGAGGACCCGAAGTCGACCGAGTTCCCGGCCGAGGGCGGCCGCTATCACCTCTACATCTGTCGGGCCTGCCCGTGGGCCCACCGCGCGGCGATGGTCCGCCAAATCCGTGGGCTGGAAGACCAGATCACCGTCTCGCTGGTCCAACCCGAACGCTACGACGAGGGCTGGGAGTTCTCCGACGCTCACTCTGACCCGCTGGGCGACCGGGAGTTCCTCCGAGAGGTCTACACCGACGCTGACCCCGACTTCACGGGCCGCGTGACGGTGCCCGTGCTCTGGGACACACAGGAGAACACCATCGTCAACAACGAGTCGAGCGAGATCATGCGGATGCTCGACACCGCCTTCGACGGCAACGGCGTGTCGCTCTACCCCGAGGACCTCCGCGAGGAGATCGACCGGATCGTCGACGCCATCTACGACCCCATCAACAACGGCGTCTACCGCGCCGGCTTCGCGGGCAATCAGGACGCCTACGAGAACGCCGTCGACGACCTGTTCGACGCGCTCGACCACTGGGAGGGCGTGCTCTCCGAGCAGCGCTACCTCGCCGGCGACGGCGAGCGACTCACCCTCGCGGACGTGGCGATGTTCGCCACGCTGGTCCGATTCGACCACGTCTACCACACCCACTTCAAGTGCAACCGCCGGGCGATCCACGAGTACCCGAACCTCTGGGGCTACACGAAGGACCTGTACCAGACCCCGGGCATCGCCGAGACGGTGAACGTGGACCACATCACCCGGCACTACTACGGCAGCCACGCCGACATCAACCCCACGCGCATCGTCGCCGTCGGCCCCGACATCGACTTCACCGAGCCACACAGCCGGGACGAGTTCCGCGGCGAGGCGCCGCTGGTCGAGTAGGCACCACGGAGTAGTCCACCTGTCGACAGGTCCATACGGCACCGCTCGAAACGCCGGGGCATGGTCTCCAGTCCCTCCACGACCCAACTGTTCGGCGTCGCGATGCTCGTCGTCGGCGCCGTCGTCCTCCTGTTCAGCCTCCGGTACGTGTGGCGTGCCGGCCGCGTCTTCCGGTCCCAGTCGGTCACGAGCCTCGCGGGGGTCACACCCGGCTCGTACGTGCGGGTCGCCGGGGCCGTCGAGGACGGCGACGAGGGGGCGCTGACGGCGCCGTTCTCCGGCCGCGAATCGCTCGTGCTCCGCTACGCCGTCGAGGAGCGTCGCCTCAGCCCGCTGCTCCTGCCGTGGTTCGTGACGATCCACGAACGCGCCGGCTCGGTCCCGTTCCGACTTCGGACGCCCGCGGCCGCCGTCGACGTGGTCGAACCGGCCCACACGGTGACCCTCGACCGTGCCACGGTCGCCACCGTCGACGCCGACGAGGACGCCCCCGAGCGGATCGCTCGCTTCGAACGCCGTACCGACGCCCTCCCGACGACGACGGCGTGGCGCGACCCACCGGGACCGCTCCGCGGGATCGCTGCCGCGCTCTCGTTCGGGACCCGACGGTACACCGAGCAGCGAGCCTCGCCGGGCGACGATGTGACCGTGGTCGGCCGAGTGACCGAGTCGGGCGACCTCGATCCGCTCGTGGTCTCGGACCGGTCCCGTGGCGCGACGCTCCGCCGGATGGCGGGCACGTCGCTGCTGGGACTCGCCATCGGCGCGTTCGCCGTCGCGATGGGGCTGGTGTTGCTGTTCGTCGCCTGAGGCTGGCGGAACTGCCTTGTGCCCTCGCACGCACGCTCGGGTATGCCCACGCCGACCGAGCGCGTTCGCGCCTGCGAGCGCTCGAAGATCCGCGTCATGTTCGACCTCGCGGAGGCCGCCGACCGCGACCTGGTGCGCCTCGAAGTCGGGGAACCGGACTTCGACACCGCCGAACACGTCGTCGACGCCGCCTGCGAGGCCGCCCGTACCGGCGAGACCCACTACACGAGCAACGCCGGCCTACCGGAACTCCGTGCGGCCATCTCGGACACCCTCGAACGGGAGTTCGAGGTCGAGTACGACGCCGACCAACTGACCGTGACCAACGGCGGGATGGAGGCGCTCCACCTCGCCATCCTGGCAACCGTCGAGGACGGCGAGGAGGTGGTGATCCCCTCGCCCTCGTGGCCGAACTACTGGACCCAGACCCGACTCGCCGACGGCGTCCCCGTCGAGGTGCCGATGGCCGAGGAGACGGGCTACGCCCTCGACGCCGACCGGGTGATCGACGCGATGAGCGACGACACCGCGGCGGTGATCCTCTGTTCGCCCTCGAACCCGACCGGACAGGTGTTCGATCCGGAGCCGATGCGCGCGGTCGTCGAGGCCGCCGCCGACCACGACGCCTACGTCCTCGCCGACGAGGTCTACCTCGGCCTGACGTACGACCGCGACCCGACCGGGCTCGCGGCGCTGACGGGCCACCCCGACCACCTCCTCACGATCGGCTCCTGCTCGAAGGCCTACGCGATGACGGGCTGGCGGGTCGGCTGGCTCGGCGGGCCGACCGAACTCGTCGACGAGGCGACCAAGATCCACGAGAGCACGACCGCCTGTGCGGGCTCAGTCGCTCAGCACGCCGCCATCGCCGCCCTCAC
Source organism: Halolamina litorea (assembly GCF_026616205.1). NCBI lineage: Archaea > Methanobacteriati > Methanobacteriota > Halobacteria > Halobacteriales > Haloferacaceae > Halolamina > Halolamina litorea. The sequence continues at coordinate 534,575 of NZ_JANHGR010000001.1, forward strand.
CGGACCGCAGGAGCCCGTCGAGGAGATGTACGAGGCCTTCGCCGAGCGCCGCGAGTACGTCGCCGAGCGCGTCGCCGACATGGAGGGGGTCTCGGCGCCGACGCCCGACGGGGCGTTCTACGCGTTCCTCGACGTGGACCTGCCCGGGAGCAGCCTCGAGGTTGCCAAACGACTCCTCCGCGAGCAGGACGTGGTGCTCGCGCCCGGCGACGGCTTCGGCGAGGCCGGCGAGGGGAAACTCCGGCTCTCCTTCGCGAACTCGCTGGACCGACTCGAGAAGGGACTCGACGGCATCGAGGCGGCGGTCCGCGACGCCTGAGACACGGACGGCGCGATGGCCTGCATCCACGCAGTTAAAGCCGCCCACTGCGTAGGTAATCGCCATGGTTGCTGTCGAGATGGCGGCCGACGAGATCGACGCCTTCCTCCGCGGGGCGGGGGCCGGAACGCTCTCCCTCGCCGACGGCGGCGAGAGCTACGCGATCCCCGAGTCGTTCGGCTACGACGGGGAACACCTCTACTTCCAGCTGGTGCGGGACGAGGACAGCCGCAAGATGCAGTTCCTCGACGGCACCGGGACTGCGACGTTCACGGTGTGGACCGAGGCGCCGGCCGAAAGCGTCGTCGCCCGGGGGACGCTCGAGCCGGTCCCGGATGCCGACGTGGTCACGGCGTCGAACGCGATCGCGGAGAACGCCACGGTCCCGACGCTCAACGTCGTCCCCGACAGCACGGTCGACAAGTTGGGGATGGAGTACTACCGGCTGGTCCCCGAGGAACTGACCGGGCGGAAGTTCGGCGCCAACCCGGAGTCCCTCGCGGACTGAGCCCGCGCCGGATCGGCCCTCACCGCATCAGTTCGCCGCCGTTGACGTGCAGCGTCTCGCCCGTGACGAAGCCGGCGTCCCGCAGGTACGCACAGCCGTCGGCGATGTCCTCGACCTGTCCGATCCGGCCGACCGGGATCCGTGCGATCTCCTCGGCCATCTCTTCGTCCGTCCGGTCGCTCACCATGTCCGTCTCGATGTGGCCCGGCGCGACCGCGTTCACCCGGATGTCGGGCGCGAAGTCCGACGCGTGGCTCTTGGTCAGCGAGAGCAGCGCCCCCTTCGAGGCCGCGTAGTGCACCTCGATGGGCGCGCCGGTGAACGCGAGGATCGAGGAGATGTTCACCACCGACGGGTTGTCCGCTGACTCCTCGAGGTACGGGAGCGCGGCCTTCGTGACGGTGAACGCGCTGTTGACGTTCACGTCCATGACGCGGTCGAAGTCCTCGGAGGAGAGCTCCGCCGTGTAGACGTGCTGGTCGATCCCCGCGTTGTTGACCACGTGATCGACGCCGCCGAAGGCGTCGGCGGCCGTCTCGACCAGTCGCTCGGCACCCGCCGGATCGGACACGTCGGCGCCGACGACGACCGCCTCCTGACCGGCCGCCCGGACGCGCTCTGCGGTCTCCTCGGCTTTCGCCTCGCTGGTGTGGTAGTTCACCGCGACGTCGTAGCCGTCGGCGGCGTAGCGTTCGGCGACGCCGCGACCGATACCCCGGGACGAGCCGGTGACGATTGCTGCTGGCACGTTCGCTCATTGTCGCTCCGGCACTTGGCTGTCGGGGTGCGGGCGAGGCCGGCCGGCAGCCGCGACGCACTCTTGCCCGCACGGTCCCATCGCCCCGACATGGGCCGCTTCCGTGCTCGCGTGCTCCGACTCGCCCCGCCGCCGCGAGCAGTTGACTGGGCGATCCTCGCCGTCGTCGCCGGCGCCGTCGCCACGGGGCTGCTCGCGTGGACGGGCTGGCTCCCGCAGGGCGTCCTCGTCGACCTCCACGGGATCATCGGCGTCACGCTGACCGGCCTGCTGGCGTTCAAGTTCGCCCGTGTCGCCCGCCGGGTGACCGACCGCCGGGCGTGGGACCGAACGACGCCGGTGTCGGTCCTTCTCGGCACCGTGGCCGTCGCCGCCCTCGTCACCGGGGTCTTCTGGAGCCTCGGCGGCAACGTTCCGCTGGGGCCGTGGACGACGCTCAACGCCCACGTCGGGTTGGGGCTGCTCGTCGTGCCGATACTCCTCGTTCACCTCCGTTCTCGACTCCGGCTCCCCGGCCGAACCGACGCATCGCGGCGGAGTGCGATCCGCCTCGGCGGACTGCTCGTCGCGGGGACGCTCGCCTGGCGGCTCGGCGAGGCAGTCGCCGGCGTCCGCGGCGTGACGACCCGCGAGACCGGCTCGAAGCCGACCGGGACGCTGTACGACACCGAGACTGAGGGCGGCTCGTTCCCCGTCACTTCGTGGGTCGCCGACGACCCCGATCCGATCGACCGCGAGACGTGGACGCTCTCGGTGACGGGGCTGGACGGCGACGGGGCCGAGATGCGATACGGCGACCTGCTCGCGGTCGCTGGCGACGAGCGCCGGGCGACGCTCGACTGCACGAGCGGCTGGTACACGGTGCAGAACTGGCGGGGGGTCCGCGTCGGCGACCTGCTCGCGGCGGCCGGCGTCGACCCGGACGCCGAGGGAGCCCGTTGGGTTCGGTTCGTCAGCGTCACGGGCTACCGCTGGAGCCTCCCGCTGGCGGAGGCCAGCGACGCGCTGCTGGCGACGGGCATCGACGCCGCGACGCTCGGGCACGGCCACGGCGGGCCGGCACGGCTGGTCGCGCCCGGTCGACGGGGGTTCCAGTGGGTGAAGTGGGTCGAGCGGGTCGAACTCCGGCGTGATCCCGATCCGGCTCAGTGGCTCGTGACCCTGATCAGCGGCTTCGACTGACCCGCGCTGCGCGGGTTTTTGTACCCGCGGCCCCCCGTCCGGCCATGGAACGAGTCGCCGTCGACGACCTCGAGAACAGCGTGCAGGCCGCCGCGGTGATGCGCGGCCTCACCGAACCGCTGGGGCTGACCGACGTCGCGATCAACCACTACGAACTGGAGCCCGGCGACTCCTTCGCGTTCGCCTACCACAACCACGAGGTGCAGGAGGAGGTGTTCTACGTCGTCTCGGGGACGGCGACGTTCGAGACCGAATCGGGTCCCGTCGTCGTCGGCCCTCGGGAAGCGATACGGTTCGACCGCGAGGAGTTCCAACGCGGCTGGAACCGCGGTGACGAGCGGGTCGTCGCGATCGCCATCGGGGCGCCGCTCGACTACGGCACGCAGGTGAAACTGCGGGACTGTCCCGAGTGTGGCGAAGAGACTGACAACGACCTCGAGCGACCCGAGGGGGAGGACGTGGTGGTCGCCCGCTGCAAACGCTGTGGCACCGAGACGGGCCGTTGGTACCGCGGGTCGATGGACGAGGTGCCCTGACTACGCCGAGTCGTCGGTGTCGTCACCGTCACCGTCACCGTCGGCGTCGGCGGCCGCCGCCGGCCCGGTCTGTCGGTCCCGGTCGCGCTCCCGGTCGGCGAGGATGGCGAACCCGGGGAGGCCCATCCCCATGCCGACGGCGAAGGGGACCCAGAACAGCGGCTCGCCGACGGCCAACAGCGCGAGCGAGAGGACGAACGCCCCGACCACCGAGAAGCCGGCCAGCCGGTCGAGCCGGTAGCTGCGTGCGCTGTCGCCGTCGGTGCCGGAACGCTCGCTCATAGCGGATGCAGGTGGCCGGCGCTCAAAGGTACTGTGTTCCGGGCTGCGTAGATCCCACCGGAGGGGCGTGACCCCTCCGTCCGTCGCGGTTCCCACAGCGCGACGGCACGCGTTCCGACACCCAGCCGCCCTCCGCGGACTCGCCGGACACGAGACGTGCTGGGTACCCGGCGTACACGACGGGACCGCTTCAGTTGTTCGCCCGCTATCACGCGATGATAACGTCGCCGATCAGACCGAGAACTCGTACACGTCGTCACCGACGTGGTGGAGCGACTCGACGACTTTCCCGCTGTCGCCGACCATCTCGTCGCCGTCGACGAGCGCGCGACCGACCGCGAGCGCCTTGCCGTGGCTCTCCTCGACGATGACGACGAGGTCACCCTCCTCGATGGCCTCGTCGGCCTCGGTGATGCCGGGGCGCATCACGTCGGCGCCGCCGCTGACGAACGAGACGGCGCCGGCGTCGACGGTGACGACACCCTCGTCGGGCGGGTGGCTGTTGGCCCCCCGGACCGAGAGGAACGGCTCGCCCTCGTAGTAGAGCACGTCGGGTTCGCCGTCGACGAGCACCACGTCGAAGGTGGTGTCCTCGAGTTCGACCAGTTCGTACGTGTCGGCGTCCAGTTCCACGCCCAGCCCCTCGCTGAGCGCGTCCTCGATCTCGGCCACGGCGTCGCTGCGGAGGTGGTGGCGGGAGCTGACCTTCATGTCTCCTCGTGGGCCGTCTCGGGGCATAAATCGCCCGCTCCATCCGGCGGTGGCGAACCGCTTTTGCGGGACGCCGCCGACGATGGGCCCGATGCCCCCGCTCTGGCCCGCCGCCTTCCTCCTCGCCGGCGCCGCCGTCTGGCTCCTCGCCGCCCCGGCGCCGCTGACCGGTCTCCGACTGCTCCGAACGCCCGACCGCTCCGTGAGCGACCTGCTCGGCGACCGCCCGGACCGGGCTTGCTTCGTCGGCACCGTCGCCGAAGCCGAGGGCGGCCGCACCGTCGAGGCGCCGTTCACCGGCCGGTCGGCGGTCGCGCTGGCCTACCAAGTGCTCGAAGAACGAGCCGCCCGCGGCTGGTGGCTGTTTGGCTCCACCCTCTGGCGCCCGACCAGCTTCGAACCCATCGACGGCGGCGCCGTCGCGGGCCAGTTCCTGCTCGACGACGGCACCGGGACGGTTCGGGTCGACCCCAGCGGCGCGACGTTCCGGCTCGAACCGGACACGACGATACAGGTCGAGGGCGGGGACACGCCGCCCGAACGCGTCCGGCGCTACATCGACGCCAACGACGACGTGGACGACGAGGACCTGTCGGTGAGCCTCGGCCCGATCGACTGGGGCGTCGGCGACGACCGGCGCTACGTCGAACGGCGCCTCGAACCCGGCGACGAGGTGTTGGTCTGCGGGGCCGCTCGTGACGCCCGCGGCGCCGTCGGCGCCGTGCCAGCCGTTATCGACGGCGGGTCGCCGTTCCTGCTCGGCGATTCCTCCCGCCGGACGGTCGCTCGGCGGCTGCTGATCGGCGACCTCTTCGGGGTGGCGCTCTCGATTTTGCTGATCGCCGTCGGTGTTGGGGCGTACGCCCTCGTCCTCTGAGGCGGGGCGAACCGGCCCATCCCCCGAAACGCCTACCTGCCGGCTCCGCCAACGGTACCCATGAGCGAAACTGACGACGCCCAGGCCCAGGCCGGGACGGCCGAGGGACAGGGGCCCGTGCTGATCTCCGAAGCCCTCTCCGAGCGACTGGCGGACAAACGCGACGAGCTGTTCGAGGAGTTCGAACTCCGCGACGAGTTCCCCCCCGCCGTGATGCGCGAGGCCGAACGGCGCATCGAGAACGTCGAACAGGAGATCCAGGACGAACTCGACGAGCGACGGGACCTCCGGGACCTCACCGCCTGGACCACCGACCCCGCCGACGCACAGGACTTCGACGACGCCATCTCCGTCGAGGAGCACGACGACGAGTACGTCCTCTACGTCCACATCGCCGACGTGAGCCACTACGTCCACCCGGACTCGCTGATGTGGGAGGAGGCGGTCGAGCGCTGTAACACGGTCTACCTGCCGGGGTACACGACCCACATGCTGCCGCCCGCGCTGGCGGAGACGGTCTGTTCGCTCGTCCCACAGGAGGACCGACTCGCCCACACCGTCGAGATGCACCTCGACCCGGAGACGCTCTCGTTCGACGAGATCGAGATCTACAAGTCCGTCATCAACTCCAACGAGCGCCTGACCTACACGCAGTGTGAGAACCGCCTCGACGACGAGGACGCGCCGCTGCACGCGGAGAACCGGCTGGCGTTCGAACTCGCCGACCGCATGCACGAACAGCGCAAGGAGGACGGCTCGCTCGTGCTCAACCCCCGGCGGGACCGCGCCCACACGATGATCGAGGAGTCGATGTTGAAAGCGAACAAGGCGGTCACGCACACGCTGATGTGGGACCGCGGCGTCGAGGCGATGTACCGCGTCCACCCCCAGCCCACCCCCGAGCAGTGGAACAAGGCGCTCAAGGAGATCCAGGAACTCGACGGCGTCTCCATCCCGGGGCAGGCCTGGGACGACCCGCGGAAGGCCGTCAACGCCGCGCTGGAGGAGTCACCCGGCCGCTCGCTCGACAAGATCCAGCGCGCCGTCCTGAAGGTGATGCCCCGGGCGAAGTACATGAACGACCCCTTCGGCGGTCACCACGCGCTCAACTTCGACATCTACGGCCACTTCACCTCGCCCATCCGGCGGCTGTCGGACCTGATCAACCACTGGATCGTCCACGAGAACGACGTGCCCGAGGACCTCATCGAACTCTGTGACCGCGCTTCGGACAAGCAGAAGGACGGCGAGACCGCCGAGCGACTCTACAAGCAGTTCATGCAGGAACAGGGACTAGACCCCCACGCCGTGAACAACCGCGGCGTCGAGGTCGTCGACGCCGAGGACGCCGACCACGACGTGTAAGCGGCCGGGGCCAAGGTCGCGGCGACTCCCGGCCCGGCCACGACGCGCTGTTTCTCCCGATCAGTCGTCTGCTCCCGAGTCGGACATCCCCTTCCGGAGGTAGTGGGCCCCGATGCCGCCGCCGGCGCCGAGTCCCACCCCGACCAGAGCACCGCCGCCGGCCCCGTACCCCACCGAGGTGGCCGAGAGCTCCGCGACGGGGACGGTTCCGGCGTGGGACGGGGTCATGCCCGCGAGGAGCACGAAGAGGAACGCGCCAGCGACGGCACCGAGGGCGGCGCACCCGAGCGCCCCGGCGAGGCCGCCACCGGCGATGCTCACGCCCCGTCCGCCGCCACGAACCGCCGCGGCGACGCCGCCGCCGACCGCCGGCCAGCCGAGCAGCGGGAGAACGAACAGCCACGGCGACAGGCCGCTGCCGATAGCCCGATCCACCAGCAGGCCGACGAGGGGGAGCAGCGCCGCGGTCGGGACGGCCCCGATCACGGTGACGGTTGCCCCGACCACGACGCCGAGTGCGGTCTTCCGGGTGCTCACGCCTGCCACCTCGGCTGAGGGGAACTAGAAACCACGGGCCCGGGGGGACGGACCGCGAGGGAAACACCCACGTACCACGCCCCATTCCCTCCGAGTAATGCGTCCAACCCCTACGAACGGAGGTCCCTTGTGACCGACTCGGAGACTCGCGTCGGCGTCGACATCGGCGGCACGTTCACCGACGTCGTCGCCGTCCGTGACGGCGAGGTCACCGTCACTAAGACGCCGTCGACGCCGGCCAACCCCGAACGGGGCGTGTTGAACGGGCTCGAAGCGAGCGAGTCAGCGGCGGGCTACGGCCCCGCTGACGTGGCGTTCTTCAGCCACGGGACGACCGTCGCCACCAACGCCGTGTTGGAGGGGACGTGGGCCGACACCGCCCTCGTCACGACCGAGGGGTTCCGCGACGCCCTCGAGATCGGGCGGCAGGACCGGCCGGACATCTACGACTTCACCGCCGAGAAGGCCGAACCCGTGGTCCCGCGGGATCGCCGATTCACCGTCCCCGAACGCCTCGACGAGCGCGGGAACGTCCTGCGCGAACTCGACGAGGACGCCGTGCGGGAGGTGGCCGCCGACATCGCCGCCACCGACGTGAACGCCGTCGCGGTCTGCCTGCTCTTTGCCTTCGAGAACCCCAACCATGAACACCGCGTGACCGAGATCCTGCGCGAGGAACTGCCCGAGGCCTCCGTCTCGCAGTCGAGCACCGTCCTCCCGGAGATCCGCGAGTACGAACGCAGCGTGACCACGAGCCTCAACGCCGCGCTCAAGCCGGTGATGGACAGCTACGTCGGCAACCTCGAACGCGAGGTCCGCGACCGCGGCGTCGACGCCGCGGTGAAGCTGATGCAGTCAAACGGCGGCCTCATCGACGCCGACGCCGCCCGCGAGCGGCCGGTCAACACCCTGCTTTCGGGTCCTGCCGGCGGCGTGCAGGGCGCGACCCACGTCGCCGGCCGCGCGGGCTACGACGACCTCATCACGATGGACATGGGCGGCACGTCCTGTGACGTCTCCCTCGTCCAGGACGGCGAGCCGGTCGTCTCGACCGACGTGGCCGTCGGCGACTACACCGTCGGCGTCCCCATGATCGACGTCCACACCGTCGGCTCCGGCGGCGGCTCCGTCGCGTGGGTCGACGCCGGCGGCGCGCTCCGCGTCGGCCCCCGATCCGCTGGCGCCGATCCGGGCCCGATCTGTTACGGCCGCGGCGGCGAGCGGCCGACGACGACCGACGCCCACCTCATGCTGGGTCGGATCGACCCCGAAGGGTTCCTCCCGGAGGACCGCGACGTCGGCGTCGAGGACGTGCGCGCCGCGTTCGCCGACCTCGGCGACGAACTCGGGATGGGGCCGGAGGAGGCCGCACAGGGCGTACTCGACGTTGCCAACGCCAACATGGCCCGTGCGCTGCGTGTCGTCTCCGTCGAGCGCGGCCACGACCCGCGGGAGTTCGCCCTCGTCGCCTTCGGCGGCGCGGGGCCGCTCCACGCCCCGACGCTGGCGGCCGAACTCGACGTGCCGACGGTGCTCGTCCCCCGGACGGCCGGGGCGCTCTCGGCGCTCGGACTGCTCATCAGCGACGTGGGCTACGACTACAGCCAGTCGATGGTGCGACCCTTCGAGGCCGTCGACCCCGCGACCGTCGCCACGGCGTTCGCCGAACTCCGCGCGGAAGGGGACAGCGAACTCGCCGGGGAGAACGTCCGGCCCGAACGCCGGGAGTTCGAGCGCGTCGCGGACCTGCGCTACGCCGGCCAGTCATTCGAGGTGTCGGTCCCCGTCCCCGAGGGCGAGATCGACGCCGAAGCCCTCGCGGCCGTCGAGGAGCGGTTCCACGACCGCCACGAGGCACGGTACGGCCACGCCGACCCCACGGAGGCGGTCGAACTGGTCACCCTGCGCCTGCACGCCCGCGGGGTCGTCGACTCGCCGTCGACCGCCGCGGTCGGGACCGACGGGAGCGTCGCCGACGCCGTCGCCGAGCGCCGCGAGGTCCGCTTCGGCGAGGAGCACTACGACGCGTCGATTTACGACCGGGACCTGCTCCCTGCCGGCGGCGAGTTCGACGGCCCCGCGGTCGTCGAGGGGCCGGAGAGTACTGTCGTCCTGCGCCCCGGCCAGTCGGCCGAGGTGGCACCCGACGGCACGCTGGTCGTGGATACGGGGGTGGAGCGATGAGCGCCGACCCCGAGGCGGGTGCCACCACCGAGGTCGACCCCGTCACGCTCGAAGTGGTCCGGAACGGCTGTGTGGCCGTCGCCGAGGAGATGAACGCCAACCTCGTCCGGACGGGCTACTCGCCGAACATCAAGGAGCGCCGGGACTGTTCCTGTGCGCTGTTCGACGCCCGCGGCGAGATGGTGAGCCAAGCCGAGAACATGCCGGTCCACCTCGGCGCGATGCCGTTCTCAGTCGCGGCGGCCGTCGACGCCTTCGAGGGGGAACTGGGCCCGGGCGACGCGGTCCTGCTGAACGACCCGTTCCGCGGCGGCGCCCACCTCCCGGACCTCACCCTCGTCTCGCCGGTGTTCGACCCCGAGACACTCGACAGTGAGGGGGAGCCCCGGCTGATCGCCTACGCGGCCAACCGCGCCCACCACGCCGACATCGGCGGTTCGACGGCGGGCAGCGTCGCCGCCGACTCGACGGAGATCTACCAGGAGGGCCTGCGTATCCCGCCGGTCAAACTGTTCGAGGGCGGCGAGGTCAACGAGGACGTACTGGAGATGGTGCTCGCCAACGTCCGGACGCCCGACGAGCGCCGCGGGGACATCCGGGCACAGGAGGCCGCAAACGAGACCGCCCGCGACCGCGTCCACGGGATGGTCAGTGAGTACGGTGCCGACACGCTCGATGCGGCCTTCGAGGCGGTGAAGGACTACTCAGAGCGCCGGATGCGAAGCGAGATCGAGGACTTCCCCGACGGCGTCTACGAGTTCGCTGACCTGCTCGACGACGACGGCCGCGGGAACGAGGACCTCCCCGTCGAAGTCGCGGTCACCGTCGACGGCGACGAGGTCGGCGTCGACTTCGCCGGCACGGCGCCCCAGACCGAGGGGCCGATCAACGCCGTGCTCGCGGTCACCTCCTCGGCGACGTACTACGCCGTCCGGTGTGTGACCGACCCGGACATCCCGCCGAACCACGGCTGCTACCGACCGATCACGATCGACGCCCCCGAGCGGAGTCTGGTCAACCCCGAGCCCCCCGCGGCCGTCGTCGGCGGCAACCTCGAAACGAGCCAGCGCGTGACCGACGTGGTGCTGGGCGCTTTCGCGACGGAGGCGCCCGAGCGCGTGCTCGCGGCCTGTCAGGGAACGATGAACAACGTCACCTTCGGGGGGACGGACCCGCGCGGCGCCGACGACACGGACGGCGACGGGAAGCCCTACGCCTTCTACGAGACCCAGGGCGGTGGCTTCGGTGGCCGTGCTGGCAAGGACGGGATGGACGGGGTCCACGTCCACATGAGCAACACCATGAACACGCCCGCGGAGGTACTGGAGACGGCCTACCCGCTCCGAGTGCTTCGCTACTCGCTCCGACCGGATTCGGGCGGTGCCGGGCAGTTCCGTGGGGGACTGGGCCTCCGTCGGGACATCGAGGTCCGGGGGCACACGGCCCGCTTCAGCCTGCTCGCCGACCGTCAGCAGAACGCCCCCTACGGGCTGGCGGGTGGCGAGTCGGGCGAGTGTGGCGCCGCCTACCTGTACGAGGACAGCGTCGCCTACGCCGCCGAGGACGACGCCGACGTCGACACCGGGGAGAAGCTCCCCCAGAAGTCGGTCCACGACCTCGACCCCGGCAGCGTCGTCAGTATCCGCACGCCTGGTGCCGGCGGCTACGGTGACCCCGACGAGCGGTCGCCGTCGGCGCTGGCTCGGGACCGCCGGCTGGGGAAGCTCACCGCCGAGGCCGCCCGCGAGCGCTACGCGGTCGATGACCGGAGCGTGTCGGAGCTCGAGTCCCACGACGACGGGGACCCGTCCGAGTTCGGCGAGTAGCACCCGGGTGCTTATAGTCGCGGCTGGTGAGGGGGCGAGTATGAGCGACGACGGACCACAGGTGCCCATCCACTGCCCCGACTGTGAGACGACGACGCGCGCCCCCCTCTCGGAACTCGAAACCCGGATCGAGCGCCACAACGAGGCGGTCCACGACGGCGAGGACGTCGCCCGCGTGGACCCCGGCGTCGCCGAACAGTTCCAGAAGCTCCTCGTCGAGGACATGGGGCTGCTCGAGGACGACGCCTGACCTGGCGAACGCTTATACCCACGCCGGTCGGCCCTCTACCGTGTTCCGTGACCGACGGGGTGTGAGCGAGACGGTCGGCTTCGTCTTCGTCTTCTCGCTGGTGTTGCTTACCGTCGGGACCGTCTTCACCATCGGCTACGCGGGCCTGCAGGACGCCCGTGACGCCGAGCGGATCAACAACGCCGAGCGTGCTTTCGACGTCCTCGACGACAACATCGAGGACATCACCGTCCGCGGCGCTCCCAGCCGCGGCACGGAGGTCAGGCTGGCCGAGGCCAGCATCGGGACGGGGGAGTCGACCCTGCTCAGCGTCTCGGGCTACGAGGGTGGCTCACTGGCGTTCTCGACGGGTAACTACACGCTCGACCCCGTGGTGTACGAGTCCGGCGACACCCGGATCCGCTACTCCGGGAACGCGCTGACGCGCATCCAGCCGGCTGGGTCCGTGGCGCTCTCGGAGCCCGATTTCGTCCTCTCGGAGCGCCGCGCGATCATCCCCGTCGTCGAACTCTCCGTCGAGGACCGTTCGATCGCCGGCTCGCGGACGGTGCTGATCCGGTCCCAACGCCGGCTCCGAACCGTCGAGGTCGACGACACCGACGTGGACCGACTCGAGATCGCGCTCTCCTCGCCGGTGGCCGACCGTTGGGAGTCCTACCTCTCGGGTGCGGGTATGAGCTGTTCGCGCCCCGGCGGCGCCGACGACCCGCGGGTCGTCTGTGAGACGACGGACCTCGACCGCGTGCAGGTGGTGCACTTCGAACTGGCCGTCACCTTCGGCTGAGACCCTCTGGTCGGTCTACCGGACCGAACTGCCCTCACTGGAGGAGTCGAGTACCGATCGAGGAATCGAAGAACGTAGTGGACTCGCTGGGATTTGAACCCAGGGCCTCTTCCTTGCGAAGGAAGCGATCTACCACTGATCTACGAGCCCGCACCCGAATCGATGCGGGGGAACGGTTTGAACGTTGCGCTTCACCCGCGAGTCGGCGCCGTCGGGCTGTCGTCGTCGGTCGTGACGACCGCGAGCGCCGCCGCTCGTCGGGGTGAGAAAACGTGAGAACGGGGTGGGTTCAGTCCTCGAGGACGATCTCGATCGAGACGTCGTTCGGGACCTGAATCCGCATCAGCTGTCGCAGCGCGCGCTCGTCCGCGTCGATGTCGATCAGCCGCTTGTGGACCCGCATCTCCCAGTGCTCCCAGGTGGCAGTCCCCTCGCCGTCCGGGGACTTCCGCGAGGGAACGTTGAGCTCCGTCGTCGGGAGCGGGATGGGGCCGGAGAGCGAGACGCCCGTCTTCTCCGCGATCTCGCGGACGTCGTCACAGATGTCGTCCAGATCCTCCGGGCTCGTGCCGGTGAGTCGGACGCGGGCCTGTTGCTCGGCCATCTATCGCTCGTCGACGCTGAGGACCTTCCCGGCCGCGATGGTCTGACCCATGTCGCGGATGGCGAAGCTCCCCAGCTCGGGGATCTCGCTCGACGGCTCGATCGAGAGCGGCTTCTGCGGTCGGATCGTCACGACTGCGGCGTCGCCGGACTTGATGAAGTCCGGGTCCTCCTCGGCGACCTCGCCGGTCGACGGGTTGATCTTCTGGTCGATGGACTCGACCGTACACGCGACCTGTGCGGTGTGGGCGTGGAAGACCGGAGTGTAGCCGGCGGTGATGACCGACGGGTGCTGCATGACGACGACCTGCGCCTGGAACGTCTCGGCGACGCTGGGCGGGTCGTCGGCCGGGCCACAGACGTCGCCACGGCGGATGTCGTCCTTACCGATGCCACGGACGTTGAACCCGACGTTGTCACCGGGCTCGGCCTTGGGCACCTCTTCGTGGTGCATCTCGATCGTCTTGACCTCGCCGCCCACGTCGCTGGGCTGGAAGGAGACGTTGTCGCCGATGTTCATCACGCCGGTTTCGATACGTCCGACGGGGACGGTACCGATACCGGAGATGGTGTAGACGTCCTGGATCGGCAGGCGGAGCGGCGCGTCCGTCGGCGGCTCCGGCTCCGGCAGGCTGTTGAGGGCCTCGAGGAGCGTCTTCCCGTCGTACCACGGCGTGTTCTCGGAGGCTTCGGAGACGTTGTCGCCTTCGAAGGCCGAGGTCGGCACGAACGTGGTGTCGTCGGACGCGAAGCTGACCTGGTTCAGCAGGTTGTTGACCTCTTCCTTGACCTGCTTGTAGGTGTCCTCGCTGTAGTCGACGACGTCCATCTTGTTGACGGCGATGATGAGCTCGTCGATACCGAGCGTCTTCGAGAGGAAGACGTGCTCTCGGGTCTGGGGCGCGACACCGTCGTCGGCCGCGACGACGAGCACCGCGTTGTCTGCCTGCGAGGCGCCCGTGATCATGTTCTTCACGAAGTCACGGTGACCCGGACAGTCGACGATAGTGAAGTAGTACTCGTCGGTGTCGAACTCTTGGTGGGCGATGTCGATGGTGACACCTCGCTCTCGCTCCTCGGCGAGGTTGTCCATGACGTAGGCGAACTCGAAGCCGCCTTTGCCCTTCTCTTCTGCCTCTTCGCGGTGCTGCTCGATGACGTGCTCGGGGACGCTCCCTGTCTCGAACAGCAGGCGCCCGACCATCGTACTCTTCCCGTGGTCGACGTGGCCGATGACGGCCAAGTTCTGGTGCGGTTTGTCTTCGCTCATGGTGGATTCACGCGCTAAAGGCGCTGTGGGGAATCGTTCGTCAGAACGCCGTAAAACCATTTCGATACGTGGCCCCTAATCCTGCCGCGTACGGCGGTTTGTGCCACTGTACCGTGGTTCCTGCCTCAGCGCGGGGGGAGCCGCCCGACGTCGGCCAGCACTGCCGATGCCGTCTCGGGACCACCCGCGCCCCGTCCCGAGATGTTCAGCCGACCCGCGTGGCCGGTCGCGACCTGGACGATGTTCTGGGTCCCCGTCACCGCGAGCGTCCCGTTCTCCGGGACCAGTCGCGGCCCGACGCGGACGCCGTCGGGCGTCGCCTCCACGATCAGTCGGACGGTCCGCCCGTCGTCGGCCGCAAGCGAGAGCGCACTCGTCGGCAGGTCCTCGATTCCCGCGACCTCGGCGTCGGCGAGCGAGATGTCGTCCTCCCCGCGAGCGTCGCGGAGCACGTTCGCCACGATGACGCCCTTCAGCGCCGCGTCGGTCCCGTCCACGTCGAAGCTCGGGTCCGCCTCGGCGACGCCGAGTTCCTGTGCCTCCGCGAGCACGTGCTCGTAGCCCAGCCCCTCGGCGGCCATCCGGCTCAGCACGAAGTTCGCGGTGCCGTTGAGCACCCCCTGGACCCGGTCGACCCGCTCCGGGCCGAGGTCCTCGATGGTCCGCACCGCCGGGATGGCGCCGCCGACGGTCGCCTCGAAGCGAAGCTCCCCGGCGCTCTCGCGGACGGCCGCACGGAGGTCGGCGTAGCGCTCGGCGACGGGCCCCTTGTTCGCGAGCACGACGTGGCGGTCCCGGTCGAGTGCGGCGACCGCGTTCGAAAAGCCCGGTTCGGCGTCGCCGAGCGTCGTCGGCGTCGCCTCCACGAGCACGTCGTAGTCGGCGTCCAGCAACTCCTCGTGGGACGTCCGGCCGACGACGCCCGTCTCGTCTTTCTCCGCGAGCACGGCGGCTACGTCCAGCGGTTCTCCCAACGCCGCCCCCGTGGAGTCGGCCAGTCCGACGACCTCGTGGCCGTAATCCTCAGCCAACTCGACGACGGCACGGCCGACGGCGCCGACGCCCATTACGGCGAGCTTCATTCGCCCACCCCTAGGGGTTCGACGACGGTCAGGTCCTTCCGCTCGGCGATCGACCGAACCGTCTCCAGGGCGGCCGCACGCTCGCCGGACCGTGCGCCGAGTCGGAGGTACGCCGAGGAGACTGCGCTGACGCCTTCGGGGGCAGTCAGGGAGAGTTCCTCCACCGAGACCGTCGACTCACCCTCGATCTCGCGGAGCGTCCCCGAGAGGTCGGTGTCGACGAGGTGGCCGGTCAACAGGACACGGAACGCCTCCCCGTAGTACTCCTCGTCGGCGGCGACGACGGTGACGCCGCGGTCACGGAGCCCCTCGACCACGTCCTCGAAGCGGTCCACCTGACAGTCGAGGGCGACTTCGACCGGGATTCGGCCCCCCGGCGTCCGGCTCCCCCGCTCGTGGAACACCGAGAGGAGGTTCCCTCCGTTCTCGGCGATGGGTTCGAGCGCGGCCGCCAACTCCCCCGGCTCGTCGTCGAGTTCGAGTCGCAGCGTGTGTGTGGTGACACCTTCGGGCCGGCTCATGGTCGATGCCTCCTCCCGACGGTTGGGTACACACGGATCACAACCCGAGGGAGCGCCGGGTTCGGTAAAAGCCTTCCCTGAGCGTGCTACTGGGTACCGAAGAAAGAACGGAGAAAGAACGGGAGAAGCCGCGCTGCTTAGAGGTAGTCGATCGACTCGGGCAGTTCGAGCTTCATGCCCTTACGCTCGCGGATCTCCATGATCTTCTCACGCTGGAGGTTGTCGGCCATGACGCGGAAGCCGGCGTTCTCCGTGTTCCAGGAGGCACGGCCCTCGGTCGCGCTCCGGATGTCGCTGGAGAAGCCGATCATCTCGCCGACGGGCGCGATGCCCTCGACGACCATGAGGCCACCCTCCTGGTACATGTCGTCGACGCGGCCACGGCGGCCCTGGATCTCGCCGGACGCCGCACCCATGTGCTCGGACGGAACGTCGATGCGGACGTTCTGGATCGGCTCCAGCAGGCGGATCTCGCCGTCGATCAACGCGCGGTGAACGGCCTCACGGACTGCGGGGATCACCTGTGCCGGGCCACGGTGGATGGTGTCCTCGTGGAGTCGGGCGTCGTGCAGTCGGAGCAGCGTCCCCTGCACGGGCTCGGCGGCCAGCGGGCCGTCGTCGAGCGCCTCG
Source organism: Halolamina litorea (assembly GCF_026616205.1). Classification (NCBI taxonomy): domain Archaea; kingdom Methanobacteriati; phylum Methanobacteriota; class Halobacteria; order Halobacteriales; family Haloferacaceae; genus Halolamina; species Halolamina litorea. The sequence goes on from NZ_JANHGR010000001.1 coordinate 550,799, forward strand.
GAGAGCCCCTCGACCACCAGCTCCATCGTCTCGTTGAGGTGCTGGATACCCTTCGTGTCGTCGATCAGGATGTTCGTCCCGTGGATGTGCTCCACGTTCTGGGACGTGTCCTTGTCCATGCCGGCCTCCTGCAGCGCTTCACGGCGCTCCAGTTCGGGCATGTCCATCGAGACCTCGCCGAGCTGGATCGCGTCGACGATGTCCTGCCCCATCGGGTGGATGGAGATGTAGAACTTGTTGTGGCGGTTCGGCGAGACCCCTTCGACCTCTCGGGACTCCTCCTGGGGCTGCTCGCGGTAGACCACGATGGGCTCACCGGTGTTGACCGGGATGCCCTGCTCCTTCTCGATACGCTGGGTGATCACTTCGAGGTGGAGCTCACCCTGCCCGGAGATGAGGTGCTCCCCGGTGTCCTCGTTGATCTCGATCTGGATCGTCGGGTCCTCCTTGGCGACCTGCTGGAGCGTCTCGATCAGCTTCGGCAGGTCGTCCATGGTCTGGGCCTCGACGGACTTCGTGATCACCGGCTCGGAGATGTGCTCGATCGACTCGAACGGCGTCATATCGACTGAGGAGACGGTGGAACCGGCGATAGCGTCGCGCAGGCCGGTGACCGAGGCGATGTTCCCCGCGGGCACGCGGTTTACTTCCTCACGCTCACTCCCCATGAACAGCCCGACGGACTGGATCCGGTTCTTGCCGGCGGTGCCGGAGACGAACAGGTCCTGGCCCTTCTCCAGAGTCCCGGAGAAGACACGACCCGTGGCGATCTCGCCGGCGTGGGGGTCCATCGAGATGTCGGTCACCATGAAGACGACCTCGCCGTCCTCGTTGACCAGCCGCATGTCCTCGGCCAGCTCGGACTCGGCGTCGCCACGCCAGATGCGCGGGACACGGCGGGGCTGTGCGTCGACGGGGTTCGGGAAGTGCTCACAGACCATGTCGAGCACGACGTCCGAGAGCGGCGTCCGCTCGTGGAGCTCGTCGCGCTTGTCGTTCTGCTCGAGCTCGATGATGTCCCCGAAGTCCATCCCGGTGCGCTGCATCGACGGCATCGAGACGCCCCACTTGTAGAGCGCCGAGCCGAACCCGACGGTACCGTCCTCGACGGAGACCGTCCAGTCGTCGTCGATGTCGTCCATCTCCTCGATCATCCCGCGGATGAGTTCGTTCACGTCCGCGATGACGCCGAGCAGTCGCTCCTGCATCTCCTCCTCGCCTTCCTGCAGTTCGGAGATGAGGCGGTCGACCTTGTTGATGAACAGGGTCGGCTTCACACCCTCACGGAGCGCCTGTCGGAGCACCGTCTCCGTCTGGGGCATCGCGCCCTCGACGGCGTCGACCACCACAAGCGCGCCGTCGACGGCACGCATCGCTCGGGTCACGTCGCCACCGAAGTCGACGTGGCCCGGAGTGTCGATCAGGTTGATGAGGTGGTTGGTGTCCTCGTACTCGTGGGTCATCGAAACGTTCGCCGCGTCGATGGTGATCCCACGTTCCTGCTCGTCTTCCTTCGTGTCCATGGCGAGCTGTTCGCCGGCGGTACCCTCGGAGATCATCCCCGCGCCTGCGAGGAGGTTGTCCGAAAGCGTCGTCTTCCCGTGGTCGACGTGAGCGGCGATGGCGATGTTCCGGATGTTCTCCGGCGTGTCCATCAGTCGCTCACACTCTTGGACGATTTTCTTACGTCGGCCCATTGGCGTGGGCTACCCGTGGCGGGGTCAAAAGGGTAGTGTTTCGGCAAGCGGGGTGTGCCACCGGCACACGGGTGTCTGACCCTCGTTGCCGGCCGATCCGTTCACGCTGATCGCCCGCCGCCGTCGGCGCGGCGCAGGCTCGCCGTCTCGGCGTAGCAGACCGCCACGACGAACAGCGTGACGACGCCGAACAGGCCCAGATGGACCGCGAAGAGGTCCCCGGAGCCGTCGGCGACGGCCACGACGGGCCCGACCACCAGCGCCGTCGCGGCCACAACTGCGACGAGGGTGGCACCCCGTCGCTCCAACGCGAGAGCGGCGCCGGCGACGCCACCGACGGCGGCCCCGACCGCACCAGTCGCGGTCAACACGCCGCTGAGGGGGTTCGACACGACGAACTGCATCACGACCGCGACGACCACCGGCACCAGCGCCGGCGTCGCTCGCCGGAGCAGGTAGCCCGTGGCTGCCCGGAGGGTGAGCGGCGACGCCGGCGGGTCGGGGTCGCCGATGGCCCGAATCCGGTCGTCGAACCGGGTGAGGACGTTGTCCACGAGATCGTGTTGGTGGACCGACCCGTTAACCGTTACTCCACGGCCCCGGGCGACTCCAGTCGACGCACTTCGGCGTAGCCGACGACGGCGCTGAGGCCGGCGGCCACGAGGACCACGAGCGCGGCGGTACGGACGTAGCCCTCGCTCGCGCCGAGTCCGTCGACGTACGGGCCCAACTGCCCGACCACGGCGATAGTGACCCCGAACGCGACAGCCGCGCGGTACTGGTGATCCAGCGCCCCGAGGACGCCGGCGACGAACGCTGTCAGCAGCGCGACGCCGGCACCGAGGACAAGCGTCGCCCCGGGGACGCCGACGGTGACGTACTGCCAGCCGGCGACCGCGAGGTAGAGCGGGAGGCCCTTGGTGATGTCACGGCCCGCGTGGGAGAGCACGTCGCGCGCGGAGAGGGGGAGCGACGGCGCCGGTGCCGCCCACCACTCCTCCAGCCTGTCGATCACGCCCGCCCTTCCCGGCGCTGCGCCAAAAGTTCCTGCCCTTACTGCATCTCGTACCCGCCATCGAGCAGGCGACCGCCCCCCGCCGTCTCACACCCCCGAAACCGTCTTAATCCTCGAAACCGTGGTAGTCATACACATGGATCTACGACTCCCCGAGAACGGCCCCGCCGAGCCGTTCCTCGGCGCAGCAGACCTCCTCGAAACCGAGAGTCGGATCGATCTCCCCGTCGAAGTACACGTTCGCGACGACCCCGACGAACGGACGTGGGCCGGTCACTACGAGGACCGACACGTCCTCAACATCTCTCGGCAGGCGGCCACCAGCGCGATGGGTCGGGAACTGGCGCTGCACGAACTCTCACACATGGCCCGCTACGAGCAGAACCACCCCTCACACCACCAGTCGACGGACGAGGCCATCTTCCTCGCGTTGGCGGGCAAGCGCGTCGAGCGCCGGAAGCTGGCCCACGTCCACCAGCTCGCCAACCACATGAAGGACATCTACGCCGACGACATCACGCTCTCGGTCGCCCCCGGCGCGAAACTGGTGACGTTCCTGGAGTCGCGGCTGGCCGACGCCGTCGCGGACCGGCCGCCCGTCGTCCCCACGGGGTGGCAGCTCGCCACGCCCGGCTCCGATCCGGAGATCACCGCGGTTAACGCCGGCTTCGCGCTCGCGCTCGTCGAACGCCACGATCTCGTCGACGACGACCACCGGATCTACGACCTCGCCCACGCCGCGGCCGACGACGCACCCGGGGTCAGCGTCGAACGCTTCGCCGATGCGTTCCGGTCGCTCTCGGACGACCCGACGGAGAGTGAGTACCGCAAGGCGCTGGTCGACATGACCCGGGAGTACGTCGGCGGTGCCGACTAACGCTCGGTGATCCGGACCAACACGTCGTCGTACTCCATCGGGAACGGGGCGTTCGCCCGCCCGTCCCGGTTCGACGTGATGGCGTAGAGCGCGCCATCGGGGCCCTCCTCGACGTGTCGCACCCGCCCGAGATCGTTCTCCAGCAGGTCGTGACTCGTCACAGTGTAGCCCTCGGACAGCCAGTCGGCGTCCTGTCGGTGGCCCGTCTCCCCGAGTGCCGGCGGCTCACCATCCGGCGGCGTCAGCGTGAACGACTTGACGCGCTGCTCGGCCAGACAGCCCACAAGCAGGCGGTTGCGAAGCGTCGGCACGCCGTCGCCGCGGTAGAACGACGACCCCGACGGCGCCCACGTCGTCCCCTCGACCCGGGAACTGGCGATGGGGCGCCCGTAGTCGGTCCCCTCGTACTCGTCGGGCTGGCGGGCCTCGGGCCAGCCGTACTCGCTCCCGGTCTCGATGGCGTTGAGTTCGTCCGGGCCGGGGCCGTGCTCGTTGACCACCGGCGTCGTATCGGGGAGCCAACTCAGCCCCTGCGGGTTCCGGTGGCCGACGGAGTACACCCGGGCGTCACCGCCGCTCTCGTTGCCGTCGGCGCCCTCACCCGACGTATCGACGCGGAGCGTCTTCCCGGCCAGCGAGTCTGGGTCGGCCGCGAGTTCGCCGCTGCCGGCGTCGCCGGTCGTCATCCAGAGGTAGTTCGCGGGGCCGAACCGGAGCCGGCCGCCGTTGTGGATGAACGCGTTGGTCCCGACTTTCGCCGGCGCTTCGAGCAGCGTCTCGACCGGCTCGCCGGGGGTCTCGCTGTCGGGGTCGAACGCCGCCAGCCGAACGACCGGCTCCTCACCGTCGTCGGCGGTGTAGCAGACGTACACCAGCGGTACCTCGGGGTAGTTCGGGTGGACTTCCACACCCATCGTCCCGCCCTCGCCGCCGTCGACGAACCAACTCTTCTCGTCGCTGCCCGGCGGCACCGAGCCGCCGTCGATGGAGCCGGCCGGCTCGAACAGCGGCGTCACCTCGCCGTCCGCGTAGCGCAGCACCTGCCCGGGCCGCTCGGTCAGGAACAGGTCGCCGTTCCCGCCGAAGGAGAGGTCCCACGGGATTTCGAGGGTCTCGGCCAGCACCTCGACTTCCAACTCCGGCTCGGCGGCGGCGGTCGGCGCCGACCACTCGGGGTCGTAGCCGGCCCACGCCGTCTCGTCGTGGCCGAGGCGTCGGTCGTACTCCTCGGGACCGTCCTCGTCAGCGGGGTCCTCGTCTCCGATGGCGTCGTCGGGCGTGCTACAGCCCGCGAGGCCGACCGTGGAGAGGGCAAGCAGCGCGCGGCGGGAGAGCGCGTGATCCATGATTCTCACTCGACGCGCCCGGAGTAAATTCCTTCTGCCGGCGGGTCTCCGGCCGACCGGCGCCGTCGCTCGTAGGGAAGTGAGAAAACGAAAGAGAGAGAGAGAGAGAACCGCTTAGCGGGCCGCGGCCGCGACGCGCTCGGTCTCCTCCTTCTGGGAGATCGGGTACGCGCTCACGTCGTAGTCGGCGGCGCCGAGTAGCTGCTGGGCGAGCGCCTCCGAGGCGGACGTAGTCGTCTTTCGGGAGGCGTTGAGCGTGCCGACCGCGATGAACTTCAGCCCCTGGTCGACACGGCGCTGGGGCGCCACGTCGACGGCCTTCGGGACCGAGATCCCGCCGTACTTCAGGCGGACGGTCTCCTCGCGGGGGGCCGCGTTCTCGACGGCAGTGACGAGAACCTGTGCCGGGTTCTCCTCGCTCTGCTCGTGAACGATGTCGAACGCGTCGCGCACGATGCGCGTCGCCTTCTGTTTGTCGCCGGTGTTGTCCTCGGTCTGCATGAGGCGGTTGATCAGTCGCTCGACCACGCTGATCTCGGACTTCTCGAACTGCTTGCTCGCGTGACGGCCCATCGTGTGCGCGATGGGGGTCACGTTGAGGTAGCGCTGGGTCGAGGGGTCGGTGTACTCGATCTCGGAAACGTCCCAGACGCCGAAGAGGTCGGCGCCCGTCGAGGTCTCCTCCGTCGTCTCCTCGGCTTCGGCTTCGACCTCCTCGGTCTCGGCGTCGGCCTCGGCGGCTTCTTCCTCGCTCATCGGACGGGTTTCTCCGCGTTACCGCGAACCAGTTCGATCATCGAGACACCGTTGACCTTCTCGACCTTGTAGTTGACACCCGAGATGTCACCCATCGCACGACCCTTCGAGCCACCGATCCCGGCGATCGTGACCTCGTCGTGCTCGTCGATGAACGAGATCGCACCGTCACCGGGACAGAACGCGGTGACCTGCTTCCCGTTCTTGATCAGCTGAACACGGACACACTTTCGGATGGCCGAGTTCGGCTGCTTTGCCTCGATACCGACCTTCTCCAGGACGATCCCGCGCCCCTGGGGGGCACCCTCGAGGGGGTCGGATTTCTCGCGCAGTCCTCGCTCTCGGCGCGCGTACTCCGAGTCGGACCACCGCCGCTTCTGGCGGTCCTTCTTGAGTTTCCGCGCGGCGTATTTGCCGTTCGCCATACCCGGACTTTTCGACGGAGCCACTTAAGCGTCCCCTTTCGTGAGGGCGAAACGGCCGGAGAACTGATTAGCGGTATCGCTAATCCGATCTGAGCCCGTTTCACTCACTAGCCGTCGACGGCGTCTCGGTCGCCGTCACGGGAATCTCGGTCGACCACCTGTCGACGCCCCAGTCGAGCCAGACGCGTGCCTGCTCCTCCCCCCCGTAACGTGTCGTCGTCGGGCTGAGTTCCCGCTCCTCTCCCGGATCGAGCGTCGTCCTCACGAGGTCCGACCCGGACGCTGGCCCTGACAGGCTCGCCCCGAACGTCCCCGTCCCCTCGCCGTGGTTCGTCACCGTGAACGTGACCGTCACCTCTGTGCGCTGTTCGGGCTCGATCTCGGCGGGCGAGACCGACGGCTCCCCGACCTCGAAGACGGGCGGCTCGTTCAGCCGGCTGATCGTCTCCGGGGGCAACGTCCGGAACGTCGATCCGCCGAGGCGCAGTTCCCCCCGCTCGACGGTCCGGTCTTTCGACACCGCGAACACGGCCGTGACGGTGTCGTCCTCCTTTACCGGTTCCCGGGAGGCCCGGTCGACCGCCTCGCCGTCGAGATAGAGGGTCATGTGATTCCTCGCCCCCCGTTCGAGCCGGACGACGACGTACTGCTGTCCGGCCTTCCGGTGGACGGTCGGATGCGTCCCCGACAGCAAGTACTGGAAGAAGTCCGCGACCGAGAGTTCGGTGAGTCGTTCCGGCGGGGTTCCCGTTTCGGTCGTCGCCTCGTCGGTCGGCGTCGCCGAAAGGCAGCCGGCGCTGCCGGCGATGGCTACGACGCTGCCGGCCAACAGCTGACGACGGGAGGGCTTCTGGCGGGCCACGGCTCTCCTGTCGAACGGTCTGCATAAATGCTTCGTGGGGCGGCTGCCCCGATTCAGGCCAACTGCACGTCGTCCACGTCGAAGTGGCGGGCAGCCAGCCGCCGGGCGGTCTCGATCGACTCCCCGCCGGCGCCGATGGCGACCCCGCGGTCGCCCTGTGGCACCTCGACGTACGCGACCGTGCTGCCACCCTGCGTCGACAGGGTGACGTTGCGCACGGCCGCGGGCGCGAGGCAGTTCGCGACGAACGCGGCCGGGTCGTCGGCGTCCTCCACGAGGTCGACGCGGGTGTTCAACTGCTCCTCGGCGGCGGCGACGGTTTCGCCGTCCGGGCCGATGGCCGCGCCCATCTCGCCGGCGGGCACGACGAACACGATCCGATCCTCCTCGACCAGACAGTCAGTCGGCGTGACGCCGGTCGCGTCGGCGAAGGCGGCGATGTACTGCCGTGCGTCGTCCGACAGCGTGACCGTCATCGGCGACCCGCCGTCGACTCGGAGAGCCGACCCATCAGTCGTCGGCGGACTTCGGCGTCGACGCCGAGCCCATGCGGAGGTCCACGTCGCCGGTTCCGATCGAGACCGGCTTCCCGACGATCACGTTCTCGATCACGCCGTCGAGGTCGTCGACCTCGCCGTGGATCGCGGCGTCGAGCAGGTGGTTGACGGTGACCTCGAACGCCGCGCGGGCGAGCACGGAGTCCTTCGACCCCGAGATCCCGTGGCGACCGATCGACTCGATCGTCCCGCGGTTGGTCATGATGTCCGCCACCAGCATCAGGTGCCGGACGTTCACGTCGTCGAGCCCCTGTTCCTGCAGGGTCTCCTGGGTCTCGTTGATGATCGTCTCCCGGGCGGCCTCGATCCCGAGCTGTTTGTGGATCTCGTGGATGTTGTTACACGTCGAGCGGCTGGTGTCGACGCCCTCGATCTCGAGCACGTCGCCGAACGCCGACCCCTCGGTGTAGAGGACGAACTCCTCCTCGTCGCTGTCGTCCATCTCTTCCTTCCGGATGACGACGCGGGAGACCTCCTCGATCCCCTTGAACACGACTTCGCGGAGCTCTTCGACCAACTGGAGCAGTTCGCGGTAGCTGGGCTGCTCGGGGCCGAAGGCGATGGCGGTCCCCTTGCGCTTGGTCGCCACCTTGAGTTCGCTCTCGATGGTGTCCTGTATCTCCTCGGCGATGGTGCCCACGTCGTCGTAGGTCGGCCAGCGCTTCTGGAGCGTCTCCTCGTTCAGGTCGATCGTGACCTGCATGTCCGCGACGTTGGTCGAGACGTTCCCCAGTGCGAGCACCTTCGTCGCCTCGATCTGCCAGACGACCTCGCGGGCCTTGTCGCGGTCGGTCGCGTACTCGCCGTCGAGGTGGACCGTCATCGTCGGCGTGTCCGGCGTCTTCCGGGCGTCGACGAGTTCGATCAGTCGGGGCAGTCCCTGTGTCACGTCGATCTCCGCGACCCCCGCGAAGTGGAACGTGTTCATCGTAAGCTGGGTCCCCGGCTCACCGATCGACTGGGCCGACACCGTCCCGACGGGGTCGAGCGCGTCGACGCGGGTCTCGTCGTAGCGGGTGACGACGGCCTTGACGATCTCGTCGATCTGTTCGGGTGTCGCGCCCTCGTTCTCCTCGATGGCGCCGTAGACCCGGTCCTTCAGTCGCCGCGGGAGGTCGGTCCCCTCGACGAGCGTCTCGGTGTCCTCGTCGATGTGTTCGAAGCTCTCGGGGAGCGCGTCGGCATCAGTCATCGCTCACCCCCTGTCCCGCCTTGTTCAGGCCGGGACCGGCGTACTCCGAGATGTTGGTCTCCTCCTGCTTCTCGCCGAGGAAGCGAGCCTTCTGGTCCTCGCTGCTGAACTCGGCGTCCAGCACGCGCTGGGTGATCGCCTCCACGTCGACGGGGTCGTCCTCGTCGTAGGCGACGTTGACCGGCGAGGTGCCGTCCTCGCCGAACTCGAACTGGACGACGGTGCCGGAGGTGTCCCGGACGGTGCCGTCGTACTGCGCTTCCAGTTCCGAGAGCGCGTTGATGAGGCGGCGCTGGAGGTAGCCGGACTTCGAGGTCCGGACTGCCGTGTCCACCAGCCCCTCGCGGCCACCCATCGCGTGGAAGAAGAACTCACGCGGGGTCAGCCCCGAGCGGTAGGAGTTCTCGACGAAGCCGTGGGGCGCCGCCGAGAGGTCGTCGCGCTTGTAGTGGCTGAGGGTGCGGTCCTCGTAGCCACGGTTGATGCGCTCGCCACTGACGGTCTGCTGGCCGACGGAACCGGCCATCTGGGTCAGGTTCAGCATCGACCCACGTGCACCGGAACGGGCCATGACCACGGCCGGGTTGTCGTCGGCGAAGTAGTCGTCGGCGATCTCCCCGGCGGAGTCACGCGCCTTGCCCAGCGTCTGCATGATCTTCAGTTCGAGCGTCTCGTCGACCGTTCGGCCGGGGATCGAGTTGAGGTCCCCCGCACGGTAGGTCTCGATCAGCTCCTCGATGCGCTCGTGGGCGTCGTCGATGGCTTCGTCGACCTGCTCGCCCGCCGCGGCCGGGATGGACTCGTCGTCGATCCCGATCGAAAACCCGAAGTGCATGATCGAGCGCATCGCGAGCGTCGCCACCTCGTTGACGAATACGCGTGCGCGCGTCTTCGAGTACTCCTTGGTGATCGTGTCGACGATGTCGCCACCGAACGCACCGACGGCGCCCTCGTCGATCGTCCCCTGGATCAGCTGTCCGTCCTCGATGACGACCTCGTCGTCGGCCTCGGAGATGAACTCGAGGTTGAGGTCGTCGGGGAGGAGCTCCGAGAACACCGTTCGGCCGGTCCAGTACGGCTGGCCGTCCTCCTCGCCGTCAGCCTCGGGCAGCTCGTCGACGCTCGTCGCACGGAGCAGGTCCAGCGCCTGGTTCTCCGAGAACGTCGGGTTGTTCCGGGTCAGCAGGTAGGTCCCGCTGATGTGGTCCTGAATGGCGCCGATGATGTTCTTCCCGAAGCGCGGGCTGAGCATCTGCTCCTGAACGCGCATCAGGACGCGGGCCTCCGCACGGGCCTCCTCGTTCTGGAGGGCGTGCATGTTCATCTCGTCGCCGTCGAAGTCGGCGTTGTACGGCGTACAGACCGTCGTGTTCAGGCGGAACGTCTTGTACGGCATCACGACGACCTCGTGAGCCATGATCGACATCCGGTGCAGCGACGGCTGTCGGTTGAACACGATGATGTCGCCGTCGGTCAGGTGCCGGGAGACCTCCCAGTCGGGCTGGACCTTCTCCGCGAGCTCCTCACAGTTCTTCTCGGTGACCTTCAGTCGGCGGCCGTCGGGCCGCTTGACGTAGTTGGCGCCGGGGTGGCCCTCGGGGCCGTTCCGGACGTAGGTCCGTGCCTCCTCGATGTTGCGCTCGGAGACGTTCATCGTCTGGGTCATCTCTCGCGCGACGCGCTCGGGGACGCCGACCTCGTTCAGCGAGAGCGTCGGGTCCGGCGAGATCACGGTACGCGCCGAGAAGTTCACACGCTTACCCGAAAGCGAGCCACGGAAGCGACCCTCCTTCCCCTTCAGTCGCTGGGAGAGGGTCTTCAGCGGCCGCCCCGACCGGTGCCGGGCCGGCGGCGTCCCGGAGATCTCGTTGTCGACGAACGTGGTGACGTGGTACTGGAGCAGCTCCCAGAGGTCCTCGATGATCAGCTGGGGCGCACCCGCCTCGCGGTTCTCCATGAACCGCTGATTGATACGGATGATGTCCACCAGCTTGTGGGTCAGGTCGTCCTCGGAGCGCTGGCCGTTGTCCAGCGTGATCGAGGGACGAGTGGTGACCGGCGGGACCGGCAGCACCGTCATGATCATCCACTCGGGCCGGGAGGTCTCGGGGTTGACGCCGATGTTCGCCAGGTCCTCGTTCGGGATGTCCTCGAACCAGTCCCGGATGTCGCTGGGCATCAGCTTGTTCTCGTCCTCCTCGGTGAGGTCGATGTCCAGCGCCTTCTCGAGTTCCTTGCGGTCGTCCTCGCGGGGACGGAACTCGCCGCTCAGGATGTCGTTGACGCGGTCGAGCGCGATGCCGGTCCGGTCGGCGAGGTCGGTCGGGGCCATCCCCTCCTCGTCCTCGTCGTCGGGCTGCATCGCCTCGGCGATCATGTCCGAGTACTCGCCGGCCAGCACGTCCTGTACCTCGTAGTAGGTGGTCGGCTTCTCGTGTTTGATGTCGTACTGGGTCTCGCCACAGTACGGACAGCGGGAGGCCTTCCGGGCCTGTCGGATCGCGGCCTTGAGCACGTCGTCGGGGTCGTCGCCGAGCTCCTTGGCGCGCTTCAGTCGCTCCGCGTACTCGGCCTGCTCGTCCTCGGTGAGCGAGAGGCGGCCGCAGTCACGGCAGGTACCGCGCAGCAGGCGGCGGATCAGCTTGGCGAAGCCGACGTGGATCACCGGCGCCGCGAGCTCGATGTGGCCGAAGTGGCCGTTACACGAGCCCGAGTGCTGACCGCAGGTTCGACACTCCAGCCCGGGGTCGATGACCCCGAGTCGGGGGTCCATGAGCCCCATGTCGATGGGGTAGCCGTCGTCGTCGTACGTGTCGGCGGTGATCACCTTCGTCGCGGACATGTCCCGGTACGTTTCCGGGTCCATCAGGCCGAAGCTGATCTCGCCGATCTCCTTGGGTGAGCCTGAGATTGACATTTATACTGCGTCCTCCAGTTCCAGCTTGGGTCGAATGCCGAGCGCCTTCATCTCGTCGAGCAGGAGCTTGAACGCGTAGCTGACCTCCAACTCGTGGATGTTGTCCTCGTCTTTCGTGATGGGGTCGTACACCCGGCGCTGCTCCACGTCCTCGACCGCCACCATCCCGGTGTCCTCCGAGATGTACACCGTCTCGCGGTCCGAGGAGTCGAGCAGTCGTTCCTTCAGCGCCATCGCGGCACCGTGCCCGATCAGCACCTCACGCTCCATCTCGCCCACACGGAGCCCACCCTCGCGGGCGCGCCCCTCGGTGGGCTGGCGGGTGAGCACCTGCACCGGCCCGCGCGAGCGGGCGTGCAGCTTGTTGCTCACCATGTGGTACAGCTTGTGGTAGAAAATCGTCCCGACGAAGATCTCCGCGTCGATCTTCTCGCCGGTGACGCCGGAGTACATGACCTCCTTGCCCGAGGACTTGAAGCCGCGCTCCTCGAGGCTGCTGCGGAGTTCGTCCTCGCCCTCGCCCTGGAAGGCGGTCCCGTCGACGCGGCGCCCTTCGAGCGCGCCGACCTTGCCGCCGAGCATCTCCAGCACGTGGCCCACGGTCATCCGCGAGGGGAGCGCGTGGGGGTTCATCACGAGGTCGGGGATGAGCCCTTCCTCGGTGAACGGCATGTCCTCCTGGGGTGCGAGGTGGCCCACGACACCCTTCTGGCCGTGCCGGGACGCGAACTTGTCCCCGAGTTCGGGGATCCGCTCGTCGCGCACCGAGACCTTCGAGAGCTTCGAACCGTCCTCGCCCTCCATCAGCGTGACCGTGTCGACGATGCCGTCCTCGCCGGACCGCATCGTGACCGAGGTCTCCCGTCGCTTCTGGGGCGAGAGCCCGCCGAGGTCCTCCTGCTCCTCGAGGAACCGGGGCGGCGAGGTCTTGCCCAGCAGCACCGAGTTCTCGTCGACCTTCGTCTCGGGGTTGACGAGGCCGTCCTCGTCGAGGTGCGTGTAGGCGTCCTCACCGCGTGCACCGCGCACGTCCTGCGAGGGCGTCTCGAAGCGGTCCTCCTGACCGCCGGGGTAGCGGCGCTCCTCACCCTCGTAGGTGCGGAAGAAGTGCGAGCGGGCGAGGCCACGCTCGACCGACCCCTGGTTCATGACCAGCGCGTCCTCGATGTTGAACCCCTCGTAGGACATGACCGCGACCGTGAAGTTCTGGGCCGCGGGTCGCTCGTCGAACCCGATCTGCTCGGTGGTCTGTGTCTTGACCATCGACAGCTGCGGGTAGTGCAGGAGGTGCTGGCGCGTGTCCGGTCGGATCCGGTAGTTCGCGCTCGGGATCCCGAGTGACTGCTTCATCATCCCCGCGCCCATCGTGATACGCGGCGACGCGTTGTGTTCGGGGTAGGGGATCATCCCGGCGCCGATCCCGAAGATCAGCTGCGGGTCGACCTCGAGGTGCGTGTGGTCCTCGGTCACGTCCTCCTCGTCGACGGCGACGAGGATGTCCTCCTCCTCCTCGGCGTCGATGAACTCGACGATTCCGCGGTCGACGAGGTCGCTGAACTCGAGTTCGTCGTCCTTGACGGCCTCGACGTGCTCGTCGGCCAGGCGGGGCTCGCCGTCGTCGACGACGATCAGCGGGCGGCGCGCGCGGCCCGCGTCGGCGTTGACGATGACCTCGCGGGTGCGGTCCTTGACCGCGACGTTGACCATCTCGCTGACCTCGCCCTGTCGGCGGGAGTCTCGGATCTGTGCTGCCAGCTCGTGGGGGTCGGGGTGCGTCCCCACGAGGCTGCCGTTCACGTAGACCTTCGCAGGTCGTTGCTGTTTTCCTGCCATCTCAGTCGTCCGCGGGTGTGGTTCGTTCGACGCCCTCGATACCGGGGATGCCTTCGACGCCCATGTCGTCGAGTTCGCGCTTGAGTTCGCGCTCGTCCTCGACGTGCTGGGAGAGCTCCATCGCCTGTGCGAAGTTCTTCACGAGGCCACAGTTGGGCCCCTCCGGCGTTTCGGAGGGACAGATACGGCCCCACTGGGTCGCGTGCAGGTCACGCGCGTCGAAGTGGGGCTGGGAGCGGCTGAGCGGCGAGCGCAGCCGTCGCAGGTGGGAGAGAACGCCCATGTAGTCGGTTCGGTCGACCAGCTGGGAGACGCCCGAACGGCCACCGACCCAGTTCCCGGTGGCGATCGGGTGTTCGAGGCGCTCGGTCAGCACGTCCGAGCGGACGACCGTGTTGACGCTGAGGTCACGGTTCCGCATGTTGGCGCGCTCGAGCTGGTACTTCACGTCCCGGGAGAGCTTGTTCAGCGCGGTCCGGAACAGGTCCTTCATCAGGTCGCCGCTGACCTTGAGGCGCTTGTTGGAGTAGTGGTCCTTGTCGTCGGAGTCGCGTCGACCGAGGGCGAGTTCGAAACACGCCTCGGCCATCCGGCAGAGGTAGTACGCCTTGTTGATGCGGACGTCCTCCTCCTCGACGCCCTCCTCGTGGAGGTGCGGGAGCAGGTAGCGGTCGATGACGTAGTTCGCCCGCTTCAGCTGGTAGTTCTTGCCCTGGCCGGAGGCGACGCGCTTCCCGAGGGTCTCGATGGCGCCCTCCTCGGTCTGGACGTCGGCTTCCTCCAAGTTCTCCAGCATGAACTTCACGATCTCGGGGTCCTCCGAGACGCGGTGGACGATCTCCTCGTCGGACTCCAGCCCGAGGGCACGGACCAGCGTCACGAACGGCACGGAGCCGGAGACGGAGGGGAAGCTCACTTCGAGCAGCCCCTCGCGGTTGCGCTCACACAGCACGAGCGCGCGGTAGCCACGGCGCTGGGAGAACGTCTTGGCCACCTGGATGTCGTCGCCGTACTTCGTGTCGTGCTCCGCGAGGATCTTGTTCGGCGCGAGGTCCTCGCTGGTCATCAGCACGCGCTCGGAGCCGTTGACGATGAAGTAGCCGCCGGGGTCGACGGGGTCCTCGCCGATGTCGACCAGTTCCTCGTCGGTGAAGCCGTCGATGTTACACTTGTTCGAGCCGACCATGATCGGCATGCGGCCGACCTTCGTCTCGGTCTGGTCGACGACCTCCTCGGGCTCCTCCTCGCCGCCGCGAACGATGGACATCTCCATGAACACGGGGGCGGCGTAGGTGATGTTGCGCAGGCGGGCCTCCTGCGGGTAGAGCAGCTCCTCGGAGCCGTCGGCCTCGCGGACCCGCGGCGTCAGGATACGGACGTTGCCGAGTTCGACCCAGACGGGCTCCTGTCCTTCCTTGTCGCCGATGTCGGTGCCGATCGTCTCCTTCTCGTCGACGACGTCCTGCATGCCGCGGTCGAGGAAGTTGTTGAACGACCGGAAGTGGTGCTCCGCCAGACGCTCCTGGGAGAAGTACTCCCGGGAGACCGCACGGCGGTCTTCTCGGTCCATTATTCGACCACCAGTCTGTAGACGACGGCGGTGTCTGTGGTGCGCGAGTCGCGCTCGATGCGAACGACGTCGCCGGGCTCTGCCTCCTTGGGCAGGGCGGGATCCCTGCGCTTGATTTTGGGTAGGTTCGTCTTCTTCACTTGGTACTCCTCCAGCACCTCCTCGATCTCGGGCTCATCGAGGAGTGTGTGCTCCGGAACCAGTTCGTGTTGGCTTACGTCTACCATAGGTGTGGGGCGTTCAGAGAATCGGTCACGAGATACTACGGCCGTATTTTAGCCGGCGCCATATAACGCTTGCTAATGTAGGTCGCGCGTGCGCGAGCGGTTGACGCACGCGGGATGGTCGCGTGGTCACCAGCGGCCCGGTCGCGTCGGCGTCATCGGCGACACCACGGCACGCGTATTCGTCCCATGGCGACGATGGATAACAAGCCTTATCTAGCCGACGGCAATACGATTGAGTGTAGTAAGGCAGCGGCCTGAAAGCGTGCCCGGATGGTGTAGTGGCCCATCATACGACCCTGTCACGGTCGTGACGCGGGTTCAAATCCCGCTCCGGGCGTCTTCTCTCTCTAACTCAACCCCCGAGCGAAACGCTCGTTCTCTCACTCTCTCCCGACCCGGTAGCGTGACGCTCGCGCTCTCGGCTTCTCCAACCGCGTCAGTCGTCGGCGACGACCGACGCCGTTCCCGTGAGTACCTGCTTCTGTGCCGCCAGCCACGCGTCGATGTCCTGTTCCCGGACCGCCGCCTGCATCGTCCCAATCCGCTCGCGCCGTTCGTCGGCGTCCATCCCGAGCGCCTCGCCGATCGTCGACGCGAACCCCGACACGTCGTAGGGGTTGACCGGGAGCGCCGCCGGGCAGAGCGCCTCGGCGGCGCCGACGAATCGGCTGAGAACGAGCACACCGGGGGTGTCGGCGGCCGTGGCGCCCTGCGCGGCGACGAACTCCTTGGCGACGAGGTTCATCCCGTCCCGCCGCGAACTCACCACCGCCACGTCGGCGTGCCGGTACAGCCCGGCCAACTCGCGGTCGTCGATGCCCTCCTCGATGTAGATGGCCGGCGTCCAGTCCTCGGTCCCGTGGACCCGGTCCAGTTCGTTGATCCGGGCGCGGACGTCGTCGTAGTAGCGCCGGTAGGCCGGAATGCGGTCGCGCGTTCGGGTCCCCTTCTGGACGTAGGTGAACTCGCCGACGAGCCCTGGGTTCTGCTCCAGCAGGTACGAGAGTGCGTCGAGGCGCTCGACGATCCCCTTCGTGTAGTCGAGGCGGTCGACGCCGAGCACGATCGAGCGGTCCGCGGGCAGGTCGTAGCGCGCGGCGACGCGCTCCCAGTAGTGCTCGGCGGCGTCGCTCGCGGCGTTCGCGGCGACGCGGTCGGTATCGACGCCGATCGGCGAGGCGTACGTCTCGACGGTCCGCCCCTCGTAGCGGATCTCGCCGGCCGGGGTCAGCGCCGCGTCGGGGACGAATCGGGCCACGCACTCCCGGAAGTTCGCGGCGTAGCGGTCGAGGTGGAAGCCGACCGCGTCGTTGCCGAGCAGCCCGCGGAGCAGTTCGGTCGCCTGCGGGCAGATCTCGAAGAACTCCGGCGTCGGCCACGGGACGTGCCAGAAGTGCACCAGTCGCGCGTCGGGGATGGCCTCTCGGACGTCGCCCGGCGCCAGCGCGAGGTGGTAGTCCTGGAACCAGACCACGTCGGGGTCGGCGTCGCAGATCCGCTCGGCGAAGCGGCGGTTCGCCTCGCGGTAGGCCGGGGCGAAGTCGGGGGCGACGTTCACCGGGTCGGCTTCGAGGTGGCAGATCGGCCAGAGCACCTGGTTGCTGTAGCCGTAGTAGTAGTTCTCGACCAGCCGCCGCGGCAGGTCCAACCGCGAGAGCGTGTAGCCCGGCCGGTCGTCGCTATCGCCGGTCGCCACCTCCGGTGGCAGGTCCACCCGGCCGTTCGGTGCCACCGCGGGGTCGAAGTCGGCGTCGCCGCTGCCCCACGCGACCCACGTCCCGCCGGTCTCGGCGACGACGCCGTCGAGTGCGGTCACGAGCCCTCCCGTGGGGCGCTCGACCGTCGGCTCCCCGTCGTCGTAGTCGTGGACGTACGGCTCACGGTTCGAGGCGACCACGAGCGACCGATCACCCAGGGCGTCGTCGATCACGCCCGGAGGTGGTCGCCGACCGGTGTTGAACCCATCGGGAGCGGCACGTTCGTGGCTCGTGCCGGCCGGACTCGGTGCCACATCCAGCACACCTTTCCCCGAGCCCTCGGACGTGGAACCATGAACCCCGTCGACATCGCCGGCCTCCCCGTCGGGGAGGGTCACCCGCCGCGGATCATGGGCGTGCTGAACATGAGCGTCGAGTCGAACTACGGCCCCAGCACGTGGGGCGACGTGGAGCACGCCGTCGAGCACGCCGAGGAGATGGCGGCCGAGGGTGCCGACATCATCGACGTGGGACTGCAGTCCTCGAACCCGAAGAACCCGTGGCAGGCCGTCGACACCGAACTCGAGCGGCTCGAACGCGCGCTGGAGGTCCTCGACGCCGCCGAGGTCGACGCCGTCTGGTCGATCGAGACGCGCTACGCCGAGGTCGCCGATGCGGCCCTCGAGGGCGGTTTCGACATGGTCAACGACGTGTGTGGCTTCGCGGACCCCGACATGCCAGACGTGTGTGCGGCACACGACGCCGCCGTGGTGAAGATGGCGTCGCCGCCGGACATCCAGTCGCCGGGCCACCTCCGCTCCATCGACGACTGCTTCGCCGCGCTGGCCCGCGGCGGTTTCACCGAGAAGACGATCATCGACCCGGCCTTCGGCGGCTGGTACGACGAGAAGACCTACGAGGACAACTGGGAGATGTTCCGTCGCCTCCGGGAGTTCCGCGCGTTCAACCGGCCGATCCTGACCGCCACCAACCGCGAGGACTTCCTCGGCGACATCGCCGACCGGCCCGAGACCGAGGACCAGCTCGCCGTCAGCATCGCCGCGGCGACGATGGAGGTCGAGCGCGGCGCCGACATCGTCCGAACCCACGACGTGCCCGAGACGGCCGACGCTGTTGCCGTCGCCGACTTCCTCGGTGACCGACGCGCGGTCGAAAGCGGCCCGGCCGCCCACGATGGCGACGACGAGGCGGGCGTCCACGCCGCCGAACTCACCGGCGTTACGCCGCGGGAAGTCGCACGGAACACGCTGATCCGAGAGCACGACGGCGTCGACCCCGCGCTCGCGGTGACACTCACGTTCGCCGCCGGCGACCTCCCCGAGGCCGCGCGCGAGGAACTGATGGCGGTCGGCGGGGAGTACGGCCTGCTCGTCGCCGCCGACGACGCCGGGGCAGTCGTCTCCGGCGACCACGTCGACGCCGCTGGCGACGACTCGGAGGGTGGACAGGGAAGCAGCCCCGCGGGCGAGGGGACGTTCGTCTCCGGCACGCTCGCAGCCTACGAGGACGCACTCCCGGAACTGTCGGGGACGCCCGCGCTCGAAGCGCTCACGACGACGATCCGGGAAGCGCTGGAGCGCGAGCGACTGTAGTCAGCCCCGCCGCAAGAGCAGGATCGGCACGCCCACCGCCACGAGAACCACCGCCGCGCCGAGGATAGCCAGCGGCTCGCCGGCCAACAGCCCCGACGCGGCGTCGACGACCGCAGCCCAGATCGCGTCACGGAAGGCGACGATCCCAGCGACGAGGAAGCTCAGCCCCAACAGGAGCAGGAGCAGTACCACGACCCCGCGGACGGGGCTCTGTCGGATCGCCAGCTTGAGCCGTTCGCGGAAGCTCGGCATGCCGTCGTCCCACGCGCCGACCCGGTCCCGTTCGTCTGATCGACTCACACGTCCTCGTTCGGCCCCACGCACCTGTCGGTTTCCCTTCCGGCGTCGGGAGGACTCGCAGTGAGCCCGCTCGCCCGCGGCGTGTGCCCGCCGTGGGGGGTATGTCGCTCCCGTATCCGGACGCTGTGAGTCGACTCGGTGGCGTCGTCGACGATCAGCGCCTCCCCCTGGCCCGAGGGGAGTCGCTCCCGGAGCGTCCCGGTGAGGTACGTCGGGCTCGCGGCGGCGAGCGCGTCGATGTCGGCGCCGCTGGTGAGTCGGTGCGCCACGAGTAGGTCCGCCTGCGAGGCCGCGACTGCAGGGAGTGCCGACGGTCGCTGGGTCGCCAGCAGGAGCGACACGCCCGGCGTGCGCCCCCGAGTCAACAGCGTCCGGAGTGCCGCGCCCGCGACGCCGTCGACGGCGACGTGGGCCTCGTCGACAAACAGCCACGGCAGCCGCGGTGGACGGTCGCCTTCGTCACCCGTTCGCGCGTCGTACAGCAGCCGTGCGACGGCGGCGACCACGGCACTCGTCGCCGCGTCGTCGGCCCCGGCGAGCGAGAGCACGGTCGCTTCCGGGCCGAACAGCTCACTTGCTGTGAGCCCGTCCTGGTCGAACACGTCCCAGTCCCTCGCCCGCCCCAAGTGGTTCCGCGCGGCGCGCTGGTGTTCGCGTGGCGCTTCGAGCGACTCGACCTGCTGAAGCATTCCCGACAGCGTCGGCGCCGACGAGGCTGCGTCCCAGACGAGCGCTCCCGGTCCGCTCTCCGGATCAAGCCCGACCAGTTCGGGCCAGTCAGTCGCCGGGATCGCGTCGGCTCGGATCGTCGGTCGTTCGACGACGCGCGCCGGCACCGGCTCCGTCCCATCGCCGTTTCTTCCCCCGCCAGCATCGGCTGTGAGCCCGCCGAACGCCCCTATCGGGTCGACGACGACCGGGGCGACGCCACGTGCCCGGGCGGCTGCCTCGGCGAGCACGCCCAGTGTGTGGGACTTCCCGGCGCCGCGCTTGCCGACGACGAGCCCCGCATGGGGGTGATCGAGGTCGATCCCGACCGGTGCACCAGTACTGTCGTCCCGGGCGAGATAGCGCCCCAGACGCCCGGTCGGTGGTGCCTCCCCCTTCGCAGTCGACTCTCGCGTCTGCCGGCCGACGACGTGCATGGCGAGGGTGGTCTCGCCATCGCCCTTCAACTCCCGCCCGGCGTTTGAAGTACGGTGACGGGGCCAGGGGGACCTATGCTCGATCCGAGCCGCATCCGGGACCCGATCACCGACCGTCTCGCCACGCTCCGCGACGACGAACGCGCCATCGAGGGGCTGCCGGTCCGCCTCGTCGTCTCCTTAGTCGTCGGCGCCGCCTGTCTGAGCGTGATGCTGAACCTCGTCAACGGCGTCGGGAGCCTCGCGGCCAGCGAACTCGACGTACAGCCCCGGACGGAGGTCGTCGAGACGGGGCCACAGGACCTGACGCTGCAAGTCGTCGACGCCGAGGGCGGCCCGGTGTCCGGTGCGACCGTCGTCGTCGACGGCGGCACCGCCAGCGTCGACGGCGTCGCCACCGCGACGACCGGCGCCGACGGCAACGCCACCGTCTCGGTGGAGCCGACGCTGGGGGCCAATCAGGAACGCGGGACGCTGTCTCTCGACGTGAAGCCGCCGGCTGGGGGGTCGTTCGTCGACCGGCGCGAGAACAGCCACGTGCTGGTGATCCGGCCGTGAGCCGGTCGGCTCCGCCCCGGGACGCATCGTCACCGGTGATCGAGGGGCTGCCGCGATACCTGCTCGTCGGGCCGGCGCTCGCCGGCGTCACGCCGCAGGCCGTCGTCGCGGCGTCACCGTATCGCCGGTCGCCGTAGTCCCACCTACCGCCGGTCGCCGTAGTCGCCCCAGTCGGGAGCACCCGACCGGCGCTCGCGCCCGGAGAGTCGCTCGTCCCAGTCCAACCACTCGTGTTCCCAGCCGTGGGAGGGGCCACGCTCCGCGTGTTCGCGGTCCTCCCGGTGGGTTCGGTTCCGGGTGACGCCGGGCTGTTCGCCGTCGACCAGCAGCGGCGCGAACCGGACCGGCCCGCGCTCGTCGACGCGACGGTAGCCATCCGGGGCGTCGGTGTCCCGGGTCACGGCCACGAGCGTCTGGTCTGTGTTGCCCTTTGGGTACACCAGCCGGCCACCCTCGGCCAACTGTTCGAGCAGCGACCGGGGGGGCTCGACGACGGCCGCCTCGACCAGAATCCGGTCGTAGGGGGCGTACTCCGGCAGGCCGTCCGAGCCTTCGCGGCAGTCGACCAACACCTCGCCGTAGCCGGCGGCTTCGAGGTTCTGTCGGGCGCGGTAGACCTGCCGCCGGGAGATGTCGAGTGCGTGAACGCGCCGGCCGTCGAGTATCTCGGCGAGCACGGCGGCCGTGTAGCCGACGCCAGCGCCGACGACGAGCGCCTCCTCACCCCCCTGGGGGTCGAGTGCGGTCAGCAGGCGGGCGACCGTCCCCGGCGCGAGCGCGATCGCGCCGTCGCTCGTCGACGGTCGGTTGTCGTAGGGGGCGTCCTCGACGAACTCGCGTCGGGGAACCGTTCGCATTGCGACGCCGATGGCCTCCGGGAGGGGCCGGCCGAGGTCGTGTTCCAGCCCGTCGACCATGTCGTCCCGGAGCACCGCGGGATCCATACCCTCGGCTCGGAGATACGGCTATTTGAACCCGACGGTGGCGCCGACCCCGGAGCGCGCTACTCCTCGCGCCGCCCGGCGACCGCCTGATACGGCGTCCCCGGCACGTCGGCCGTTTCGACAGCCACCAACCCGGCCCCCTCGAACCACGCAGTCACCTCCGCCTCGTCGTACGGCCGGCCCGTCCCGGTCGCCAGCGCCGCCGTCGCCACCCGTGGCGCCGCCGGCGAGCGGTCACCGAGCGGCTCGACCAGCACCGCGGCACCGCCCGGGGCGACGGTTTCGGCAGCCGCCGCCACGGTAAAGCGGTTCTCGTCGGGCGACGCCCGCCACGCCGCGTCGACGCTGAGCACGAGGTCGAACGTCGTCGCCACGTCGGCGAGGCTGGCGGCCCGAACGGTCACCGACGTGCCCGACAGCAGCGGCTCGACGGCCTCCGCCTCCACGGCCCCGTCGAGAAGCGTCACGTCGAGGCCGCGCTCGGCGAGCGCACGGGCGTGCGGGCCGGGACCGTCGGCGATCACGAGCGCGCGTTCCGCGTCGGGGGCCGCAGCGAGCGCGGCTTCGACGGTGGCGTCGACCGTCGCGTCGTCGGTTGCCTCGACGGCACCCAGCCGGTGGCGGAGCCCGTCATCCGGTTCCATCGGCGGCACGCCGGTCTGCATCGTTCGCGGGAGTTCGGCGTAGGCGCCGAAGCGGTCCAGCGCGGCCGGGGTCGTTCCCACCGAACGTAGGTCCCGCGTCGCCAACAGCCCCAGTGCGCGGTTGGTCGGCTCGACGCCGTCGTCCATGCGGTGGAGGAACCCCAGATCGACCAGCGTGTCCACGACGATGGTCGCCGCGCGCTCGGTGACGCCTGCGGCGTCAGCGGCCTCCGGTGCCCCACCGGGTTCGCGTAGCAGCGCCCGCAACAGCCCCGTCTCGCGGGCTGCCCACAGCAGCGCGAGCGTCGGGGTGTCGAGCTCTGGATCTCCAGCGGTCGGCATCGACCGTGTCACGGGAGAGCGGAGCAAAAGCGGTTTGGGTCTGACTACTCGCCCTGCATCCGGACGAACCGCACGCCTTCGAGCGTCTCGCGGTCCGTTCGGCCCCCTTCGTGGACGGTCATTAGGACGAGCTGTTGGCTCCCGTCGCCGACGGGTGCGAGCACTCGACCGCCGGCGCGGACCTGCTTGACGACCGCTGGCGGCACTTCCCGAGCCGCACAGGTGAGGTACGCGGCGTCGTACGGCGCGTGTTCGGGCCAGCCTTCGTGGCCGTCACCGGTGCGGACCGCGATGTCGTCCCCCAGCCGGTCGAACGTCTCCCGGGCGCGTTCGGCCAACTCGGGGACGTACTCAACCGAGTAGACGTTTCCCGGGCCGACGACTTCGGCCGTGACGGCGGCGTGGTAGCCACAGCCCGTCCCGACCTCCAGCACCCGGTCGCCCCGTTCGAGGCCGAGGTGTTCGATCATCATCGCCACCATGTGTGGCGCCGAGACGGTCTGTCCGCTGCCGATCGGGAGCGGCTTGTCACGGTACGCGTCGTCGCGCTGGGGCGCGGGGACGAACTCGTGGCGGGGCACCGCCCGAATCGCCTCGGCGGTCACGTTGCGCTCGATGACGCCGCGCTCACGCAGTCGTTCGACCAGCCGGTCGCGGCGCGCCGCGAACTCCATGGTCGCCGGTTTCGGCGGCAGCGACTAAGGCAGTTCGGCGTTTGCGTGGCGAAACTACTTCAGGTGGCGGCCGAACAGGGACCGTATGCAGACCGGCGGCTATGCGGACGCGGTGGCGAGGGCTGAGCAGTTCGCTCGGGGGAACCCGGAACTGGCCGTCGCCGCCGTCGTGTTGGTCGTGCTCGCGATAGCCGGTCTCTTAGCCCTGCTCCGGTATCGACGACCCGTCGGCGTACGGTTCAAGGAGGCGCTCGCGGACCGGGACCGCGTCGCCGTCTTGATGCACCCCGACCCCGACCCCGACGCGATGGCTGCGGCGGTCGGCGTCGCCCGACTCGCCGAACAGGTCGACTGCGAGCCGACCCTCCAGTTCTCCGGACAGATCCGCCACCAGGAGAACCGCGCGTTCCGTAACGTCCTCGACCTCGACATCCAGGGGATCGACCACGTCTCGGAGTTGGCCGCCGAGTCCGTGGTGTTGGTCGACCACAACCACCCCCGTGGGTTCGAGGGCGCCGACGGCGTCCTCCCCTTCGCCGTCATCGACCACCACCCCGGCGAGGGCACCGGCGAGGAGTTCACCGACGTGCGGACGGACTACGGCGCGAGCGCCAGCATCGTCGCCGAGTACTTCGGCGACGTCGGCGGCAAGCCGGTGCCGCCGGACGTTCACGAGAGCGAGGTCGAGGCGCGCTTCACCCTCCCCTCCCGGGAGTGTACGGGGTTACTCTACGGGATTCTCGCCGACACCCGCCACCTCACGACGGGTGCGGCCGCCGAGGACTTCAACGCCGCCGCCTCGATCGCACCCGGCGTCGACGAGGACGCACTCGACCGGATCGCCAACCCGCAGGTCAGCGGCGAGACCCTCGACGTGAAAGCCCGCGCCATCGCCGGCCGGCAGGTCGAGGGATCGTTCGCCGTCAGCGACGTGGGGACGCTCTCGAACGCCGACGCCATCCCGCAGGCCGCCGACGAACTCATCACCTTGGAGGGGATCACCGCCGTCGTCGTCGTCGGCGAACGCGACGGCACGGTGAACCTCTCGGGACGCTCCCGGGACGACCGGGTCCACATGGGCCGAGCGCTCCAAAGCGCGGTCGAAGGGATACCGAACGCCGGCGCCGGCGGGCACGCCCGGATGGGTGGCGGCCAGTTCCCGGCCGCCGCCGAGGTGTCCCGCGAGGCGCTGGTCGACGCCATTTTCGACAGCCTCGAAGGCGACGTGTAGCGGTTTCCCGCCGGCTCCCCGCTGCCGAACGGCAGCCATATCCCCGTCGGACCGCTCGCTCCACCAATGGCGACCCACGACGCGACGTGGCGCTACCGCGACCGGTTCGGGGACCGCTACGGCCGCACCTACTTCCGCCGCTTCGGCCCGGGCGTCGTCTCCTCGATCGGTGCCGGCAGCTACCGCGGCGACCCGACCGCCGCCGTCGACGAGCGCCACCACGACGCGCTCGTCACCGCATTGCAGAACGGCTGTAACGTCGTCGATACCGCGCCCGACTACCGCTGTGGCCGCGCCGAGGGCGTCGTCGGTGACGCGCTCGCCGCCGCCGACACCGACCGCGAGTCGGTCCTTCTGTCGACGAAGGGCGGCTTCGTCCCCTTCGACGGCGAGCGCCCGACGGACCCTGCGGCGTACGTCCGGGAACAGTTCGTCGAGCCGGGAATCGTCGACCCTGCCGACCTCGCGCGCGGCAGCCACGCGATCAGCCCCTCGTTCCTCGACGCGATGCTCGACCGCTCGCTCGACGCGCTGGGCGTCGATGCGGTGGACTGTTACTACGTCCACAACCCCGAGACTCAGCTGTCGGCGCGCCCACGTGAGGACGTGTACGACCACCTGCGAGCGGCGTTCGAGCACCTCGAACGGGAAATCGACGCGGGTCGGATCGGCCGCTACGGCGTGGCGTCGTGGGATGCGTTCCGCGTGTCCGCCGACCACGAGCAGTACCTCTCGCTCGCCCGCGTGCTCGACTGTGCCCGGGCGGCCGCCGAGGCGGTCGGGCACGACGCCGACGACCACGGGTTCGAGGCGCTCCAACTGCCGTTCAACGTCCACATGGCCGACGCGTTCACCGTCGACAACCACGAGGACCCAGAGAGCGGCGAGGCCGTCAGCGCGCTGGAGTTCGCCCACCGCGAGCGACTCTCGGTGGTCGCCAGTTCGGCGCTCATGGGCGGGGAGTTGGTCGACGGCCTCCCCGCGGACGTCGCCGCGGAGTTGGCCGGCGACAGCCCGGCCCAGCGAGCGATCAACTTCGCGCGCTCGGCGCCGGCGGTGGTGTCGGCGCTCGTCGGGATGGGTCGCCCGAGCCACGTCCGGGAGGACCTCGCCGCCGGCACGTTCGACCCGTTGGGGGCGTCGGCGTTCGACGCGGTGTTCGAGTAACGCGACTGACCCGAACGGCTTTTCCCCGCGTGTTCGTTACGCGGTGGCATGACTGACACCGACGGCGACGTGGTCGCCGAGGCCGACCCCGAGGAGGAACCCGAGCGAGAGATCCAGCTCATCGAGGACGACAGCGGCTTCTGGACGCTCGTGGACTCCGAACACGGCCCCGTCGGTGACGCGCCGACGAAGGCTGCCGGCCTGACGCTGATGGAGGGCTATCTCGAAGACATCGACGTGGAAATCCCCGACGTCGAGCCCGCAGAGCCCGAGGAGGACGACCGTCCCGAGCAGTTCCCGCCGGACCCTGCCGACCTCGACGACCCGCAGTAACCTGTCGGCCGAGACGGAGTCGGCCCAATCGTCCGGAACCTTCTTTAGACGTACACCGACATCTTCACCCGATGGGAGTACTCTGGCTCGACGACGTTCGCGCCGCAGACCTGGAGACTGTCGGCGGGAAGGGCGCCTCCCTCGGTGAACTCACCGGGGCGGGGCTGCCCGTGCCGCCGGGATTCGTGGTCTCGGCGGGAACGTATCGGGCGTTCATCGAGGAGGCTGGCATCGACGAGGAACTGTTCGCGGCGATGGATGTGGACCCGGAGGACTCCGAGGCGCTGAAGGCGGCCTCCGACAAAGCACACGAACTGATTCTGGACACCCCGTTCCCCGAGGAAGTGCGTGAGGAGATCCTCGCGGCCTACGAGCAACTGGGCGAGAACGCGTTCGTCGCCGTCCGGTCGTCGGCGACCGCGGAGGACCTGCCCGACGCCTCGTTCGCGGGCCAGCAGGAGACGTATCTCAACGTCCAACGCGACAACCTGCTGCAGCGTGTCAAGGAGTGCTGGGCGTCCCTGTTCTCCCAGCGCGCGATCTACTACCGCGAGCGCAAGGACTTCCCGCACGACGCCGTCGACATCGCCGTCGTCGTCCAGGAGATGGTCGACGCCGAGAAGTCCGGCGTGATGTTCACGTCCCACCCCTCCACGGGCGAGCCCCGGATCATCATCGAGGCCGCGTGGGGGCTTGGCGAGGCGGTCGTCTCGGGGACGGTCTCCCCGGACAACTACGTCTACGACCGGAAGAGCGAGGCCGTGGAGGAGGTCACGGTCGCCGACAAGAAGGTCAAGATGATCAAGGACCCCGAGACCGGCGAGACCGTCGAGAAGTCGGTCCCGCCGGGCCGGCGAAACGCCCGCGTGCTCTCGGACGACGAGATCGAGGAACTGGTCACGCTCGGCGAGCGCGTCGAGGACCACTACGGCCAGCCACAGGACGTGGAGTGGGCCATCGTCGACGGCGAGGTGTTCATGCTGCAGTCCCGACCGATCACCACCATCGACGACGAGGACGCCGAACTCGAAGAGGAGCGCGAGACCGCCGAGAACGGCGCCGACGGCGAGGTGCTGATTCGCGGCCTCGGCGCGTCGCCGGGCGTCGTCTCGGGCGAGGTCCGTGTGGTCACCGAACTCGACCAACTGGACAAGGTCGGTGACGGCGACATCCTCGTCACCGAGATGACGATGCCGGACATGGTGCCCGCGATGAAGCGGGCGGCCGGGATCGTCACTGACGAGGGCGGCATGACCAGTCACGCCGCCATCGTCTCCCGCGAACTCGGCGTGCCCGCCGTCGTCGGCACCGGCAGCGGCTCCCGCGAACTCGTCGACGACCAGGTCGTCACCATCGACGGCGACCGCGGCACCGTCATCGAGGGGCGTACGGAGCCGGCCGAACCGGACCACGAACCCGTCGAGGAGGTCCGCCCGAAGACGCCCGTCAAACCCATGACCGCAACCGAAGTGAAAGTCAACGTCTCGATCCCGGAAGCGGCCGAACGCGCGGCCGCGACCGGCGCCGACGGCGTCGGCCTGCTCCGCATGGAGCACATGGTCCTCACGCTCGGTAAGACCCCCGAACGCTACATCGAGGAGGAGGGCGGCGAGGCCTACGAGCAGCAGTTGGTCGACGGCATCCAGGGCGTCGCCGAGGAGTTCTACCCCCGGCCCGTGCGGGTCCGCACCCTCGACGCCCCGACCGACGAGTTCCGCTCGATGGAGGGCGGCGAGGACGAACCCAACGAGCACAACCCCATGCTCGGCTGGCGCGGCATCCGCCGCAGCCTCGCTAAGCCCGGCGTGTTTAAGCACGAACTCGCGGCGTTCCGTAAGCTGTACGACATGGGCTACGACAACGTCGAGCTCATGCTGCCGCTGGTCAACGACGCCGAGGACGTCATTCAGGCCAAGAAGCTGATGGAGGACGCCGGCATCGACACCGAGAAGCGCAACTGGGGCGTGATGATCGAAACCCCCGCCAGCGCGCTGATGGTCGAGGAGATGGCCGAGCAGGGCATCGACTTCGCCTCCTTCGGCACGAACGACCTGACCCAGTACACGCTGGCGGTCGACCGGAACAACGAGCACGTCGCCGGGCGGTTCGACGAACTCCACCCCGCCGTGCTCGAACTCATCGCCGACACCATCCAGACCTGCCGTGAGTACGACGTCGATACGTCCATCTGCGGGCAGGCGGGCTCCAAGCCCGAGATGGTGAACTTCCTCGTCGAGGAGGGTATCTCCAGCATCTCCGCGAACATCGACGCCGTCCGCGATGTCCAACACGAGGTCAAGCGCGTCGAGCAGCAGTTGCTCCTCGACTCGGTCCGCTAGACCGACAGCAGAACTCCGCCTCCGGAACCCGTTTTTCGGCGCCGTTCAGACGTCCAGTTCGGTGCGCTCGCTCACGTCGTAGCGCACGACGTCCGGCTCACCCGCCAGCAGGTCGGGCAGTTCCGCCTCGAACGCCTCGAAGTGCTCGCTCTCGCTGTGGGCGCCGAAGGCGTCCTCGTCCTCGTACAGTTCGGTGAAACGCAGCGTGTTCGGCTCCAGCACGTCGGTGGCGGCGTCGTATTCGAGGACGCCCGCCTCCGCGCGGGAGGCCTCGACCAGTTCGGCCGCGTTCTCGAGTGCTTCCGCACGCTTCTCGGGGTCGATCGGGAACGTCGCGTGGACGTGGATCATCCACCGGAACGAGCGCCGGTGCGGGGATACGGCTTGGGGAACCGGCCCGGACTGCTAAGGATTAATAACGAACAGCGCTTGAGTTGCTACATGACCGTCGTCAGCGTCTCGATGCCCGAGGAACTGCTCGAACGGATCGACAGCTTCTCCGAGGAACACGGCTACACCGGCCGGAGCGAGGTCGTCCGCGAGGCCGCCCGGAACCTGCTCGGGGAGTTCGAGGACCGCCGACTGGAGGACCGCGACCTCATGGCCGTCGTCACCGTGCTCTTCGACCACGAGACCACCAGCGTCGAGGAGCGGATGATGCAACTACGCCACGAACACGAGGGGCTGGTCGACTCGAACTTCCACTCCCACGTCGGCGAACACCACTGCATGGAACTGTTCGTGTTAGAGGGCTCGCTGGCCGAGATTTCGACGTTCGTCGGCAAGATCCGCGCCACCCGGGACACGCTCACCGTCGACTACTCCGTCACGCCGATCGACGGCTTCGACCCCACCTCGGGGCTCGGCCCGCTCACCAGCCACGCCGGCGACGATGTCACGGACGGGGGCACCGACGGCGCCGAGGACGCCGACACGGACGACCACGGCCACGACCACTGACTCCCGCTAGAGCCAGCCCTCGTCGACCGCCGTGACGAGCGCCGACCCCGCGGCGCGCCAGTCGTCGCTGGCCCGTTCGTACAGCGCCGCTGCGCGTTCGGTCGCCTCCTCGACGGCCGCCGCGGGGTCGGCGTCGACGAACGTCCCCTCCCGGACCACCGACTCCCCGGCCACGAACACGTCCCTGATCTCCCGTCCCGTCGTCGAGTAGACGAGGTTCGGCACCGCGGTGTGGAGCGGCGAGTCGACGGCCGGCGCCGTCGAGAGCTGGTCGGTTTCGACGACGAGCAGATCCGCTCGCGTGCCCGGCGCAAGCGTCCCCACCTCGTCGGCGATACCCAGCGCCTCGGCGCCGCCGACAGTCGCCAGCCGCAGCGCCTCGGGCGCCGTCAGCGCCGTCGGATCCGTGTGTTCAACCTTCGAGAGCGTTGCCGCAGTCCGGGCCTCGCGGAACATCGAGTGGTGGCCCGGGCCGGGTGCTTGGTCGGTGCCGATGCCGACGGCGGCGCCGTACTCCCGGAACTCCGCGACCGGGGGGACGATCCCGTCGATGGCCGCGATCGAGGAGGGACAGCCGAGCATCGACGCCCCGCTCTCGGCGAGGTGGCGGCGCTCCTCGGGGCTGGCGCCGTGGCAGTGGACCGCGACGAGCGCGTCGTCGACGACCCCGAGGTCGGAGAGCACCGAGACCGTCGAAGCGTCCGCGCCGTAGCGTTCCTCGACCTGGATGGCCTCCCGCTCGCCCTGTGCGGTGTGGAGGTGGAGCTTCGCGTCGCGCTCACGCGCGTGTTGGTGGACCGCGTCGAGGAGTTCGGGCGAGACCATATCCAGCGCCTGTGGCCCGTAGGCGGGCGTGACGAGCGGGTCGTCCGCGAAGGACTCGAACAACCGATCCGCGCGGGCAAGCGCCCGCTCGCCCTGCTCGCGGTCGAAGGGGTAGAGCTCTCTGGGCCCGAGGTCGCCGCGCTCGTCGGGGACCTCGTTGATCGTCTCGACGGCGACGACGCCGACGCCGAGGGGCTGGTACACCTCCTCGGCGAGTGTCCCCACGTCGCCGGCGTACTCACAAACCGTCGTCGCGCCGGCGCGGACGGCCTCCATCGCGCCGAGTCGGGCGCCCGCGATCCGGTCGCCCTCGTCGGCGGCCGCAGAGAGCGGCCCGAGCGCGCGGTTCATCCACTCGATCTCGGGCACGTCCTGTGCGGCGCCGCGCAGCAGCGTGTGGGACATGTGGGTGTGGGCGTTCACCAACCCCGGCATGACGACGCCGCCCTCGGCGTCGACGGTGCCCGCGTCACCCGGTTCCGGTGCCTCGGCGGCGGGGCCGACGTAGCTGATCCGGTCGCCGTCGATGCCGACAGCACCGTCGTCGACGATTCCGAGTCGGTCCCCACGCATCGTGAGCAGCGTGGCGTTCCTGACGAGCGTGTCCATACGCGGGGCTGGGGTGGTCGGTTCTTGAAAGTTCGCCGCGCTCGGACCGCTACCCCGGAGCTTTTCACCGCGTGTTTCATGGACTGCTGTATGACTGACTCCGACGGCGTCGTCGAGACCGACGACGTCTTCGACGCCGGAGGCGACGACGCCGACGAAGTGGTGGTGTTCTCGGACTACGTCTGCCCGTTCTGTCACCTCGGGCGTGCCTCCCTCGAACAGTACCGCGAGGGCCGCGAGGCGCCCCTCGACGTCGAGTGGCATCCCTTCGACCTCCGTGGCTACCGCCGCGACGAGAACCGCGAGATCGAAGCGGAGGCCGACGACGGGAAAGACGAGGAGTACTTCGACCGCGTCCGGGAAAACGTCGAGCGCCTCAGCGAGAAGTACGGCGTCGACACCGACATCGACGCGGTGCCCGACACCGACTCGTGGGACGCCCAGCAGGCCGCCTTCTACGTGCGCGAGGAGCACCCCGAGCGGTTCGCGGCGTTCGACGACGCGCTGTTCGAGGCGTTCTGGGACGACCACCGCGATATCGGCGACCTCGACGTGATCGCCGACGTGGCCGAGTCGGTCGGCCTCGACGGCGCGGAGATCCGGGAGGCCGCCATCGACGAGGAGTGGGCCGACCGCCTCGAAGCGCAGTTCCAGGAGGCTCGCGACCGCGGCGTGACCGGCGTGCCGACGTTCGCCGCCGACGGGCACGCGGCCCGCGGTGCGGTGCCGCCCGAGCAGCTCGAACGGCTGATCGAGGGCTGAGCGGCCGTCCGGTTCCCACGAAACACTTATACTTTGCTTCCGTTAGCTCGGCTGTCGCGATGCCGCCCCGGTTCGGGGTAGGGGCCTTATCGGGGGGGCACCGCGGCGATGCGCGCATCGCCGTGTGGTCGGCCAGACGTGGCCGTTCACCCACGGCGGACTTTATCGTCGAGACACCGACCCGCGAGCCGTGGCGCTCCTCGGCGCCCGCGACCCACACGCGCCGACCCGCAGGGCTTTAGCCGCCGACCCGCCGAGGGCAGTCCATGTCGCAGGGTATCGTCGGGGAGTTCCTCTCCCTCAAATCCGAGACCGACGCGGATCTCCTGATGATGCAGTGTGGGGACTTCTACGAACTGTTCGCCGACGACGCCGAGACCGTCGCCGACGAACTCGACCTCACCGTCTCCCAGAAGTCCTCCCACGGCTCCTCCTACCCGATGGCGGGCGTCCCGCTCTCGGAGCTCACCCCCTACCTGACCGCGCTGGTCGAGCGCGGCTACCGCGTCGCCGTCGCCGACCAGTTCGACGCCGACGACGGCTCGAAGTACCGCGAGATCACCCGCCTCGCGTCCCCCGGAACCCTCGTCGAGACCACCGACGACGACGCTCAGTACCTCGCCGCAGTTGTCGAGGGTGACACCGGCGAGTACGGCCTCGCGTTCGCCGACATCACCACGGGCCGCTTCCTCGTCACGGCCGTCGACGACGCCGACGCCGCGAGCGCCGAACTCTACCGCTTCGCCCCCTCCGAACTGCTTCCCGGTCCCGCCGTTCGTAACGACGACGCCCTCCTCAGCCGACTCGGCGAGCGCCTCGACGCCACCCACACGCTCCGGCCGAGCGACGAGTTCGGGCCCGGCCGCGCGCGCCATCGCGTTCGTGACCGGTTCGGCGAGTCCACGCTGGAGAGCGTCGGCCTCGACAGCGACTCCCCCGCAGTTCAAGCCGCCGGCGCCGTCCTCGCGTACGTCGAGGAGACCGGCCTCGGCGTCGACGCGGCGATGAGCCGACTCCAGCACTACCGCCCGGACGACCACCTCGATCTGGACGCGACAACCCAGCGCAACCTCGAACTGGTCGAGACGATGCAGGGGGGCAGCGACGGCTCGCTGTTCGACACCGTCGACGCCACCGTCTCCTCGCCCGGCCGACGGCTGCTCCGGGAGTGGCTCACTCGGCCGCGCCGCGACCGCGAACTCCTGACTCGCCGCCACGACGCCGTCGAGGCGCTCGCCAGCGCCGCGCTGGCCCGGGAAGCGCTGCGGGACTGTCTCGACGACGCCTACGACCTCGAGCGGCTGGCCTCCCGCGCCGCCTCCGGGTCGGCCGACGCCGGCGACCTACGCTCGGTGCAGGACACTCTCGGCGTGCTCCCGGCGCTCGCCGACGCCATCGACGGCACGCCGCTCTCGAACTCCCCGCTCCCCGCGGTGCTCGAAAAGCCCGACCGGGGCGCTGCCGCGGCGCTCCGTGAGGAACTCGCGACGGCGCTCCGGCCCGACCCGCCGAAGACGGTCACACAGGGGGGCATCTTCCGGGAGGGCTACGACGAGGAACTGGACGAACTGATCGAACGCCACGAGGAACTCGAACAGTTCCTCGACACGCTCGCGGATCGGGAGAAGCAGCAACACGGCCTCTCCCACGTCACCGTCGACCGGAACAAGACCGACGGCTACTACATCCAGGTCGGCAAGAGCGTCGCCGACCAAGTGCCCGAACACTACCGCGAGGTGAAGACGCTCAAGAACTCCAAACGGTTCGTCACCGAGGAACTGGAGGAGAAGGAACGCGAGATCATGCGAGTCGAGGAGGCCCGCGGGGAACTGGAGTACGAACTGTTCGAGGACCTCCGCGAGCGCGTCGCCGACCACGCCGAACTCCTGCAGGACGCCGGCCGCGCCATCGCCGAGGTGGACGCGCTGGCCTCGCTGGCGGATCACGCCGCCCGGAACGACTGGACACGCCCCGAACTCACCGACGGCGACGCGCTGCGCGTCGAAGCCGGCCGGCACCCCGTCGTCGAGACCACCACGGAGTTCGTCCCGAACGACCTCCACCTCGACCGCGACCGGCGGTTCCTGATCGTCACCGGGCCGAACATGAGCGGGAAGTCAACGTACATGCGCCAGGCGGCGCTCATCACCCTGCTCGCGCAAGCCGGGAGCTTCGTCCCCGCCCGATCCGCCGAGGTCGGCCTCGTCGACGGCATCTACACCCGCGTCGGGGCGCTGGACGAACTCGCACAGGGGCGCTCGACGTTCATGGTCGAGATGCAGGAACTGAGCAACATCCTCCACTCCGCGACGGAGGACTCGCTGGTCATTCTGGACGAGGTGGGCCGCGGGACCGCGACCTACGACGGCATCTCGATCGCGTGGGCCGCCACGGAGTATCTCCATCGGGGCAACGACCCGCGCACGGAGGGGACCCCTGCCGGCCCCAAAGTACTCTTTGCGACACACTACCACGAACTGACCGCGCTCGGCGACCACCTCGACGGCGTCGCGAACGTCCACGTCGACGCCAAGAAACAGGGCGATGACGTGACGTTCCTGCGGACGGTCAAGGAGGGCGCGGCCGATCGTTCCTACGGTATCAACGTCGCCGAACTCGCGGGCGTCCCCAGCCCAGTGACCGATCGAGCGGACGAGATCCTCGACCGACTCCAGCAGGACAAAGCCATCGACGTGAAGAGCGGCGATTCTGGCTCCCGGCAGGTCGTCTTCGACCTTGAGCAGGCAGAAATCCAGAACGAAGCCCCACCGTCTGGGGAGCAGGCCGGCGCTACGCAGGCAGACGGCGACGACCGATTGACCGAGGCCGAACGCGATGCGGTTCGTGAACTCCGAGAGATGGACGTAAACAGCACCCCCCCGATCGAACTCTCTCAGCGGTTGCAGGAGTTACAGCAACGCCTGAAAGAGGATTGACGGGTCGGAAGCGGCGGCCGGGGCATCTGCGGTCGCGGTTTATGTCGACACAACAGGTTATATTTAGGGTGGGTTCTTGGGGCCAACTGATGAAGCGACGACAGCTTCTCTTTACTGGAACCGTTGGACTGTCGACTGTCTTAGCCGGCTGTAGTTCTCTCACTGGCGACGATGGGGACAGTAGTGCAACGGATGGACCGTCCGACGATAGCGAATCGGGGGACACGGCGACGCCGACCGGGCCCGCCGAGTTCGAGGAAGTCACGCTGGCTGCCCCCAGCAGTGTGACCGTCGGTTCGGAGTTCTCGCTCACGGCGGCGGCGACGAACGTCGGCGGCGAGACCGGGAGCTACGAAGGGACCGTTCAGCTCGTGACAGAAAGCCAAGGGACGGAGGACGGCTCGGATGGGACGACCTCGTTCGAGGCGTCGTTCACTATCTCGGACGTTCCCCCGGGCGAGACCGGTGAAACGGAGGTCTCCGCCCCGGCGTTCGATACGGTGGACGACTACGAGTTCGGTCTCGCCGACGCGGACGCCTCGGTCACGGTTCGGCCCGCCCCGGAGACGGCCGGCGTCGGCGAGACGCTCGCCCTCGGTGAGGATCTGGCCGTGACGGTCGATGACGTGGCCGTTCAGGAGTCGGTTTTCTACCCCACGTCCCGATCGAGTGGGCTTTCGACCTACGAAGAGGTCGGCGCGTTCGGGGCGCCGTCGGGTCACGTCCTCGCGGTCGTAACCGTCACCGTCGAGAACACGGGGACGTCGACGACCACCGCTGCGAGAGGCACGATAGGCATCAACGACGCTGAGTGGTACGGCGACGGCGAGGGCTCCCCCCGGTCGGTCTTGGGCCGCTCCAGCAGTCGGTTTTACAGCGGCGGGCTGCCGGAAATCTCCCCGAGCGAGTCGGTGACAGGCTACTACCTCGCGAAAGTCCCGCGCGAAACGGCACGCGGGACGATCGAGATTACCGGTCAGGCCGACAAAACCGGGACCCTTCCCGAACGGGTCTGGACTGCCGAGCACGACGGTGACCAACGTTCGCTCCCGGAACTGACGCTTCAGTCGATCGACGCACCCGACACGACAGCGCTCGGCCGAGACTACGAGCTCACGGCGACGGTCGCGAACGAGGGCGACGCGGCCGGCACACTCCGAGGGGTGGCTCAGTGGGACGCTGACGGGACGTGGGCACAGCTTTCGACAGCGACGACCCACGCGAATCTGGATATCGACCGGGGAACCGGGGGCGTGGTCGAACGCCAGATCGAGGCGGGTGAGTCGACGGAGGTCACGCTCACTAGCTTCTCGGTTTACAACCGCCAGCACACGTATCGGCTCCAGCCGTTCAGCAACGAGTGGCAGGTCGACTTCCAAGGGGCGGACCTCTCGATGGGCGACCGGCTCAAGTCCAGCAGCAACGCGAACATCGTCGTCTCGGACCTTCGGGTACAGGACACCGTCACTGTCTACGACGACTGGGAAGACGAGGTTCAGGAGGCACAGCCCGACGACGGCAACAAGTACGTTGCAGTGCAGTTCCGCTTCACGCAGCGCAACGACGGCGACTACACGTCGACGCCATCGACCAGTGACTTCAGCATCGTCGCCGAGGGCAACAGCGTCGGCAGTAGCACGTACGTCGACGATTCGATCCGAGAGGATTGGTACGAGCCGATCGAGGGCGACCTCGATGAGCAGGCGGAGCTGGCCGGCTGGAGCTTCTACGAGGTGCCGACGGAGTACGCGGAGAGCGACCTCGCTGTCAAGTACGAAGTGAGTGCGGGCATGGGATCGAGCGTGAGCACGGTCGCGACATGGACGCAGTGACCGGCTAGCGCGGTCCCCTCTGGCTCGAAACACCGCTGGGGCCGGCGCGCTTTCGGCGGTCTCGACGACGCGTGTCGACGGCCCAATGAGCGCATCGTTCTTTGGGACGGGGTGTGTGTCCCCGATATGAACGGACAGTCAGTCGACGCGGAGGGGTCGGCGTGACCGACAGCTTCGCCGTCACCCAGAAGGCGGTGCTGCTCGGCCCGAACGACCGCCTGCTGCTGCTCGAGAACGCCAACGGCGTCTGGGAGTTCCCCGGCGGCCAACTCCGCGTCGGCGAGAACCCCATCACCGGCCTGAAGCGCGCGATCCGCGGGACCACCGGGCTCGACGCGACCGTCGACGGCCCGGTCCTGAACACCGCGTGGGAGATCGAGGAGGGCGGCGCCTTCGCCGCCATCTACCGCGCTCACAGCCCGACCGAGGCGGCGACGCTGGCCGGCGACCACGTCCGGGCGGTCTGGGTCGAACCGACCGAAGCCATCGAGCGCGACCTCAACACCACCCAGAAGCGCGCCATCGAGCGTGCGGGGCTGCTCTGACGATGGGTGAGAAGCGGAACGACGGCGGGAGCGCGGACGACGCCGACGACACGAACGCCACGGATGACGGACCGAGCATCGCTGCACTCGACGACGCGACCGTCAAGCGCATCGCCGCCGGCGAAGTCGTCGAACGACCCGCCTCAGTCGTCAAGGAACTGGTCGAGAACGCCATCGACGCCGACGCCTCCCGCGTCAGCGTCGCCGTCGACCGGGGCGGCAAGGACGGGGTCCGCGTGCGCGACGACGGGGTCGGCATGACCGCCGCCGAACTCGATCTGGCGGTCCGGGACCACCACACTTCGAAGATCGGCGACATCGGCGACCTCGAAGCCGGCGTGGGCACGCTCGGCTTCCGCGGCGAGGCGCTGGCGGCCATCGGCGCCGTCTCGCGGACGACGGTCCGGTCGAAGCCCCGCGGCGGCGAGGTGGGCCACGAACTCACCGTCGCCGGCGGCGACATCGGCGACCCCTCGCCCGCTGGCTGTCCCGAGGGAACCGTCGTCGAGGTCGAGGACCTGTTCTACAACGTCCCCGCGCGGCGGAAGTTCCTCAAGACCGACGCCACGGAGTTCGACCACGTCAACACTGTCGTCACGCAGTACGCGCTGGCCAACCCCGACGTCGCCGTCTCGCTCGAACACGACGGCCGCGAGGTGTTCGCCACCGACGGCACCGGGAACCTCCGCTCGACGGTGCTCTCGACGTACGGTCGCGAGGTCGCGGAGTCGATGGTCGACGTGGAGTGGCGCGCCGAGGAGGCCGGAGTGGAGGCGGACGCTACCGAGATCGACGCCCCCGTCCTCTCGGTGCAGGGGCTCGTCTCCCACCCGGAGACCACCCGCGCTGGCCGGGAGTACCTCTCGACGTTCGTCAACGACCGCTACGTCACGGCCTCTGCGCTCCGTGAGGCCGTCCTCGACGCCTACGGCGGGCAGTTGGCGCCGGACCGCTACCCCTTCGCCGTGCTGTTCGTCGAACTCGACCCTGCGACGGTCGACGTGAACGTCCACCCGCGGAAGATGGAGGTCCGATTCGACGACGAGGCGGGCGTGCGCGGGGCCGTCAGCGAGGCAGTTGAGGAGGCGCTACTCGCGGAGGGCCTGATCCGAACCTCGGCCCCCCGCGGGCGCTCACAGGCCGACGAGACACCGATCCGCCCCGGAAGCGAGACCGACGAGGTCGTCGGCGGCGCCGATACCGCTCACGAGGAAGCGAGCGGCGTCGACGAGCGCCGGACGGAGCGGCGAACGACGACGGAGAAGCGATCCGGGCTCGGTGTCCCCGACTCCGGGCTGTCCGACGAGACGTCGCCGGACGGCGCGACCGACACGGCGATCGACGACTGGAGCGACGACGCTGACCCCGACGCTGACGACGCAGACGACGAACCGACCTCGGTGGCGGCGTCGCCGTCCACCGACCCGCCCGACGCCGACGACGAGGCGGACGACTGGACGGTCGACCTCTCCGGTGGATCGAGCCGTTCGCCCACGGGACGACCGAGTTCGACCCGAACGGGCGATTCCGGGGGTTCGACGCCGACTGACGACACCGAGGCCGACACGCCCGGCGACGATGGGTCGGGCCCCAGTCTATCGTCGTCGCCGTCGCCGTCGTCACCCTCTACGCCCGAGCCGAGCCGAACGGACGAGTCCTCGGCCCCGAATCGGGAGCGGTCCGCGGACCGCGAGCGGTCGTTCTCAACGGCGACCCAGCAGGCGCTCGGCGGGGGCACCGCCGAGGCGGGTGGGGAGTTCGACTCGCTGCCGTCGCTGCGGGTGCTCGGACAGCTTCACGACACCTACGTCGTCGCCGAGAGCGACGACGGGCTGGTGTTGATCGACCAGCACGCCGCCGACGAGCGGGTGAACTACGAGCGCCTCCAGCGCGCGTTCGCCGACGGGATGGCGAGTCAGAGCCTCGCCGAACCGGTCGGTCTGGAACTCACCGCCCGCGAGGCCGAACTGTTCGAGCGCTACGTCGACGCGCTCGGCGATATCGGGTTCGAGGCTCATCGGGCGGGTGATCGCACAGTCGAGGTGACGGCCGTGCCGACGGTGTTCTCGACGACGCTCGACCCCGAACTGCTGCGGGACGTGCTCTCGGCGTTCGTCACCCAAGAGGACGGCGGTGCGCCCGTCGAGGACGCCGTCGACGACCTGCTCGCCGACCTCGCGTGTTACCCGTCGGTGACGGGCAACACCTCGCTCACCGAGGGGTCGGTGAGCGACCTGCTGTCGGCGCTGGACGGCTGTGAGAACCCCTACGCCTGCCCGCACGGTCGCCCCGTGATCGTGGCGGTCTCCGGCGAGGAGATCGGGGATCGGTTCGAGCGCGACTATCCGGGGCACGGCGGACGCCGGCACTAGTGAGCCGGCATCGGCCACGGCGGACGCCGGCAGTAGCGACCGTCCCTATTCGCTCCCCAACTCCGCCGCCAGTTCCTGGGCGACCTGCAGGCCGAGGGCGGTCTTGCTCCCGGTGAACTCCGTGTAGCCGCCGTTCCGGACGAACAGCACCCGCGTCTCGTCGTCGCCCATCACGCTCGCGTCGTTGGCGACGACGAACGCGAGGTCCGATCGATCCTGAATCCGCCGGGCCTCCGAGACGAGCGCCTCGTGGCCCCCCGCCGTCTCGGCTTTGAACCCGACGATCGGGAGCGTCGGGTGGGCCTCACGGACGGCGTCGATGAGCTTCGGCGCGGGCGTCAGAGGGAGGGTTCGCTCCTCGCCGGACTTCAGCTTCTCCGGGGCGGCGTCGACGGTGAAGTCCGAGATCGCCGCCGCCGAGATCAGCGCGTCGGCGCCGCCCTCGGCGGCGTCGAGCACCGCATCGAGCATCTCCGCGGCACTCTCGACCTGGTGTACGTCGGCGTACGGCACGTCGTCGCCGTCGTGGACCAGCGTCACGTCGGCGCCGAGGACGTGGCAGCCCCGGGCGATCGCCCGCCCGGTCTTCCCCGACGCGCGGTTGGTGAGCACCCGGATCGGGTCGATCGGCTCGCTCGTCGCGCCGGAGGTGACGACGACGTGGTCACCGTCGAGGGGGTTATCGGCGGCCGCGCGAGCGGTTTCGGTGACAATGGCCTCCTCGGTGGCGATCTTCGCTTTCCCCTCCTCGATACGGGGGTCGACGAACTCGACGCCCCACGACTCGACGGTCTCGATGGCGTCCAGCACGCCCGGGTGATCGTACATCGGTTCGTGCATCGCCGGCGCGATGACGACCGGCACGTCCGCGCCGAGGGCGGTCGTCGCCGTCGTCGTCACCGGCGTGTCGTCGACCGCTGCAGCGATCTTCCCGACGGTGTTGGCGGTGCAGGGGGCGATCAGGAGCACGTCCGCCCAGCCATCGCGGCCACAGAGTTCGACGTGTTCGACCCGGCCCGTGAGTTCGGTGATCGGCTCGTGGGCCGTGGCGAACTCGACGGCCCACGGGTGAACGATCCCCTGTGCGCCCTCGCTGAGGACACCACGCACCGCCGCACCCTGTCGACGGAGTTCGTGGGCCAACTCCACGACTTTCACGGCGGCGATGCTGCCCGTGACTCCGAGCGCGACGTTGACGCCTTCGAGCATCACTGACCGGTCGCGCGCAGGGGGCTTAAACGTCCGCCGCGCGTACGTCGCCCCGTGTGTACGCTGACGCTCGCGTGGCAGGTCTTGGACGACGCTCCCGTCGCCGTCGCCGCCAACCGCGACGAACGACGTGACCGGCCCTCCGAGCCACCCGCCCGGATCAACGACGACCCGACCGTGATCGCCCCGCGTGACGCCGAAGCCGGCGGCACGTGGCTGGGATACAACGAGTCGGGGCTGTTCGTGGGGATCACCAACCGCTGGACCGACGCCGACCTCGCCGGCGAGCGCTCCCGGGGGCTGCTCGTCCGTGACGCCCTCGAACAGCCCTCCGCCGAGGCAGCACTGGC
This sequence comes from Halolamina litorea, assembly GCF_026616205.1. Classification (NCBI taxonomy): domain Archaea; kingdom Methanobacteriati; phylum Methanobacteriota; class Halobacteria; order Halobacteriales; family Haloferacaceae; genus Halolamina; species Halolamina litorea. The sequence continues at coordinate 591,460 of NZ_JANHGR010000001.1, forward strand.
ACTGGTCGAGGAAGAGGTCGCCGAGGCCGAGTACGCGGGGTTCAACCTCGTGCTCGCCGACGCCGATGCGGCCTACCTGCTGGAGTGGGACGGCCGCCTCCTGACCCGCGAACTGGAGCCGGGCGTCCACGTCATCGTCAACGTCGGCGCCAGCGACGCGCCCGCGATTCCGGTCGGGGAGGCCGAGCGCGGGCAGGAACAGGCCGCCGACGCCGCCGCGGTCCGGACCGAACTCCTCGCCCACCCAGAGGAGAGCAGCACGGAGTGGCTCGACCGCGCGAAGGCGGTTCTCGGAGATCACGAGTACGGCGTCTGTGTCCACGAAAACGGCTACGGGACGGTTTCGGCGGCCGTGCTCGCCCTCGACGCCGACGGCGGGGTCGCCTTCGAGTTCGCCGACGGTCCGCCCTGTGAGACCGCCTTCGAGGCGGTGGACGCCGCCGACTTCGAGTAACCCGGCTTCGCCTACCGGGTTCAGTTCCGGAGTTTCGGGAGCGTCTGCCAGAGGAACGCGGAGGGGACCAGCCGGCTTCCAGGGTCGTAGCCCATCTTTCGCTGCCACGCGATCAGCGCCAGCGCCGTCGGTTCGGGGGCGAACACCATCGCTCGCACGTCCATCTCGCTGCCGCTCTCGGCGCGCTCGTGGGCGGCCTCGATCAGGTGGTTCAGCGCAGGCTCGAACGCCGCTCGGTCGCCTTCGACGGCGGAACGGAGGGCAGCCGTGGAAGATTCGGCCCACTCGTTGTTCGGAGCCGTCCCGGCCAGCGCCTCGCGGGCGTCCTCGTCGTCGCCGGCGGCCGCGGCGGCGACCGCTCGGGCGTAGTGGTACGGGTGGTCGTCGAGTAGGACGCCGGGCTCGGGCTGCTGGTCGACCATCGCGACGGTGTCGGCCATCGCGCGGACGCGGCCGGGATCTGCCGAGAGCAGAGCCGCGTACGTGCCGCGCCAGGCGTGCAGCGGGATCGCCGCGTAGTCCGTGCCCGCGGGGTCGGCGATCCTGGCTTCGACGCTCTCGCGGTAGTCGTCGGCGGCGCGGCCGAAGGCGTCGTGGGCGGCCTCGAAGCCGTCGAACGCGAGCGCGAAGGTACCGACGCCGACGCCGGCCTGCGCGCGCCGGGCGTACTCGTCGGGCGTGGACGCCTCGCGGTCGCAGCGGCGCTGTGCGGCCTCGTAGCGCTGACGTGCGATCGCTTCGGCCTCGCCGGTGAGCGGAACGTCGATCATGGGCCGACTGGGGTGCGGGCGCCGAAAACCGTACCGGACCGGGAAACCGTGATTCGCCGGAACACTGTGGGGTCGATTACGCCGGTCAGCGGCGGAGTCGAGAGCCGATCACGCCGCCGACGACGAGGCCGGCCGCGAACCCGGCAGCGGCGACGCGGCGACGCCGCGCGGCCACTTCCGCGGGGAAGTACTCCTCGGTCAGGTCGAGGGTGCGTTCGGCGATCTGGTGGCGCGCGACGGCGGCCTCCTCACTCTCGGCCGCCCGGGCCCGGAGCGCCGCGTAGCGCGCCCGAAGCTGTTCGGCGGCGATGTCGGCGTCGACGGTCCGGCCGCCCGCGTACTGCTGAATCTTGGGGAGTTCCATAGCTCAGTATCCGCTCGGGGAGGAGATAACTGTTGCGTGCGTAAGGACAGAAGTTCGCACGGCCCGGCGGCGCCGGCGTGCGGGTCAGAGCGGAAAGCGCGCGACAGTCCGGTAGTCAGCGCCCTCGTCGGTCAGCACCGAGCGCTCGAGTCGCAGTTCGTCGACCCTGAAGCGCCCGACCGTCGGGTCGGTGTTCCGGAGGTAGTCCTGTACGAGGTCCTTCCCGCGCGCGTCGTCCATCCGCGCGAGGGTGACGTGCGGTGTGAACTCTTTCTCGGCGGCGTCGAAGCCGCGGTCGGTCGCCTCGGTTTCGAGTGTGGCCGCGAGCGCTTCGAGGTCTGCGGCACCGTCGCGGACGCCGGCCCACACCACCGAGATGTACTCCTCGGAGGGGAACGCCCCGAGGCCGCCGACTTCGACCTCGAACGGCGGCAGATCAGCCGCATCGACGGCGGCGGCGCCGGCGGCTTTCGCGTCGGCGACGGTCGGGCCGCCGTCGCCTCGCTCGCCGTTCCCGGCTTCCTCCTCGGGCACGTCGCCGAGGAACTTCATCGTCAGGTGGGCCTGTGTGGGGTCGGTGAATCGCAGTCCGTCGGCACCGCAGAGGTCGTCCTGCAGGGCGGCGAACGGCTGCGTGAGTCCTTCGGGGAGGTCGATGGCGAAGAACAGTCGCATACGCGCTACAGGTCCCGACGGGCGCTAAACGTTGGGGCCGGACGCGTAACCCTTACCCCCGACGACGACGAACCGCGGGTAATGAGTGATAACCCCCGTGAGGACCGTGACCACCAGTTCTCGGAGGGGCAGGGGCTCCCCGACGAGTTCGAGGAGTTCGACCTCGACCCGCCGGAGCTGAAAGTCGACCCCGCGAAGGTCGACCCCGTGGACACACGGGTGCTGTCGGACCTGCTCGACGAACGAAACATCGCCAAGGACGAGGTCGACACCGACCAACTCATCGACGTCGGCGTCTCCTACACCCGGATCAACCGCTTCGAGGAGGCGACCGAGACGTTCGAGCGCGCCGCCCAGTTCGCCGAGGACCCGAGCAAGGAACAGGAGGCGTGGGTCAACAAGGGCGCCGCCCACGCGGAGCTGGAGGAGTACGACGCCGCCATCGGCGCGTACAAGGAGGCCATCGACATCGACGACGACTCCGAGCACGCCGCCACCGCCGAGACGAACCTCGCCTACGCGCTCTGGGAGTTCGGCCAGAGCGAGGAGGCGCTGCGCCACGCCGAGAACGCCGTCGAAATCGACCCCCGGTTCGCCCAAGCGTGGTACAACCGCGGGTTCTTCCTGCTCGAACGCGGGCTAGCCGAGGACGCCGTCGACTGCTTCGAGAACGCCCAGCGACTCGGGATGGGGAACGCCGAAGTGCTCGAGGAGAAGGTCCGGGCACTGGAGGAGGTCGGCCGCGAGGAGGAAGCCGAGGAGGTGCGACAGCGCGCCGAGGAGATGCGCGAGGAGGCCGAACAGCAGATGGTCGAGGAGTTCTAGATGCTCCTCCGCGAACGACAGACCGAGCGGGGCCTGCTGGTCTCCGTCTGTGATCCCGGCCTGCTCGGGGAGACGTTCGAGAGCGGCGAGATCTCCCTGACCGTCGAGGAGTCGTTCTACGGGGGCGAGAACGCCGTCGAGGCCGACGCCGACGCCGTCGTCGCCGGGCTTCGACGGGCGTCCGTGGCCAACCTCGTCGGCGAGGAGTCCGTCGGCGTCGCCGTCGAAGCCGGCCTCATCGACGAGGCGACGGTGCTCGAGGTCGGCGAGACCCGCCACGCGCAACTGTTGCAGATATAGGGTCGTGGCCGATGGCCGATTTCGGCCGGCACTGCTCGGTTCTGTTTGGCTCGCTCGCCACTCACGACAAGCGGTACGCGAGGCGAGCGTGGCGCTAGGCGGTGTAGAACGGCGGGAGGAAGCCCGCCCGTGTGGGACGAGCGGGGCAACGGTCAGCCGGGAGCGGTGCCGGAATGCTAAGTCGTGGGTGTGACAACGCGTTCGGGTCGGCTGAACGTCTCCCTGTAAAACAACAAAAGGGCCGACGGGCTATCCTCCCACCGGCTATACTGATGGGGGATTGCCACAGATGGACACTATATTGATTGGGAATCCTGCTCCCGGCCACGCGTCGTTCCCCCACTACCGAAGCCCCCTTGCCCCTCGAACCCCTGTATCCGGCAATGGCTACATCCGACGTGAGCGGCCTCGACGTGGAGGCCATCCGCGAGGACTTCCCGATCCTCGACCGGAAGATCGGCGGTGACGTGACCGTGCCCGGTCCCGACGAGGGCGACGACAAGCCGCTGTACTACCTCGACAACGCCGCGACGAGCCACACCCCCCGGCAGGTCGTGGAGGCGATGACCGAGTACTACTACGAGTACAACTCGAACGTCCACCGCGGCATCCACAGCCTGAGTCAGGAGGCCTCCGTGGCCTACGAACAGGCCCACGACCGAGTCGCCGAGTTCATCGGCGCCGACGGGCGCGAGGAGATCGTCTTCACCAAGAACACCACCGAGGCGTTCAACCTCCTCGCCTACACGTGGGGCCTGACCGAACTCGAGCCCGGCCAGAACGTCGTCACCACGCAGATGGAGCACCACGCCTCGCTGGTGACGTGGCAACAGCTCTGTGAGAAACAGGGTGCGGAGGTCCGCTACGTCGAGATCGACGACGACGGCCGACTAGACATGGACGACTTCCGCGCGAAGGTCGACGACGACACCGCGATGGTGAGTGCGGTCCACGTCTCGAACACGCTCGGCACGGTCAACCCCGTCACCGAGATCACGGAGATCGCTCACGAACACGGCGCGCTCTCGTTTATCGACGGCGCACAGGCGGTGCCGACCCGCCCCGTCGACGTCGCCGAGATCGATGCCGACTTCTACGCCTTCTCGGGCCACAAGATGCTCGGACCGACGGGGATCGGCGTCCTCTACGGCAAGCGCGACCTGCTGGAGGACCTCCCGCCGTTCCTCGTCGGCGGCTCGATGATCCGCCGCGTCGAGTTCGAGGGCGCAACGTGGGAGGACCTGCCCTGGAAGTTCGAGGCCGGAACCCCGCCGATCGCCGAGGCGATCGGCCTGACGGCGGCGATCGACTACCTCGAAGACGTGGGGATGGAAGCGATCGAGCGCCGCGAGTGGGAGCTCGCGAGCTACGCCTACGAGCGGCTGAACGAGTTCGACGACATCGAGATATACGGCCCCGAGACCGACCGCGGGGGGCTGGTGAGCTTCAACCTCGAGGGTGTCCACGCACACGACCTCTCCTCGATCCTCGACGACCACGGCGTCGCCGTCCGCGCCGGCGACCACTGTACCCAGCCGCTGCACGACGTGCTCGACGTGCCGGCGTCGACGCGAGCGTCGTTCTACCTCTACAACACGACCGACGAGATCGACGAACTGATCGAGGCCGTCGACACGGCCCGACAGCTGTTCGCCTGAGGCGGCGCCGACCGGACTGCCGACCCCGGAACCCTTTTCCGCCGAAACCACCTGTTTCGGGACATGAGTGGCGACATGTACCGCCAGCAGATCCTCGACCACTACAAGAACCCGCGCAACTACGGGGAGCTTTCCGACCCCGACTTCTCGCACGTGGGGGAGAACCCCTCGTGTGGCGACACGATCCAGGTCGACGTGACGCTGGCCGACGACGACGACACCATCGAGCAGGTCTCCTTCGTTGGCGACGGCTGTGCGATCTCGCAGGCGGCGGCGTCGCTGTTGACCAAGGAACTCCCCGGCAAGAGCATCGACGAGCTACAGGCGATGGACACCGACGACATCGTCGACCTCCTCGGCGTCGACGTGTCGCCGATGCGGATCAAGTGTGCCGTACTCGCCCGGCAGGTCGCTCAGGACGGCTCGAAGATCTACCGCGGCGAACTCGACGCCGACGACCGCACGATCACCGAGGAGTAGCCCGGCGGTCACGGCCGCTCCCCGGCACCGACAGGGCCCCTCGGCCCCGTTCGCCGTTCCTCTCGGATGGCGGTACGTTTTTGCGACCCGGTCTCATCTGCGATAACGAATGGCCGCGGACGAGATCATCGAGGTGCTTGGCCACAAGTACAACCCGGAGATCCTCGAAGCCGCGAGTGAACCCAAGTCCGCACAGGAGCTATCGGACGAACTCGGCGTGCCGATCGCCACCTGCTACCGGCGTATCGAGGAACTCACCGAGGCGGACCTGCTCGAACTCCACGACCGGCCCCTTTCGGAGGAGCACCGCCGGATCAGGGTGTACCGGCGCTCGGTCGAAGAACTCACCGTCGACTTCCGGGACGGCCTGAGCGTTGAGGTCGAGCGGCGTTCCGAGGTCGCCAACACGTTGGACGAGGTCTGGCGTCGAATGTCGGCGGACGGCCAGCGTTAGAAGCCGGGCTGTTCTTCGTTGCCCATCATCGAGAAGCCGCCGGCGCGGTCGTAGACGGTGATCCCGCCCTCGCCGATCTCCATGGGGAAGATGTCGGTGTTGATGTCCTGTTTGCGCATCTTCGCCACCCAGACGTAGCGGTTCACGCCGTTGTCGGTCGGCGTCTGGATGAAGTAGATGTTGCCATCGGTCAGGAAGTTCTCCAGGCCGATCTCGGTCTCGGGGAAGACGGCGCCCTGTTCGTTGATCAGCAGGGAGGTCAGCCCGTTCTTCTTGAGGATGTCCGAGAACTTCAGGAGGTAGGTCCGGTTCTCCTTCTCGGTGTCGAAAAAGAGGCTGAACATCGTCAGCGAGTCGAGCACCAACCGGTCGTAGCTGGTGCCGGCGAAGTCCTGTAACAGGTGGTCGATGGCGGTGTTGAAGTCCTCCTCGCGGAGCATCGTCGACTTGTCGTACACCTTGATGTCACCGTTCTCGACCAGTTCGCCCCAGTTGTCGAAGCCGATCGACTCCGCGGCCTGCCGGATGTCCTCGGCGTTCTCCTCGAAGGAGATGTAGATACCCTTCTCGTCGAACTCCTCGACGCCGCTGTGGAGGTACTGGATCCCGAAGATGCTCTTGCCAGTGCCGGGGTTGCCACTCACCAGCACCGTCGAGTTCTCGACGATGCCCCCGTTGAGAATCGCATCGAGGCCGTCGACCCCGGTCTCGGTGACATCGACCATACGTACCTGCATAGACTCGCGGGGGGAATTAAGCCCACCGGGTCCGGTAGGGCGGTCCGGTACGGGTCCGAAGGGGGCCGGACCGATGCCCGGGGCTCAGTCCCCCAGTTGCTCGCCGACGATCTCGTCGGCGCGTTCGAGGAACGCGTCCCGGGCGTCGCGGGGGATCGTCGCCCCCGCGGCCACGTCGTGTCCGCCGCCGCCGCCGCCGACGGCCGCCGACGCCTCGGACATCACGACCGAGAGGTCGAGTCCGTCCCGAACGAGGAAGCCGCTGCCCCGCGCGGAGACCTTCAGTTCCTCGGCGTTCTCCTCGGCGAAGGCGACGATGGGCTGGTCGCGCCGGACGCCGTCGGCGCCCAGCGCCATGCCGGCGATGATGCCCACGATGGTCTCGCGGATGCGCGTCCCGGCGTCGAACCACTGGAGGTGCTCCTCGTGTTCGACGCCCTCGTTTTTCACCCACTCCAGCCCCTCCGAGAGGTTCCGACGGTGGGTTCGGAGCAACCTCCGGGCCTCCTCCAGGGCGTCGCCACGGTAGCCCAGACAGACCGCCAGTCCCACGTCGGCACGCTCGTAGCGCGCGGTGGCGTTGAGCACCGTCGAGAACTCGCTCACGTCCCGCAGTTCGGTGCCGACGGCCTCGGCGGTGAGCGTGTACGTCGTCGTCGTGACGCTGTTGACCCGTTCGGGGGGGACCCCGCGGGAGATGGCGTGACGCATCAGCGCGCTGGCGACGGTCTGGCGCTCCTCGAAGGAGAGGTCGACCCACCGACGCCAGTCGCCGTCGACCTGCAGGTCCACGTCCAGGTCGGAGAGGAACCGGATCGACCCGTTCTCGTCGCCCGAGATGCCCGGGATCCGGAGTTCGCTCGCGTACTCCAGAAGCTTCGGCAGCGGGCGGGTCTGGCGGCCGTACAGCGAGATGTCGGTGACCTCCTCGAGGACGCCGGCCTCGACGCCCTCGGCGACGACCCCCTCGTTGGCGCCGATCAGGCCGCCGTCGGTGTCCTGCATGTCGCCCACGGCGCCGACGACGGCGAGCGCGGCGAGGTCGCGGTTGTCGACGCCGTCGGTCTCCATCGCGCGGGCGAGGACGTAGGTCGCGCCCGCACCGGAGAGTTCCGCGGCGCCGTCGATGCCGAACAGGAGGGGGTTCAGGTGCAGGTCCGTGTCGGGGTCCTCGCCGTCCTCGACGGTCGCTGGCTGGTGGTGGTCGGCGACCACGGGCGTGAAGTCGCCGGCGTCCTCGTGAGGGACGATGTCGTCCAGTTGGCCGCTCCCGAAGTCGGTGAAGAGCGCCACGTCGTGCTCGGTGGCGGCGATGCGATCGATCGCTTCGGCGTCCAACTGCTTCTCGAAGGTCGTCTCGAATGGGACCCCGGCCCGCTCCAGTGCGGTGGCGGCGATGGCGCCGCTAGTGAGGCCGTCGGCGTCGATGTGGGAGGCGAGCACGACGGAGTCGGCGGCGAGCAGGCAGTCGGCGCAGTCCGCTGCCCGCTCGGCCATCGCGGGGACGGGATCGCTCATGGCTTGGCGGGACTGGGCGCGCCTCGGTGTTTAAGCTCTCGCTTGGGGCGAGCCGACGGCCCCGCCAGCGCGTGCTCAGTCGTCGCCGGTGACGACCGCCACCGACTGGATCTCCTCGGGGTCGCCGTCGAGCGTCGCCAGCACCATCCCGGCGGTGAGCAGCGCGAGGCCGGCACAGACCAGATACTCCGTGCCGATGCCGACCGTCGACGCCAGCGGGAGTGCGACGAGCGGGCCGATCGTCGAGCCGAGGTCGCCGAAGACGTTGTAGACGCCGCCGAGTTTCCCCACGTCCTCGCCGGGTGCGATGTCACCCAGGTAGGCCAGCAGCGGCGGGCCGGTCCCGCCGACGCCGATCCCGATCATCGCCACGCCGGCGACGGTGCCCTCGACCGTGGGGAGGAACGCGAGCAGCGCGAACCCGCTGGCGAGCAGGCCCAGCGCCGGGATGACGGTGTAGGTCCGCGACGGCAGGCCGTCGGAGAGTCGGCCGACGAGCAGCGTCGTCACCGACATCGCGAGCACCGAGACGGCCATCACGATACCGCTGGCACCGGTCTCGCCGAGCGACCCCAGGGAGATGCCGTTCTCGGTGGTGTAGAGCACCGCCGTCGAGAGCAGGATACCCGCGTAGAGCAGCCGAACCGAGAAGTTGGTGGCGCCGATCCCGAACACCCGCGCGTCCGAGCGAACGACCGCCGGGAGATCACGCAGCCGCGTCGTGGCCGTGGAACTCCCTTCGACGTTCGGGAGGACGACGAACGCCACGAACGCGGCGAACAGGCCCAACACCCCGGCGATCACGAACGCCCCAGAGTTGCCGTACGCCTCCGAGAGCACGCC